>JAVBNJ010000092.1:0-10270 GCA_031551625.1 Bacteroidales bacterium | reverse complement strand
GTACTGCCCGAAATAAATGTGCGCTATTCCGATACCAGCGTGCGGTACAGTATTGAACTGGAAGTGAACAAGGGTGTTTTTTAACGCGCAAGAGTTAAGGATGTCGTGCGTTTGTCGGTTGGTGGGGCCGGTATTCCTATTATATTGACGATTGACGATCCTGCATTCGGTAACCTAAAAGTGTTGCCTGGCTACGCCTGCAATGTGAGATTGGAGTTGTCCGGCCTTTCGAATGCATTAATAACCGTTCCGTTGTCGAGCATATATCTCAATACGGATACCGGCGAAAAGTCGGTTTGGAAAGTAAATCCGGCCGATACAACGGTTGCGTTGGTGCCTGTGACAACAGGCGAGCTGTCGGGCGATAGCGATATCGTAGTCCTGTCGGGCCTTGCTGTGGGCGACCGCATTGTGACAGCCGGTGTAACGATGTTGCACGAGGGCGAACGGGTGAAAGTGAATGATGAATTAGAAATTAATAATTAGGAATTGCCTGCGCAGCTTAATATTCCTACTTTTAATTTTTGATTCTTAATTTTTTTTGGAAATGAACCTTCCGCAATATTCATTAAAGAATAAATTAGTTATACACTTCTTCCTGGTGTTGCTTACCATTGGAGGAGTGTTGGCGTTCGGCAATTTGCCGAAGAAAGAAGATGCGCCTTTTGTAGTCAAGCAGGCAGTGCTCACGTGCCAGTATTCCGGTGCATCGGCAGCTGAGGTCGAGGAATTGATTACTACGCCTATTGAGCGTGAGATCCAGACGATGCCAAATGTGCATAAGCTGAAAGGTGAATCGTATGCCGGCTTTGCGTACATTACGATAGAGCTGGACCCGGGTACCGATCCCGCATTGATGGACCAGTTGTGGGACGACTTGCGTAAAAAAGCAGCCAATGTACAGACTAAGCTGCCTGCAGGGGCAGGTGTGATTGCCGTGAACGACGATTTTGGGGATGTATACGGTATCTATTTCGGTTTGACAGCCGACGAAGGCGTGTCGTATGCCGAATTGCGCGATAGGGCACAAGAGATAAAGACATTACTGACCCCGATCGACGGGGTCAGCAAAATTACTACATTTGGTGAGCAACAAGAAGTGGTGACTATATTTATTTCGCCTGCAAGCCTTTCCCGTAAAGGCCTCTCGCCAGCCGATATTATCCAGGTATTGAGTACACAAAACACAGAGGTGTCCGTGGGACCCCGCCGGGCGGGCGTTTTAGAGGTTACGGTGCTGGTGCAGGCCTCATACCGGAGTATCGATGATATTCGCAACCAGTTGTTACCAATGCCAAACGGTGTGCAGTTGCGCTTAGGCGATATTGCAAAAGTGGAAAAAGGGTATTACGAACCTGCTCAATCGCTGTTGCGTATCAATGGTTCGAAAGCTATTGGCATTGCTGTTGCTACTGCCCAAGACCACAATGTCGTAAGAGCAGGTGCGTTGGTGCGTGAAACTATTGCCAGGCAAGTGTTGCCTTTATTGCCTTATGGATACGAGCTGGTAGAGCTATACCCCGAAGATACGATTGCTGCACAGGCCAATAACGATTTTTTATTGAACCTTGTCATTTCGGTTGTCACCATAATTGTATTGCTTTTCTTTTTCTACAGGTTGCGTACGACGGTGCTTATTGGCACAGCATTGATTTTTTGCATTGCCGCTACGTTATTTGTTATGCAATTTTTTGGCACAGGCTTGAATCGTTCGTCATTGGCAGCATTCATTATTGCTATGGGTATGCTGGTTGATAATGCCATTGTGGTTGCCGACAATGCGCGCAATAATATCAAGCGTGGGATGAAGCGCCGGGAGGCTTTGTTACAAGGCGCTATCAAGCCTATGTGGGGCTTGTTTGGTGCTACGTGCATTGCTATCATTTCGTTTTTGCCGCTATATCTGGCAAGCACGGCTGCTGCCGAAATTGTTCACCCGTTGTTTGTGGTGCTTTCGCTGTCGTTGGGGTTCAGTTGGCTATTCGCGCTTACGCAAACAACTACGTATGGCGATTTTATGTTGAAGGAAAATGTCGGTGAGGCTTTGAAAGACCCGTACGATACAAAATTGTATAAAAAGTTTGGTAATTTCCTGTATGGATTGATTCGCTACCGCTGGGCTACGTTGGGTGTTGTGGTGGTGCTGTTGGTGGCTGCTTTGTGGGCGTTGCAACAGATGCCTTCCAACTTTTTTCCGTATATGAAGAAGCCTTACTTTCGTGCCGATTTGTTTTTGCCCGAGGGCTACGGTATTGATGCTACTGCTGCTAAAACATTGGATATTGAAAAAGCGATGCGGGCGATGCCTGGTGTAAAAAAAGTGGCTACGGCAGTGGGGGCTTCGCACCCTCGCTACTACTTGGCTTCGACGAGCTATGCCTTGAAACCGAATTTTGCCAATATGCTGATTGAAGTGAACAATGCCGATTCTGCGGCTTACTTTGAACAGGCATTCTACAACTATGTGATACGACATCATCCCGATATGGTATGCCGCTCTTCGTTGTTCAAGCTTTCGGCGCCAGTCGACGGAGCTATTGAAATTCTTTTCAGCGGGCACAATATTGACACTTTGCAGCAATTGGCTAATCGTTCGATGAACATCATTCGCTCGATGGCGCCCGCCGTGCAGGTCGATTTCTTGCGCACCAACTGGGGAGCCAAGGTGCCCGTGTGCTTGCCCGATTTTTCGGAAGAAAAAGGCGAACGACTAGGGGTTACCCGTTTGGAAGTGGCGCAAACACTGGCTTTATCGACAACGGGGTTGCCTTTGGCCGAATACCGCGAGCGTGATCTTAGTATGCCTATTTTGTTGAAGAGCACAGCTGCCGACGATCGTTCGCTCAACAGCATGCGTACGTTGCCGGTGTTCAATAACCGGGGGCAGTCGTTTGTACTGGAGCAGGTAACCGGTGGCTTTGATGTCGATTACCACTATTACATGTTGTGGCACTATCAGCGCGAGCGTACTATTGTGGTGCGTATGGATCCCGTGCGGGGGGGCAATACCAACGCCACATTCAAAGCCATCTGGGCAAAATTGAACACTTCAATGCCATTGCCCGAGGGGTATCGGATAAATTATTTGGGAGAACAGCAGCCGCAAGACGAAACGTTTGCATCAATCCGCAGACAGTTGCCGTTGGCATTTATTTTATTGTTCATCGTGCTGCTGTTCCTGTTTGGCAACTACAAGCGGCCATTGACTATTGTTGCTATGATTCCGCTTATTATTATAGGCGTGGTAATTGGCTTGGCAGCATTGGGTAAAGATTTTGATTTTTTCGCATTGTTGGGCCTGCTGGGCTTGGTGGGTATGAATGTGAAAAGCGCCGTGATTCTTGTCGACGAAATTGTGCTGCAAACAAAAGAAGGCATGCAGCCGCTCGAAGCGGTTATTTATGCCGCCAAAACAAGATTAGTGCCGGTGCTCACAGGAGCGGTGGCAACTATTGTGGGAATGGCGCCGCTGCTATTCGACCCGATGTTTGGCGGTATGGCTGCTACTATTATGGGTGGATTGCTCATGGCCACCATTCTCACGATACTGGTGTTGCCCGTGGCCTACAGTACGATTTATAGATTAAAAGCAAATGGATAAAACGGTTCTTCAGCGGGTAGGCGATGCATGGCGTACGTCGTACCCAAAAGCATTGAAAATAGCATGGTGGATGATTCGCTTGACGGTGGTTGTGTCATTGGGCGTGGAGGTACTGCGTTACTTCGGTATTATTGCCTGGATGTCGGATTTTCTGACACCTGTGTTCCGCTTAGTGGGCTTGCCCGGCGAGGCTTCACTGGCTTTCCTTACCGGTTATTTTGTAAATGTGTATGGAGCGCTGGCGGTGGCAAGCACGCTGTCGTTGGGTATTCGTGAGATTACTATTTTGGGAGTGATGGTGCTGAGCGCGCACAATATGATTGTGGAAACAGCGGTGCAACGCAAATGCGGATCTTCTGCGGTACGTATGGTGGTGGTGCGCACGTTGGGCGCTTTAGTAGGCGGGCTTGTTGCCAACTGGCTGCTGCCTCACGCAAACACGGAGGTGTTGGCGCACACATCGGACGCAGCACCGCTACCGTTACCCGATTTGGCGCTGGCATGGGGGCTATCAACTATAAAATTAGTTATACGCATGCTAGTGCTCATTATTTCGTTATCGTTCTTGCAGCGGCTGCTGGCCGAGTTCGGTGTTATCCGTTGGCTGTCGAATGCATTGCGTCCGGTGCTTAAACTATTCGGCTTGCCTGCCAAAACGTCCTTCCTTTGGATTGTAGCTAATATCTTGGGATTGGCCTATGGGGCAGCTGTTATGATTGAAGAAACCGAGCAGGGTAAAATTTCGCGCTCCGACGCCGATTTACTCAACCACCATATAGCCGTATCGCACAGCAATCTCGAAGATTTGCTGCTGTTTGTTTCCTTTGGCGGAATGGGCTTGTGGATTCTGTTTGTCCGATGGGGCATTTCTATAGTGGCCGTGTGGGAGCGGAGAGTCGAGTTAAAATTAGGAATTAAGAATTAAGAATTAGGAATTAGGAATTAGGAATTAGGAATTAGGAATTAGGAATTAGGAATTAGGAATTAGGAATTGCGCTTGTTATGCTGCTTACTGCGCGCTGCCCGCTGGGAATTTAATGGTATACTTGCCTTTTCGCCGACTGGTGCTCCAAAGACCACCATTTTCAATTAAACGTATAGCTTCTGCATCACATGAGGGGCAAAGGCTTTTGGTGACTTTTATATCATAGGGTCGGCCGTTTGCATTAACCTTAAAAGTTACCGTTACATTTCCTTTAGCTGTAGCACAAAGCGAATCGGTGGGTTGTTGCAAGTTGTAGGCAATGTATTGTTGATACAATTTCTTTCCCATCAATGGAGTTGGAGCTGTCTCTATCAAAGGTTCCAAGTCGTCGTCAGTTGCATTTTTGTTATCGTCGTTTGTTTTCGTTGACGAGGGGGCTGCTACAATAGCGCCGGAACCGATTGGCAATTTACGAGCCCCATAGCCTGCCGCAACATCTTCGCCGGTTGTTGTGACTGTTTTGTTTAGCGCGATAAAGGAATTATCTTTTATTTTTGTTTCAATACTGGTACTCGAAGCTGTGTGCTTGATGGTCATTGTATCTGCCGGACATAGGAAGTTACCGTTGGCGGGTTCGCTACTGGTTTGCACGCCTGCCGCTTGCCTCGACAATACCACAGGTGTGGATACCGCCAAAGCAGTTGCCAACTCCTCTTTTTTAGTTGCTAAAGCTACTGGCGATTCGTTTTGCACTACCATTATTTCTTCAGTGTCGTCTCCCATTATATTCTGGGAACCTGCAATCTTGGTTTGCAGTTCTTTCTGGCTCACCATTTCTTCGACTACTTCTTCGTCGGGGGCTACTACAGGCGGTGTAAATTTTGCGATCTCTTGCTTGTGTTCGGCTATCTGCGTAGCTTGTGACGAAGATTCAATACCTTCTTGTTGTTCCGGTGCTGCTTCATGCATAACGGCTATAGACTCGGTTTGCAACGACTGGTGTGTCGAGGGTTGTATAAAAAACAGTGTGCCCACACCCAGTAGGGCTACTATGCAAGCGGCAGCCCACCATATCATGGGTTTGCGACGTTGGTTGCTGCGGCTTTTTACTTGTTGCTGCAATTTATGTATAGTGCCGGCATGGTCGCCGGAGTGTTTGTCGTAGCCGGCCAACGCTTCGTGCAGGAATGGGTCTTGCATGGCCTCGCGCTCCACACGATTGGCATCGGCGCCTTTGCGAGCACCTTTCAAATAACCGGTTATGTGCCTGTTATTTTTCATTATCCATGCATATTTTTAAATTACGTTTCCCGTTTTGTATATAGCTTTTTACACTCTTTAGCTGGTAGCCGGTTGTTTCTACAATGTCGGCATACGAAAGGTCGCGTTGGAAGAATAGTTCTACACTCACTCGCTGTGGTTCGGGCAGCTTTTCCAAACATTGCCGGAGCGTGTGGAAATTCGCTTCTTTATCGTCCTCATTGAATAGAGCCGGAAAATCGGCAAATTCCATAAAGTGTTGATTAAATTCTACGGTGAGAGGTTGTTTATTGTCGCGAATCCGTTTCAGACAGTGATTTTTTACGACACTGTATAGCCATGTACGAAAAGTCCGTATTTCATATTTTGCCGCTTTGTGGCGCAGTTCTTCAAAAAGTTCCATTACTGCATCCTGTGCTTCGGCTTCTGTTTTCAGGTAATTGAGGCAAAGTCCGTAGGAGAGCGGAATATAGCGGCTGTAGAGTTCGGTAAAGCAGTCGGCGTTTCCGTTGTTGCGAAACCGCGACAGTAGTTCATCGTCCGTGCATACCGATATTTTGGTTGTGAAAAACAAAGTGTAAATTTGTGTATTGTACAAAAGTACAATTATTTTCTGAATATTTATGGAATTTTGAAAAAGAGTTGCTCTATACTAACAAAACAATTTAAAATAAAACCTATGAAAAAATTACCGTTGATTTTTCTTTGTGTACTGCTGGCTGCAGTGGCTATTGCGGGGGTACTGATGCCCGGAAAGGCAAACTACGTTGATACCGGCTCTTTACAGTCTTTTGATACGACAGTAACTGCCGAAGAGGATTATAGCCAGTGGCAGGTACCGGTTCTGAAAGTGGGAGGCCATGAAGATCCTGCCCAAGTGTATCTAAAGGATTTAGGCATTAAGGTAAATGTTACAGGAAACATTGCGACTACTACGTTGACAATGGTTTTTCAAAATCGTACATCGCTTATCCTGGAAGGCGAACTGCTGTTTCCTTTGCCCGAAGGCGTTACCGTGAGCGGCTATGCACTGGATATTAATGGCAAAATGCGTAAGGCGGTTCCTGTCGAAAAAGCAAAAGCCACACAAGTGTTCGAAGAGATAGAGCGTCGCCGCGTGGACCCCGGCTTGTTGGAAAAAGTAGAAGGAAATAATTTCCGGACACGTATTTATCCTATTCCCGGCAACGGTAGCCGCACTATCTCAATAACCTACGAACAGGAGCTGAAAGTGGAAAACGGACGGTTTACCTATTACCTGCCATTGGATTACAAGGATAAGATTGAAGAATTTTCGTTGCAGGCGAATGTATTCCAACCGGGCGGTAAACCGGAGTTTGCTGTGCGACAAACAAGCAATATCCGCTTCGACCAACAAGGAATGAACTACGTAGCCTCGTTCAAACGTTCTGCGTACCATCCGCAGCAGGCGCTGAAGTTTTCGTTGCCCGTTGTTGAAGACGTACCCGAAGTGTTGGTGCAGGAAATAGAAGGAAACTATTATTTTTATGTCAACACATTTGTAAAAGCGCAAAGCCAAAAGAAAACATGGGGCGATACGTTGGGCATTGTATGGGATGCCTCGTGGAGTGCGCAAAACAGAGATCTGTTAAAAGAGTTGATGGTGTTGGACAAAATTATTGCCCTGAAGAAGAACCTGACTATTCATTTGACAACATTCAATTACACGTTCGATAAAATAGGCACTTTTACTATTACCAACGGCAACTGGGGTGAGCTGCGAAAAGCAATTGAGGCGGTGGTGTACGATGGAGGAACAAATTATAGCAGCATTGACTTGGCCAAGATACCGGCCAACGAATATATTTTATTTTCCGATGGGTTATCTACTTTCAGTGAGGCAACATTTGCCTGTTCAAAACCGTTACATTGCGTGGTATCGGCATCTAAAGCCGATTACAGTACGTTGAAATGGCTGGCTATTCAACATGAAGGGAAATTTATCAACCTTCAAAGCCTTTCGGTAGCTGCTGTGGAGCGGGAGGTGCAGAATGAATCGCTACAGTTGTTGGGAGTTAAACATAGCAAGAGTGTTAGAGAGGTATATCCGGGCATTGCTACACCTGTGCAAGGTTATGCCTCGGTGGTTGGGATTACCGGAGCAGGGCCGGAATTGATAACCTTGCAGTTTGGTTATGGAAAAACGGTAACCGCCGAAAAACAAATAGAATTGAATCCAAAAAAACACAGTGTGCAAGCCGACGTACAGCGCATTTGGGCGCAGAAAGCACTTGCCGAAATGGATTTGCAGTACGATAAAAACAAGGCATTGATCAATACGTTAGGACATCAGCTTGGTATTGTTACGCGCGGCACTTCGCTGATGGTGCTCGAAACATTGGATGATTACAGGCATTACAACATAACACCACCGGAGGACATGCTTACCGACTCTAAGGAAGACGATGTAAAAGAGTATAGTGATGAAAGGTCACTGTTTGAAAAAATACGAGGTGCAATAGACGGATTAGAATATTGGTGGAGGGAAAAGGTTATTGGAGATGAAATCCAGGAAGTAATAAACGAGGACTACGTAATGCTAGATGATATAGCACCTGTTGAGGAAGCGCCACAGGTACAGGAAACACGACCTATTCAGAATGAGGCTAAATTTACACCGCCTGTAGTAGCCCCCGACGAAGAAGTAGTCGAAGAAATGGTGAGCCAGGAAGAACTGCAAACAAAGATTGCAGGTTCCCAGAATATAATGGGAGACGACTCCGGTGAGGTAATAATTATTGAAACTCCTTCGACACGCATGGTGAAGATAGGAGTTGTAGAAGCCGAAGATCCTGTTCCGGTGGCAGCGGTAGAAGTACAACCAAGTTTTCCCGGAGGTATGGAAAAATTCGATGAATACATTATGCGTAATATCAGCCGCGATCTAGAAGGAGTGGAAGGCATCTTGCGTGTGAACATCTGTTTCGTAGTAGAAAAGAATGGTAGTATTTCGAATGTAGAAATCCTGCGCGATGGTGGTTTTCCCACTATCGCACGCGCTATTGCAAAAGCATTTGAACAAATGCCCAAGTGGGATGCGGGGATGACCAACGGGCGTGCAGTGCGGGTACTGTACATTAAACCGGTGGTAATAAGAGCATACGGTGCAACTACTAGTGTAACTAGCAGTGCAATTACCAATGCAACTACCCGGAGCGAACGGATGGTAACCAACGAGGTATTGGTTCTTGAACGTGCTACTACCAGTGCAACTATCCGGTAGGTTGATGTGAAACAAAACGAAAAGTATTTAGAATCGTTGACGGGTAACACCAAAAAAGATTATGCCACCTATTTGCAACTCCGCACCGAATATGGTAATGTGCCTGTGTTCTATTTCGATATGTCTAACTGGTTTTACTCTCACAACGACAAACAAAAAGCGTTGCTCATTCTCAGTACCATTGCCGAGCTGGATTTAGAGAATGCGTCGCTGTTCAAAACGCTTGCCTATAAACTGAAAGAGTATGGCGCCTATAAGCAAGAGGTTTTTATTTGTAAAAAAGTGTTGGATTGGCGCCCGATGGATCCGCAAAGTTATCGCGACTATGGCTTGGCATTGGCCGATGCCGGACAATACCAGCAGGCTCTGGATACGCTTTATGCAGCGCTTACCAAGCCATTTGCCCAAAGTGTGATGGCTAAATCGAATGGTATAAAAGGTGTTTTAATACACGAGATTAACCAACTTATTGCGTTGCATGGTTCGAAACTGAATACAAAATCAATCAACGAACCTGTTATAGCAGAGCAACCATTCGATATCCGTGTAGTCATCAATTGGAATAGGGATAACACCGATATTGATTTACATGTCATAGACCCGCGTGGAGAAAAATGTTATTATAGCCATCGGAATACATCAATAGGCGGTATGATCAGCAACGATATAACGCAAGGTTTCGGTCCCGAAGAATTTGTATTGGAAAAAGCAATACCCGGCACCTATGAAATAAAGGTAAAGTATTTTGGCGACAACCAATTCAAAGCCGAAGGGCCGAGTACTATAATGGCCGAAATATATACTCACTATGCAACCGGCAAACAAGAACGAAAAGTCACTACTTTGCAAATGACAGCATACTCTAAAAATAACGAGGGTTTAGTGCTTATCGGCGAATTTGAGTTTAAGTGATTTTATTATTTTATGGAATTTTGAAAAATGCTGTATCTATTATATTAAAATAACCTAAAAAAGATGTTATGAAAAAATTAATTGCGTTTTTTGCAAGTGTAGTGTTGGTAGTAGCTGTAGCTGGTGCACAAAGTGTTAAAATATCCGGTACAGTAGTCGCTGCTAATGATGGGCTGCCGTTGCATTTTGTAACTGTTGTAGAGAAAGGAACTTCTAATTATAGTACCACAGACGAGGATGGAAAATACACTATTTCCGCACCATCGAATGGGATATTGGTATTTTCTGCATCGGGATGTAAAACAAAAGAAATAGCTATCAATGGACA
>JAVBNJ010000145.1:0-9969 GCA_031551625.1 Bacteroidales bacterium | reverse complement strand
ACTAGGGTGTAGAAGTAAGTGCCGGAACGGACTTTAGCTCCGGTGTTGGGGCCTGCATTGGCGGTGCCCTCCCAATCGTTGCGGTAGTCGGTGCTTTGGTAATGCACTTGTCCCGATTTGTCGAACACGCGCAGGGTGTAGGTGTCGCGGCTGTCGAGCGTAATGACAAAATAATCGTTGACTCCGTCGCCGTTGGGGCTAAAGCCTTGGGGGGCTTGGGCCGCATCGTAGACAAAAACATTAGCTGTTGCAGAGAAACCTCCGTCCTCAGTGGTAACTTTGATAGTGGCCACTTTTGGGCTATCTTTATCGCCACCATTAACACCTGTTACCAGTCCATTTGCATCCACTGTGGCTACCGAGATATTGTTACTTTGCCATGTTACATTTTTATTGCTTGCATCGGTAGGAGTAACTATTACGCTCAATAGAATGGTATTGTCTACCATTACTTGCATCGGGTACGTAGGAACAATATCTACGCCTGTTACCGGTTGCACAACGGTTATATAACTGGTATCTTTTAGTCCGCCATCTACAGTGGTTACTTCAATGCGGGCAAGCCCTACCGATAAGGCCTGGATGTAGCCAACATTATTGGACGTAGCAATGTTTGGGTCTAAGCTATTCCAAATTATCGATTGGTCACTTGCATTCGAAGGATTTACTGTGGCAGTAAGACGTGTATTAGTACCTTTCGCGATGGTAATTGTTTCGGGAACGACTGCGACACTGGCAACGGGAATACGTATAACTGTAACGGTAGAATAGGCTTCCGTCGTTGGATTATCATTTGATACAGCCTTGATTCTAGTTATACCGTCCTTTATTCCTAAAATACCGCCTTTACTATCAACTGTTGCAATGGCGGGGTCTTCACTACTCCATATTACTTGTTTATCAAAAGCGTCTGCCGGAGTATAAGTTACCGTAAGCGATGTTGTTTTATTCAGCTCAACGGTGGCTGTTGTCGGAATTGCTATTTGCTGTACACGTGTATAGGGTGCTAATGCGCTTTTGGCATTGATTAGACCCACTCCCATATACTGAGCATAATCGGGTTCCCATTGTCCAATCGGAATCGGTTCGTGTAAGAGACGTGTACGTAAGGAATCTGGAGTGTAATTATTATGTCCGTATTTTGATAAAACGAGTGCAGCTATCCCCGATACATGGGGACAAGCCATTGATGTTCCTTGTAAATATCCATATGTATTATTGGGCAAAGTACTATACACCCCTCTGCCGGTTACATCTGTAACTCCACCCGGCGCTGTTATTGTAACCCAGTCAGCATAGTTGGAGTAGTATGCTTTGCGACCATTGGGGGCCAAAGAAGCAACCGATATAGCCTGAGGAAAAGCTGCCGGATACCAAAGCGCATTCATATTATCATTACCTGCTGCAAAAATCACAATGCCACCTACCATGGGAGTGTTTGGTAATGGATTATTGTATTCATCTTTCCCTGCATATTGGATAAAATAATTGATCCCATCAATATCGGGTTGATTATATCCATTAGGCTCTGTATAACCCCAGCTATTTTGCGATATCACAGCGCCATTGTCTGCCGCATAAACATACGAATCGTGGATTGTTGCTCTTGTCCCGGATTTTCCTTGCTCCAATATCTGGCAAGACATTAACCGAACACCATCGTTATTACCGGAACCACCGGCTACACCGGCTACACCTATGCTATTATTATTCACAGCTCCGACTGTTCCGGCCACATGTGTTCCATGTCCATTTGCAAAGGTAACATCTGGTGCTCCGGAAACAAAATTGTAGCCATATATATCATCGATATATCCATTCCCATCGTCGTCTACCCCTGGTAGTCCGTTAAGTTCAACTTTGTTGATCCACATATTCGCAACCAAATCTTCGTGCCCATAGTCAACGCCATGATCATGGATACTAACAATAATATCCTGTTTCCCCATTGTAATATCCCATGCATCGGCTAAGCGAATATCAGCCCCGGCTACAGAATTTGTTACTGTTCCCGGATTATTATAATGCCATTGCCTGTACAGTAACGGGTCGTTGCTATAGGTGGAGAGTGGTGTTGGGTGCACATCAGCGAGTTTATCATGAGAGTCGACAACCGATTTGCAATCCATTTGACGTATTGTATATACAGGCGATGCTTGCGATATCTCATCTAATTCCAAATAATCTTTTGCGACAGATTTTACATTGACCGTTTCATCCATTTCTATTTCATACCAAAGATGTAGGCCAAAATCCCGCTGCCGTTTTTCATATTTTCCTCCAATTTTAAAAAGACGGCGCATAGAATAGGCATTGTAACGGATGTTTGCTGCATCTAACGATTTGATACCTACGGTAAGTTGTCCGGCTACGGCTGTTAGCGGAGTTGCTGAATACTGCAACTGACGGTCTGCTTCGGGGGTTAATTTGACTTGTACAACTCCTTTTCGCAGGCCGTTTTGTGCCAAAACCATGCTGTCAACTCCTCCCAAAATAATGCACAACAAAAAGAGGTTTAAGAATAATTTCATATACTAAGAGTTTTTAGTAACTAAATTCGCTAAAGAAAGAAGGCTACCTATTGTGATAGCCCCCTCTCCTTATTAATTACATGAGTTAAGTTTACACTTATTACTTAGTCATTATTGCGGTAGTGGCCCTGTCCGTTTAAAAGAAACGAGCATTGGGTTATTAAACCAATAGCCGCCATTTAAATAATCAGGAATAGCCATCCCAAATATAACTTCTAAATAATCTTGGCAATAGTCTATATCCCCAGTTAAGACAATACCACTGTTCGTATAGGGATAAAGAACAATCCGACCGTAGGTTGGAATCGTTACCCATGTTTGTCCCTCTATAACAGAAGTTGTATAGCCTGCTTCTGAACGGTTAACAAGTACTTTGATAGGGTGTATATCAGAACCCGGCCCCCCCCATAAATAGGTGAATGACGAAAGCGGGATATCAACCAAAATGGTATCACCAGCTACATGAGTAATAGTACAAACTAATCCGGGATCAAATCCACTTTCATCGTAATATGTATACGATCCTTCCAATTCGTTCATATTTTGGATAGGGCAGAGTTGTTGCACGTAGACAGTTACGGTGTCGTAGTATGATATCGTAGCTTGAGCAGAGTGAATAGCTAATTTCAATGTGTCGATAACACCACCATTGTAAGCTTCATTAGTCGCATATATATCTAATGCTCCAAATGTACTACCAGCTGGAATGACAACTTTGGACAAATCCGTGATAATATGAAAACGGTCACCCGCAGGGTTGGTATTTTTGATAACCGCTATATCACATTTTACATCCACAGATGACTTATTTGTCAATCCATAGATAAGATTATAGGTTGTTTTATTAGGAAGCGCCCGAATGGTCATTTTTTCGGTAGCAAAACCAAGTTGGGCAGGCCCGTCGTAGACTCTGTCTTCTTGTTTACAAGAAGCAAAACTTGAAACAAGAAGTAATGCTGCAAATAGGTATGTAATTTTTTTCATAGTTTAATTAGATATTAGGGTTAGCATTTTTTTCTCCTTCCGGAATAGGCCAGATAAAGCGGGAGTCTGAAGCTGGAACTTGCTGAACAGACGCTGCGCGGCCAGCTCCCGAAGCTTGATCGCCTTTATCATCGCGTGCTAAATCTAAGTCTAGACGTTTCAGGTCAAATAAGCGTTGACCTTCGAATGCCAATTCCAGACGACGTTCCTGCAAAATTAGATTCTTCAATTGATTTCCGGTTGCCACTGTAGCTGTGAAGTTACTATAGCGTTGTTTCCGTACATAGTCCATATATTTAATAGCATTTGCTTCGTCACCCAGATTAAAACAAGCTTCGGCAGCCACCAAATACATTTCGGGCGTACGTATCATAAGAATATCAGTTATGTTTTTACTCTTTGAACGGTCGCCGCGACCACGCCATTTATTTACGCCATTGTAGTTAATACCTGCATTAGCATCGGTCGTACGATAAGCTGTTTGCCGAATATCAACCGAAGTAAACATTTGGTTAAACGAGTATGACACACAATACTCATTAAGTGTTCCTTGTCCGTAAACGTTCCCGGGTGTCAAGCCATCATCGTCTAAAATAGCCAAGCGAAAAAGTACTTCGCCATTATTAACAGTAGGTGTGTTAACGCTATTCCACACGGTAGCAAAGTTAGCGCGTGTAGCCATGTCGGTACCATCGCCTTTTACAGCATTCAATGCAACATCCCGGACAGACGTCCATTCCGTTGCATCGGTAGATGTACCTGCCATTGTGAGTAATACACGAGCCTTGAGTGCATAGAATGATTTCAAATTCAATTTATGGTTAATTTTATTGTTGTACGTTTTTGCTCTAACAAATAGCTTTTCGGCGTGATCCAAGTCGGCCAAAATGTTATCATATACTTCTTTTACCGTATTTCTTGACGGTTTTTCTTCCGTATTGATATTCTTTTTGTAGGGAACCCCCGGATCTGTAGCTGCTGTGGCCGGATCGTAGCGTTTTGCCCACAAACGTACTAAGTCAAAATGCCCCATAGCACGAAGTGCGTAAGCTTGTGCCAATACACCAAAGGAAGTAGTAGAGTCTGCTGTTGTTTCAAATTTATTAGAAACATCACCTAAACGTGTAATAACGGCATTGGTACCCAATATTAAATTGTAAGCCAACACCCATGTATTTTCATTCCCGTATGTAGTCGATTGTTGGTTGAATTGAAAAAATTCATTGTATGTTTTCCGGCCAACATCACACAGAATAAGGTTATCGGACATCACATCCGGCAGCAGAATCATTTGCCCACCCCAATAGCTTTCGCTACACATAGTGGCATAGCAGTCATTAATTTGTTGTTGAAAATCTGAAATATTTTCCAACGCCCCTTTTTGATCTACTCCATCGTGCGGCTCTACATCTAAAAAATCAGAGCAAGACCAAAGGCCGATGGAACTCATGAGGCTAATTATAGATATATATATAAGTTTTTTCATAATCTTATTTACTAATTTTTTAAGTTTATTAATTAAAATCCAATATCTATCCCTACTGTAAATGTACGCGCTGCGGGGTAGTTATAGTCATTGGCATAACCCACAAAGCCACCCGAAGGTGCTTGTCCTACTTCCGGGTCAAAACCGGTAAAGGCAGTCAATGTCCAAAGGTTTTGTCCTTGTGCGTAAATGCGCAATTTTTCTAATTTCATTTTAGACGTAACACTCTTAGGGAATACATAAGCAATAGTCAGGTTACGGAGACGGAAGTAAGAAGCATCTTCCAAATAGCGATCGGACACATGTGATACGTTATCGGCGCTTTGACGCGGAATGCTCACAATGTCGCCCGGTTGTTTCCACGATTCGGTCAACAAGCGTCTGTCCATATTGCTACCTGCAGCACCTGCACCATCGGCCAGTGTAAAGTAAGATACGTGATTGTATACATAGTTACCTACCGAATAGTAGAAGTTAGCTGAAAGTTCTACACCTCGCCATGCTACGTTCAAATCAAAATTACCATAATACTTCGGCAGCGGAGCCTTCCCATCTAGTTTCACCGCATTATTAGCATCCCATACATTGGTAATTTTACCATCTTTATCATAATACAACGCATCACCATTAGTCGGGTTAACGCCTGCATAGCGCACCATCATGTAGTTGTAGATAGGATAGCCTTCGCTCAATACCAAGCAAGAGCCGATACCGGCACGGATATCATCGCCATTGTATAATTTGGTAACTTCATTTTTCAAAGTAGTAATTGAAGCTTTAGCACCAATAGTCCAATCTTCATCTTTGTATATTTCGCCATCAATACCAATTTCGATCCCTTTATTGGTCATTTCACCCACGTTTTCAGTACGGCTTGTGAAGCCAGTTGTACGCGACACTTGGGCTGCCGACAACATATCGGTTGTTTTACGGTTGTAATATTGGATATCAAAATTCAGTCGTGAATCCCATAAACCAATTGCCAAGCCGGCCGAAAATTGGTTACTCTTCTCCCATGTCAAATTTTCATTGGGTATACGAGAAGGGTAAGCGGTCGTTTCGCCATTGTATTTGCCATAAGAGTACGTTCCTCTCCACTCATAGTTCGGAATAGCTGCATTACCTTGTGTACCGTAGTTTGCAGATAATTTTAAATTCGATATGATATTTAATGATTTAATAAATTCTTCATTATGTGCATTCCATGCGCCACCAATAGCCCAAAATGTACCCCAGCGATTATTCGGCCCAAAACGAGAGGAGGCATCACGACGGATAAGGCCTTCTACTACGTATTTTGAATCATAGCTGTAGCTTGCCGTTAAAAAATAAGAAAGAGTGGTATAACCCACATTGTTGCCTGTTCCACTGTCTATACGAGCGCCTGAATTCATTGCATCTACACGTTCATTCGGGAATCCCATTTTAGTTAATGTAAAATCTATGCCTTCGCTATAAAGTGTTTCAAAGGCGGCCATTAAGTTGAACGAGTTCTTATCGGCAATGGTGAAGTTATAGGTCAATGTATTTGTTGACGTAAGGTTAAATGCATCGGCATAACCATCTGTCCTTACACCCTCATAACCATTCAATGTCGAGAGTGTAGCCTGTGGCCAAATGAAGTAATAGCGACGAGTTTGAGCATAATCCGTACCTAAAATAGTTTTAAATTTCAGGTCTTTCATAAAGGCAATTTCCGCTGAAGCGCTATTAATTAAGCGTAAGTTATAGCGTTTATCAACATTCGTTTCTAATTGTTCAAAGATATTAAATCCCGGATTGGGTGCATCTACAAAGTTATAAGTGCCGTCAGCCTTGTATGGTGCAAAGTATGGTTCTGCAGTATATGCATAGTTAAAGGGATTTAATACATTGCGGTCGCTACGAACTACGTCTTCTTTGTATGTGCCAATGCTTAGTTTATTAGCAATAGTTAACCAGTTCTTTGCCTTGTATTCCACATTGGCACGACCTGCATAACGCACCATATCCGAACCTGGAACAATACCTGTTACATTATAATACTGTCCCGACAGATAATAAGAGGTTTTAGGAGTAGAACCCGATACCGTTAACTCATAATTTTGATAAAGCCCTGTACGCATAATTTCATTTAGCCAATTTATATTAACCGGGTAAGTTGCTATTTCGGCTTCCGATAAGCGAGAACCTTTTCCTATGCCTAACGCTTTTTCATAGGTTAATTTTTCAGGGCTATTCATCATGTCAAACTTATCTTGGGTACGAACCAACCAACCGACTTGAGCGCGGGCTTCTATTCTAGGTTCGTCTCCTTTGCCACGTTTTGTCGTAATTACGATAACACCATTGGCTCCTCTCGAACCGTATATGGATGTAGCAACTGCATCTTTCAAAATTGTAACCGTTTCGATGTCGTTAGAGTTCATAGATGCAAAGTCTGTTGAAGAAACAGGTACTCCATCCATTACGTATAAAGGATTAGTCCCTGCACTGATAGAACCCACACCGCGTACACGTACTGTGGCACCGGCAGAAGGACGACCAGTGGTAGCAATAACTTGCACCCCCGGTGTCGTGCCTTGCAACATTTGTTGGAAACTTGCCGATGGCACATTCTCCAGTTGCTCTGCTTTTACCGTACCAACGGAGGCCGTAATTTTATTTTTATCCCTTTCAGCGTAGCCTGTTATCACGATATCTTGCAAAACAGTTGCATCATCGGTCATTGCAACGTCAATAATAGAACGCGAATTTACAGCAGTTTCTTGCGTTTTCTTTCCTTGAAATGAAAACACCAAAGATGCATCTTGCGGTACCGAGATTACGTAACGACCATTGACATCGGTATTCGTTCCTCTTGTAGTCCCCTTAATCACAACAGAAACTCCGGCAAGAGGTTCGCCTCCCGTTTCCGTCACAACACCGCTCACTTGCGTAGTCTGGGCGTAAAGCGACCCCCAGCCTACTGTCAGCAAGCAAACAAAAAGCAGTAAGATTTTTTTCATAGAAAATTGTTTTTTGGTTAGTAATTTATTTGGTTAGTATTTATTAAGTTAGTAGTTTCGTTTTTTCTTATGAATCATAGCTTATCATGTTTTAAAAATTTATTGACTAATCCTGTCAAAATAGTTCGTTATTGCTATAACGAGAGAACAAAGTTAAAAAAAAAATAAATAAAACAACTGCAATTATTATATTTCATGAATGTTTTTTGTGATTTTTTTTATAAATACATCATATATAACAACTTATAAAGTACGTTGCATGTTGATAAATAATTTTATTTTTTTGAATGTCTAATTAATTAGCCTATAAAATTCATACCCTATTTCGTATTCTAAAAATCTTTAAATATATGGCAAAAATTCGTTTTTATTTGAAAGAGCAAACAGGTAAAAGTACTTGTATTTTTATGATGCTTCATTTTGGTGCATCAACATTGA
The DNA here is from genome assembly GCA_031551625.1 of Bacteroidales bacterium. Taxonomy (GTDB): domain Bacteria; phylum Bacteroidota; class Bacteroidia; order Bacteroidales; family UBA932; genus JAVBNJ01. The sequence goes on along the minus strand of JAVBNJ010000145.1, from coordinate 1,543 downwards.
TAAATGGCCGGAAAAAATACCTGCCGTTGAAATATTACATTAATGAAAATATTTGTCCTGCCCATTGGAATAAACGTATTGGGCGAGCGAAGGAACTAAAGGCATACCCTCAATACATTTTGTTGAATGAGAGGCTGCGTATGATTGAAAATACGGCATACAGTATTTTATTGCAATTTAAAAATCAACCATTGTGCCTATCGGCAAAACAGCTGCGGGAAGCGCTAAACAAGGCGTTAAACATAGCAGGTGAACCAGTCCAAACCAATTTTACTTTTTTTTCTTTTATCGAGCAGTTTATCAATAGTGCCAGTAACTCAAAAACACGTGCAACCATTGTACAATACAAAAACACGTTACGGTTATTAAAAAGCTTTGCCCAGCAAAGAAATAAGGATTTGAATTTTGAACATATCAATTTGACTTTTCACGCAGAGTTTCGTGAATACATGAATGAACTTGGCTATTCGGAAACGTATTTTGGTAATCAAATAAAATTTATCCGTTTATTCATGAATGAAGCTACGGAAAGAGGCTATAATATGCATGTAGCCTACAAAAGCAAGAAGTTTACGAGTCCGGCGCCACCGTTAGTAAAAATATATTTGACAGAAAGTGAGATTGCGCGGATTCAGTCGGTACCTATTTCAGACCGGACATTGCGGACAATACGGGATTTATTCATAATCGGTTGTCGTACGGGGCTTCGATTTTCGGATCTTATGCAACTGAATCCCGGTAATTTTATTGAAGAAAAAAAAATAGTACGGATCGAAACGAAGAAAACTAAGGAATTAGTTTATATACCTCTATCGCCCGATGTAAAAACGATTTGTCGGCAATATGGGTATCAGTTGCCACATTGCAGTAATACATTATTTAACATTGGTATCAAACAAATAGGTCGCTTGGCGGGGATAACGGATGAAATAGAAGTCGTCGTGTCTAAAGGAAATTCTACTCAGCGGAAATTAGTGCGAAAATATGAGTTGATATGTGCTCACACAGCCCGCCGTAGTTTTGCTACCAATGCTTATTTGGCCAACGTGCCAAGTATTGCTATTATGCGTATTACGGGACATCGTACTGAAAAAGCATTTATGAAATATATTTGTATTGCTAACGAAAACAATGCACGCCAATTATTGGAACATCCTTATTTTTTAAATACAAAAGGTGTAGCGTAGTTGCTTTCAATAATTGTCCTCTTGTTAGCAAGATGTAAAATTTAGTTACGAAACTATTAAATATTTTGACAGAATTAACCAATTTGTAAAAATGATCTGAAAAAATTAATGATAAGGTAATTCATTCCCTTAATCGCGCTCCATCTTGCTAAGCCTTTCGCAAACATATTGTTTATGAAAGGCTTTTTTGCATTTAGATTGACAGGATTAGTCAATAAATTTTAAACCATGATAATCTATGATTAATGAGAAGAAAACGAAACTACTAACTTAATAAATACTAACCAAATAAATTACTAACCAAAAAACAATTTTCTATGAAAAAAATCTTACTGCTTTTTGTTTGCTTGCTGACA
>JAVBNJ010000107.1:0-7854 GCA_031551625.1 Bacteroidales bacterium | reverse complement strand
CGCTCGTTCCGGTCGACATGACGGCTCTCTTCTTTCCATCAAGTCAACCGTCATGTCGACCGGAGGGTTTGGCGGAATTTGTGCCAAACACGAAGTGGAGACATCTCCTGCGGAACATACTCATTTATTAATTGCATAGTTATTTAACTAAGTTTTTAGTTTTATTTACGTAGCATTGGGGTTGTTTTACAATCCGCGTGAATCCGTCTAATCGGTGTCATCCGCGTCCTATCAACAAACAAACACAACAACCCCGCGCTACGATTTTTATTTCATTGCCGTTTTCGTTTCAATTTGTGTTTATCAGTGTAATCTGTTCCCTCACCTGTGAAAGCTGTGGGCAAAATGAAACGTGAACTTTATTTATTTCTCGTTGAGGTTCTCGACTACCTACAAATACAATAAACAAAATCCACGTCATAAGTGGTTTGCTTTTTCTGTATTTGTTTGAAATTGTCGAGATTTCAACGAAAAGAACGAGCCTGTAAGGGCTCTTTGCCGTACATTAAAGAACGTGTTTACAATGGACAAATGTAGCTAAAAATTTTTAACTACAAAATAGGGATATATCAAATTTGTTAAACTTGAGCAAAATTTGTTTCCTGCAGTAAATATTGTAGCTTTTAAATTATAAATTCATAACTTTTTTTAACAAAAAACGCGGTACTTGTAAGCTCCGCGTTCTTGTTATTGATTGAAAGATTAAAACCGTTTCTCGATTACTTTCCAGTCAAGGATTTTCCAGAAGGCCGTAACATGGTCAGGACGGCGGTTCTGGTAATCGAGATAATAGGCATGTTCCCACACGTCGCAAGTCATAAGCGGCGTTTGCCCTTTGCGGAGCGGATTGCCGGCATTACTTTCCTGCGTAATAGCCAATGTACCGTCAGGATTTTTTACCAACCATGCCCAACCTGAACCGAACAAGCCGGTAGCCGCTTTGGCAAATTGTTCCTTGAAAGCATCGAATGAACCGAATGCTTTGTTGATGGCTTCGGCCAAAGCGCCGGTGGGCATCATTTGCGGCACAGGAGAGAATTGATTGAAATAAAATTCGTGGTTCCATACTTGTGCCGCATTATTGAACAACGGGCCTTCAGCCTTTTTGATAATCTCTTCGAGCGGCTCATTCTCGAACGGCGTACCTACTACCATGGTATTGGTATTGTTGATGTAGGCCTGCAGGTGTTTGCCATAGTGAAATTCCAGCGTTTGTTTGCTGATAACTGGAGCCAATGCATCTAATGCATAGGGCAGGGGTTTTAGTTCGTACTTCATGATAACAGTTTTAATTTGTTGTTGTGAATACAGCGGGTTACATACTATGCCGGCGCATAGCAATACAAAAGCTCCCAGCACGCAGGCCAGCGGCTTTATACATTTTGGTGAATTAGAATGGTAAATCATCGCCTTCTACTTGGTCTATTTCGGGCGAAGCCGTGGCAGCATGACTTCCCCGGTTGTTATTGTCTTGCCCTTCGGGACGGCGTCCCAGCAGGCGCATCGTATCGGCTACAATTTCGGTAGCATAGCGTTTTTGTCCGTTCTGGTCTTCCCATTGGCGGGTGCGCAAACGGCCTTCAATAAATACCTGGCTGCCCTTGCGTACATGTTTTTCTACGATTTCGGCAAGCGTACGCCAAAATACTACGTTATGCCACTCTGTTTGTTCTTTTACTTCTCCATTGCGGTCTTTGAAACGTTCTGATGTTGCAATCGGCAACGTTACTACAGCAACTCCATTTTCCAAATGACGAATTTCGGGATCTTTACCTACATTTCCAATCAGCATTACTTTGTTCAACGACATAACTCTTAAATTTTTAGGTTTATAAATTCAGGCTGCTAAGTTAAAAAAAAATTTTAATATCGTACAAATGTTCCAGGAAAATCGTTAATAACCGGGGCAGAGAATAGTTATCCAGTTCGTTTGTAGATATTTGGGTGTATTCTTTTTTTAGCGTAGGAGATGCTTTTTCGATATCAACGGTGTAGAACTGGGCGTGCAGTGTTTGGTGCGAGAGTTGGTGTTTTATTTCGGACGATACGTTTACTATATTCACCGGCTTATTGCCCGTCAATAGTTGCCATTGCTCACTGCTAACTAATTTTCCATGTGTAACTTTTTGAGTGGTTTCAATCAGCGGAAACTCATACAGCCCTTGCCAGATATCTTTTTCCGTGCGTTTGCGAATATAGGTGCAATCGCCTTCGCGGAAAAACAAATAATGAAAGTAGCGATTGCGTATAGCAGTGCGTTTACTTTTGACAGGCAGCTTATCAATTGTTTTTTTCGCATAGGCTATACAAATTTCCTGCAGCGGACATTCGGCGCACAAGGGTTTGGCAGGCGCGCATACCAACGACCCGAAGTCCATGAGCGCCTGGTTGAATTTGTCGGGATGTTTTTGTGAAATGAGAGTGGTAGCCAGTTCAGCAAATTGTTTTTTGCCGGTGGTGGTGTCAATCGGCGTGTCGATTCCGAACACACGTGCAAGAATACGGTACCCGTTGCCATCGACTGCTGGCACAGCTTCGCGGAAAGCGAATGAGGCGATGGCAGCCGCTGTATACGGGCCAATGCCTTTAAGCATAAGTAATTCTTTATAGGTTGAAGGGAAAATACCCCGGTGCTCCGAAATAATCAGTTGTGCGGTATGGTGCAGGTTGCGCGCACGCGAATAGTAGCCGAGGCCTTGCCACAGGCGAAGCACTTCGTCGATAGGCGCAGCGGCTAAATCCTGTACTGCCGGATATTTTTCGACAAAGCGCGTATAGTAAGGCCTGCCTTGTTCTACACGGGTTTGTTGCAAGATAATTTCGGATAGCCAGATTTTATAAGCGTCGCGGGTGTGTTTCCATGGTAAGTCACGGCGGTTGGCATCGTACCAGTGGAGCAATTGAATAGTGAAATCCATACAACAAAGGTAGCAAAATATTTGCAGGTACTCCGGGGAAGACCACAATATTTGCATATATAAAACCAATCTTTTGCATTTGCAGCATATACGACATTCTTTTAAGTTGGTAGACTTGCTTCATTATTACATTGAGATATTTATACAATTGGTACATTCTCACATTATTTTGTATTTTTGCAACCGGAAATGAATACCAACTTTTACATAGCACGGCGCATTGCCGCCGATCGCACGTCGGGCACACGGCTCTCGCGGCTGATGGTACACATTGCCACCGCCAGCGTAGCTGTTGGTGTGGCGATAATGATTGTGGCCGTGGCCGTGGTTACGGGTTTCAAGAACGAAATCCGCAACAAGGCCGTAGGCTTCAACGGGCACATCACGCTCACAAACTACGATTCGAACCAATCGTTCGAAACCACACCCATTGTGCGCAACGAAGCGTTTATCCCCGAAATTGCTGCGTTACCGGGTGTCAAACAGGTACAAGTGTTTGCCAACAAAGGCGGCATCATCCGAACGAAAGACAATATACAGGGCGCCATGCTCAAAGGGGTGGGTACGGATTTCGACTGGTCGTTCTTCCGCTCGTGTTTAGTCGAGGGTGAATTGTTTACCGTATCGGATACGGTCGTTTCCAAATCGGTACTGCTTTCCAAACGTATGGCCGATATGCTGGAATTGAAAACCGGCGACAGTTTCGAGATGTATTTTGTGCAAGATCCGCCTACCGTGCGCAAGTTTACCATTAGCGGATTGTATGAAGCACAGCTCGAAGAAATAGACAAAGTAGTTATATTGTGCGACCTTGCACAAATCCAGCGCATCAGCCGGTGGACGCCCCAACAGGTAAGCGGTGTAGAGGTTTTTATCGACGACCTTAAACACCTCGATACATTGGCCGTGCAGATTGAAGATATGGCAGCCTACAATATTACCGCTTCGAGTAGCCGCCTGCAGGTAAAAACCGTGCGCGATTATTTCTCGAACTTGTTCGACTGGCTCTCGTTGCTGGATATGAACGTAATCATTATTCTCACACTCACTATTATTGTAGCGGGTTTCAACATGATTTCGGGTTTACTGATTTTACTTTTCGAAAAAATAAGCATGATAGGGCTGCTCAAAGCGCTTGGCATGTACAATGCCGATGTGCAAAAAGTATTCCTCTACCGCGCAGGGTTTATTCTGGCAAAAGGACTTCTTATCGGAAACATTGTCGGCATTGGCTGCTGCCTGCTGCAATACTATTTTAAAATCATTACGCTCAATCCCGAAACATACTTCGTATCGGTAGCGCCGGTGCAGTTGAACGTATGGTATATTTTAGCCATCAACGGGCTTGCATTTACCGGCATCATGCTTATGCTGGCGCTTCCCGCGCTGTTCATCACCCGCGTGAGCCCCGACAAAACCATGCGGACAGAATAGCGTCCTTTTTTTGTCCACAAATTACATTAATTATCAATAAATTTTGTCGTTGAAAAATTCGTGTAATTCGTAGACGAAATTTATTCATCAACTAAGTTTTGGTAATTTTCATAACGATCCCACACTTCGCGTACAAAATTAAGTGTTTCGGTACCTTTGAATCGCCCCAGTTGCATCACTTCGCCGGAATAATAAACCTCGTGACGCATTAGCGGAATAACAGCCGCCACCTCGTCCCAGCTATTCGGATTTTTACCCTGCGAAACAGCAAAGGTGCGGCAATCGGTAATACGACCATAGCCCGCATTGTAGGCCGCCAGCATGAATTTGTATTGATTCGTCCGGTCGAGGGAATCCAATTTCAAAAAACGCCTGGCCTGCTGCAACACTTTGATTCCCGCAGCCATATTACGTTCGGGGTCAATAAGGCTATCGATACCAAAACTCTCTGCCGTAGCGGGCATCACCTGCATCAACCCATAGGCGCCGCGTGGCGATTCAAGGTCGGGACGGAAACGTGACTCCTGACACACCAGCGCCGCCAGCAACCGCCAATCCCAGCCCAACTGCTTGGCATATTTTCTTATTAACCCATCGTAGGGCGATAGCGAACTATAATGCGAGCGGGCATTGATCTTCACTTGCGATTGAAAATAGCGCTGCTGGTTCAACCGGTAATCTTTTGTTTGCCGGAACTGCTCTATCCACTGGCTGAGCAGATGTACCATTTCCGCATCGCCAGAGCGAACTACCCACGCCGAGCTGTCGGGCAGCAGGAACGCGGCGGTTATCGCATCCTCTTCGTTGTGGTAATCATATTCGTTGCATGCGCACACCATAATATCGGCACGGCCGGCAAGCAATGCTATCGCCCGCTCTTCAAGCGACGGAATTACTTCTATACGGTATTTTGAATTTTGTGTTTTCGCGAATGCGCGTATCATTTCCAATTGATAGCCCACTGGTTCGGCATTGCGAATAAAATAATCGCCCCGATTTTCTCCCATCACAAAATATAATGTATCCTTTACCGACAAGCGGGGGCGCTCGTGCATATTACCTGTTTGCCCGACCAACAATAACACTGCGGCCACCATTACAGGCACTATCAGCAAATATAAATATTTTCGACGGCTAATCACAATAATTGAGTAATTGAAAAACTGTGAATAATTGAATTAGTTGGAATACTAATAGAAATTCCAAGAAATACCAAGTTTGAATGCGCGTTGCGAGCGGATATAGTGGAGCGCCGAAAAATAGTCACTGTTAGGCCATCCTTCGCCTACGTTAATTACTTTAGCAAAAATGGTGGCATGTTTCCATTTCATATTTACAAATGCATCCATGTAAGGATAGTTGCCGATCTCTCGCACATTTTGTGTATGGAAATTTCCTGCGTCGGGGTTGTAGCCATAGGCATAGTATTTCGTATTGTAGTAGGCATCGACGCCTATTTGTGCAGTAAGCACCCCACGCACCAGTTCGCCTTGCAGGTAATACGTAAGGTTGGCGCTCACCAATGGTAGCGGCAACACGCCTTGATTAGACGATGCTTGTACTAAAATACGATGGTCAAAATGGAAATACCACAATTTAAAATTCTTCTTCAGGTAGCCGGCCAACACGCTTATCTCGCTTCCATGTTGCGCAGGCATGGCATCGTTGCCGAAATATACATACTGCGACAGCAACGAATAGTCAAATCCTGCTTCCAGCTCCCAGTCCGGAATTTCGAGTTTGGCGCTTATCCGTGTTTCGAGTGTTTTATCAAAATTATTTTGCCACACAAAGTGATTCGAGTAAGTATTGTTCAAAAAATAATCGGGTCGCTTAGCCTGGAACAGAAGGCCTCCCGTCAAGTGAATACCTTTTGCCAATGGGTAGAACGAGATGCCGACCTTTCCATCAATCCGGAAATCATTTTGCGTGTATCCTGCAAAATCGTAGCGGGCAAAAGCATTCCAATAGAAGTAACGGCTGAATTCCCCGCGTGCGGCACCATACAGGTAAAAATTATTTTGCGGTACATTCTCCGTTGGCGACACATAGAACGACGGGCGGAATACATAATTCAACAACCAACTGTATCCCACACCACCCGTTACCTGCGAGATAATGAATGATGAAGCCCACGGTTGCAAGGTAATAAACAGTTTATTATCGAGCAGCATCGTACGCATCGAATCGCGCGAATTGGTAGGATTGATATAGAATTGATTATTGTAGTAACTCCGCCCCAATGAATCGTCGGCCGCTATCTGATCTACGTACGTACGCGCAATAGTGGTGTACTCGCCGGAATGCCCGAAGTAAACAGCGGTTCCGTCGTCCTTGATAGTACTGTCATTGCGAAAAAAATTGAGCGGCACGCCGTACGTTTGTGTCACAAAAAACGAATAGTTATTTATTTTCGACGAAGCCGATTTCAATGATACATCAATGACACGTACATCTATCACCGTGTCGAGCACATTGCGGTCATCCACCATACCGCCGTTTTCCTGATTCTTCCACCCATTGTATATAAAGCCTGCATGCGCATTGTAGCGCTTGCCCGAGTAGCTGGTCGACAATGTGATTTCATTATTGTCCGTCGCTTCGTTGCTCAACATGCCGCGTGTCCCGAAGTGGCGGTAACGCACTGTCCAGTTCCACTCCGGCAAAAAATTAGCCGACACCACAATCGCTACATTTCCTTCCTCGAACGACGAGTTACCAAAAAGCGTACCGGCGTAATTAAAATACACATATGGCTTCTTAGTATTGAAAAACGAAATATTTTCGGGTGTTATAGCATATTCGATATAAGGCGTGAAATAATAGAAATAATCATTCGACGGACGTTTGAAATAATCATGCAGAATCACCGCCGAACCGACCGTACCAAGATAGTTGGCGCCTACATCGCGTTGCAAAAAAGGATAGTCGCGAAAACGATCATTTATCAACGTATCTATCCGTTGCAATTCCAGTGCATTGGTGTAACGGTTATGATGCCATGTGAACAACTTTTGGCGCTTTAGTATTTCGCTGAACAGGTGTGTTTCCAAGACTCGAGGAGCACTTGTATCCTGTTCTGTGTTCTTGGGTTTGCCCCCTTCCGGGGTAGTGGCATCACCGGTTAGCGGTTCGCCCGGCAAGGCGTTCATGTTGCCGACCGGCGTTTTCAACGAATCAGATAAAAAACCTTTACGTGAAGCAATACGAGCCGGTTTGGATTCCTGCGCACCGGCTTCAAACGCCACACCCAGCGCTACAATAACGCTTAGTAAAATGATTATGAAAGAATGGCGTGTCGTCATATATAAGTTGCGAATTTACAAAAAAAACACGATATGTGAAATAACAAAAAACCAAACAAACCTTAGCACCTTTTGTTTGTTTGGTTTCCGCAACAACTATAGAGGAGATTTCTATTATTTATCTACTACCGCCGGTTCTGTTTTTTTCTGGTTTCCCCAGGCGAACCGCACTACCACAAAATGGGAACTGCCGGTGT
>JAVBNJ010000119.1:0-4361 GCA_031551625.1 Bacteroidales bacterium | reverse complement strand
ACTATCTATTCCTTTCCTTGCTGGGTGGTATGGCAGTGTGGGGCTTTGTATACGGGCTTCGCAACAAGCTACGCTACATGGCATACATTGTTTTGTTTTTCATTGGTGCGACGGCGCTGTCGTATTCCACCGATTATGTGTTCGACAATGTACTGAAACCCCATCAGCGCGATCGTATCGACAACCTGTTGGGCGTGAAGGAAGACCTGCAGGGTGCGGGCTACAACGTACACCAATCCAAAGTGGCTATCGGTTCTGGAGGTTTCTTTGGAAAGGGCTTCCTGCAAGGCACGCAAACGAAATATAATTTTGTACCGGAACAAAGTACCGACTTTGTTTTTTGCACAATAGGCGAGGAGTGGGGATTCGTGGGAACAACTGTGGTAATCGTTTGCTATGTATTGCTGCTATTCCGCTTGGTTGTTATTTCCGAACGGCAGAAAGATGCATTCGGGCGCATTTATGGCTATTGTGTGATTTCAATTTTGTTTTTTCATTTTGCTATCAACATTGCCATGACTATCGGCCTGGCGCCTGTAATCGGTATTCCATTGCCGTTCATCAGTTACGGAGGGTCGTCGTTGTGGGCGTTTACGATATTGTTTTTTATATTATTAAAACTCGACGCTGTGCGTTGGGACTAAATCTTTAGTATTATGGCTAATTTATTAGTTGCCGAAAATGTAACAAAACGCTATGCTAACCACTTGGCGTTGGACAATGTGAGTATTGTCGTTCCCCGCGGAAGTGTGTTTGGTTTGCTGGGCCCCAATGGCGCCGGAAAAACAACACTTATCCGTATCATCAACCAGATTACGGCGCCCGATAGCGGTTGCGTGACGCTCGATGGTCACCCGCTTGCGCCCGAGGATATTTACCGCATTGGCTACCTGCCCGAAGAGCGTGGCCTGTATAAGAAAATGAAAGTAGGCGAGCAGGCTATCTACCTTGCGCGTCTCAAGGGGCTTAGCCGCCACGACGCAATGACACAGCTAAAAAGTTGGTTTGTGAAATTCGGCATCGAAGCATGGTGGGACAAGAAGGTGGAAGAATTATCAAAAGGCATGGCACAAAAAGTGCAGTTTATTGTAACTATTTTGCACAAACCGTCGTTGCTCATTTTCGACGAGCCGTTCAGCGGTTTTGACCCCATCAATGTGAATTTGTTGAAGTCCGAAATATTGAAGCTGAAAGCCGAAGGCAGCACCGTTATTTTCTCGACCCACAACATGTCTTCGGTCGAAGAACTGTGCGACGAGATAGCGCTCATCAACCGTTCGCGTGTGGTGCTCTCGGGCAAGGTCGACGAGGTGCGCCGCACGCATGGCGACAATGTGGTGGAAGTTACTTTTGCTGCAACCGGGGCGGATATTGCCGCGCTGCTGCCTGCCGGTTACAAAGTGGTGGACAACAAGGAATCAAATGGACTGCATAAAATCTGCATTCAATCAATGGAACTGCATCCGGCCAATCATTTGCTGCAACTCCTGTTGCCGCAGGTCGAAATTCGTGAATTCCGCGAACTGATTCCCAGTATGAACGACATTTTTATTAAAGTAGTTGGTAGCTAGTTTACCAGTAGTTGGTAGTAGTTTGTGTAGTTAGAGTGGGGCGCTTTGCATCATTGCGAGGGGCAACCAGTCCCTATAGGTGTACCTATATGTGAATTTTCCGACAATTGTTCAATCACAGGGCGTAGGTCTGTTTTGAGAGACTCCTATTTTTGGGCGAGATGCTTGACTTTTCGTTCAAATACTTCAGTTGCCACCACCTTAAAGTTCATCTTCTAGTATCTTTAGACACCAACACCTTCAGCGCATCCGGCAATACATGTACATATAGTGTTTTTCCCATCACGCATGCCTCGCCGTCGAAGTGGGCGACATCGGTATTTTTGCTGCGCTCTACCAGGATATGCCTGCCACGGAATGTTTCCACATAAGGCGATTTGTGCAACGATTTGTTGAATAACCGTGGCAGCATAAAAGGTGCGGCTACCTGCGGAAAACTTTTCCACACCACTACATCAAGTAACCCGTCGCTGGCATCGGCTTGCGGCGCCACATACGCATTGTTGCCCCATTGCGAAGCATTGGCAAATGTAATCAGGAAAGCCTTGCGTTCGCACTTCTTCCCGTCGATATACAGGGTATAGTCCTGCGAAGAATACTGTATAAACTGCGTGGCTGAAATTTCGACATACTTCTGTATGCCGCGCTTTCCGGACTTGTTGAACATGTAGCTTATCAATGCGTCGAAACCGATACCTGCCGTGCAGAAAAAAGTTTTATTGTTGATTCGTGCGCCGTCTATCGTTTGCATACGGAAATTAGTGACAATATCCAATGCTTTTTTATAATTGAGCGGAATGCGCAGATGCCGCGCCAGCCCGTTGCCAGAGCCCATTGGAACGATACCCAATGCGGTATTGCTATGCAACAATCCGCTGGCGATTTCGTTTACAGTGCCGTCGCCGCCAATGGCCACTACTGCATCGTAGCCTTCGGCAGCAAATTGCTTGGCACGTTCGCAGCCATCACCGGCATACTGGGTTGTGTACATAGTTGTTTCCACACCGGTCAAATTACCGAAATTTTCGCTAATGTACCGCCATACGGTTTGTTTTTGGCCTGTTCCCGAAATGGGATTCATGATGAAAGCAATTCGTTGCATATTGCAAATGTAGCTAATTTTTTGGTACTTTGAAAATTAATTTCCTAACTTTGTAACAATGTATCAAAAAAATATGAAGAAACTTTTTTATGTGATTATCGGATTGCCGCTAACTACGCTGTTTGCCGCGTGTAATTATTTTCCGGACGATGTACAAACACAATTGGTGTCGGTTACTACCTGCGATACCGATGTGAATTTCCGCACCTACAATACTTTTGTAATCAGCGACAGTGTTGGCTACCTGCGCATGAAAAAAGATACGATGTATATTGAAAAAAAGAAAAATGCCGAAACGGAATTTATTGTGAACTCTGTAGTCAATAAACTTGAGCAGTACTGTGGTTATGTGCAACAGGGATCGACTCAGATTACTCCCGATCTGGTTGTTGATTTATTATATGTAGATGTAGTCAATACAGCGGTACTGTATACCGATTGGTGGTACTATTGGGATTATTGGGCTAGCTACTGGTTTTACCCGTTGCACCCCTACTATCCGGTGGCCGTTACCGCTTACGAGTCCGGCACGTTGGTGATAGATATGAAAGACTTGAAAAATGCCGTGGTGAAACCGAATGGCGTATCGGTAAAAACCGTGTGGACTGGTGCTGTGCGCGGTCTGTATACAGGTACGCATACCAACGAGGAAATCAATAATGCCCTTACCGATTGTTTTGTGCAAACACCATCCATATCATTCAAAAAAACGCAATATTAGACTAATCATGAAAAAATATATAGTTGCATTGATTGTTACACTGAGCACGTTGGGAACAGCCAATGCGCAGCCCATTGAGCAGTACTATACGCTGGGTTGGAATATAGGCTTGCCGCTTGCGAGTTTCAGCGATTATATTTCGACTGTGAGCGTGAATGGCGGCGCGGTGCAGGGGCACTTTTTTGTGACCGATAAATTGGCAGCGGGGGTGTCGTTTGGTTGGAATACCTACTATCAGGAGTTGGATCGGGCGACTTACAGCCCTTTGCCGGGCGTGGCCATAACAGCCGTGCAGCTCCGCTATGTGAATGCCATGCCGTTGAAAGCATCAGTCAATTATTTTTTTAGCCGGAAGAAAACACTGGAACCGTACGTAGGATTAGGGGTTGGTGGGGTGTATATGACGGAACACGCCGGAATTCAAGATCGCGATTTTTGGGATACACAATGGGGTTTCCAGGTATCGCCGGAGCTGGGCGCATTCATCCGCCTGGGTAATAACTTTGCGTTGAATGTGGCGGCGATGTACAATCTTAGTACCAACTCGTTTACATTTGGTAATCTCGAAGTAACCAATGTACAACGCCTGACTTTCAACGTGGGCTTGACCTACAAGATACACAGTTAAATAAAGTTTCCGCGAATTACACTAATTTAATTATTTGATATGCAAATAAAATTAGTGTACTATTTTACCAATTTGTTTTTAGTCTTTAAAATTCGTGCAATTCGTGGATAAAGAAAAAATCAGTATGCGGATAACCAAAGATACGATTCAAGAAAAGTTTTTGCGATATGTGGCGTTTGATACCCAATCCGACCCCGCTTCTGATAAGTCGCCCAGTACAACTAAACAATTAGTTTTTGCCGCAGCATTGGCTACCGAGTTACGGACAATGGGCGCTACCGATGTGCAAGTTGACGAAAATGGCTATGTTATGGCAACCATTCCTGCCAACACCACGGC
>JAVBNJ010000012.1:0-9441 GCA_031551625.1 Bacteroidales bacterium | reverse complement strand
AAAAACTACTGCCAACTTGCCGCCTGCCTGCAAGCGGGCTGAAATCGGTATTTTGGCTTTTGTCGCCCGCTTAGGCTTTTTGTCTCGTGGGATAGTGAAGTCGCCCACAAGCCCGCTCGCAAGCAGCCGCCGGAACGTTGGCAGCAATGCCCGAAAGTGCAGTCATCAATAGAAACTAAGACATAAATTACACCTTTTTACCATAAAAGTTCGCCTTTTAACATAAGCAAGAACAGATTGTGGATAAATGAGCCGATTGTGGATAAAACCGCAATCGGTTTCTTATTTTAAATCCATTCAGGATTTATCAGGGTCTTAATTTGAATAGTACGGGTTCATCCAGCGAAACCAACATACCTTTGCATCAGTAAATAACATTAAAAATAATAGCCATGAAAAAAATGATGATACTCATATTGTCGGCAACAATAGGACTGTCGGCAAGTGCGCAAAGCGAAAAGAATACAAATCAATCTAATAAATCAACAAAAATGGAAAAACAGGAAAATACAATAGCAGCCAAAGGCCTCTATGATGCTTTTGTTAATAACAAAACTCAAGCAGAGAAAGAATATGGCAATAAAACGATGAAAATAACAGGCGTTGCCTCTTTTGTCGGCCCCGACGTATATGGGCTTCCTTCGGTGGAATTATCCGAAGTGAAAGGTGGCAAAAGTCGCGTACTTTGTGTGTTACCCTTTAGTGATTACCTCAAACTGAGGCGGGTTTCCAAAGGCGATGCAGTGGTAATAGAAGGTGAAGTCCGCAGCATCTATGAGAAAGACCAGACGATTGTCGTAAAAGAATGTAAAATTGTGGAAGTAAAAAAATAAGCAACCTCTAAAATTTAAGGACATGAAAAAAATAATCATCTTATTAAGTGCCATCGTTGTTTTTGCCTCTTGCAATAACGCACCCCAAAAACAACCAACCAACGAAAGTACAAATCCCGTTAAAACGACAGACATGAATGTGAAAGATAAATCCTTCGACGAATTATTTACAAAAGTAGATTCGTCCGAAATAATTAAAACCCTTGCCACACTGATGGTAGAAGAAGACCACACGGTGATTACCGCAGGAACGGAATCTCTGTTCAATTCCATGGTGGCAAGTTGGGAAGCGCTGGGGCGCTATTTCCGTCAACCAACGACCTTTTGTTTACTGGGTGCCAACCGCTACACGCTTGAATTTATCAAGGAACAACAATCCTACACCATGTCTTTTTTTGCAGAAGGATTTGAAGATGATGTCATGCAGTTTGGCATTAAAAGCGGTCGAAATTCCGATAAAATGAAGGACACAAAATTGACATCTATTCTAACGCCTTCGGGCAATCCGACCTACAAGGAAGCCAATATTATTATCGAATGCCGGCTTTTTGAAATCACCACCGTGAATCCGAACGATTTTTACACCGAAGCCGGTAAAAAATTTGTGGAAAACGGATTCAATGAAGCGAAAGATTATCATAAATTAGTATTCGGTACGATTACCAATGTGTGGATTAGAAAATAATATAATTAGCCACTAAGGCGCAAAGACACAAAGAAAATACAGAAGAAAAAACTTCTTGCCTTTGTGTCTTCGTGGCAAAAAACAACAATTATGAAGACGAAATATTTAAATACAATCATAGTAATGGCCTTTTCTTTGGCATTGACCATTACGGCTAATGCACAACAGAAAAGTAGTGCAAATACAAAATCAAACAAAATGAAAATTATTACCATCGAAGAACATTTCATCAATGCCGAAATCTCGACCGCCATTGCGCCTGAAATAGAAAAAATAGCGTCCGGACATGCCCAATCCTTCCACGCCGACTTCGGTATGCGCCAAACCATGCGACCAGAGCAACTGTTCGATATTGGTGCAGGGCGCATTGCCAGCATGGACGCCAACGGCATCGACATACAGATACTTTCGTACAGCGGGCCCGGCGCCGAATTACTTCCTTCGCCGCAGGCTGTGGAATTGGCGCGAAAAGCTAATGATCAATTGGCTGCGGCAATCAAAGCCTATCCCGGCCGTTTTCTTGCATTTGCCACCTTGCCGATGGCTGACCCCAAAACAGCAGCCGAAGAGTTAAGAAGATGTGTAAAAGAATTGGGATTTGTAGGCGCCTTAATTAACGGAACCGCCCACGGACGTTTTATGGATGAACCCGAATTTGACGTGTTTTTTGCCATGGCAGCCGAATTGGATGTGCCGCTCTATCTTCACCCCGCCCCTGTAAAAAAAGAAGTGCGCGATGCTTATTACGACAATGCCGACCCTGCTTTTGCCGCACGTTTTGCAGGCGCAGGAATCGGTTGGCACTTCGAGGTCGGCGTACATGTTATGCGATTAATTTTCGCGGGCGTTTTCGACCGTTACCCGAATTTGCAAATCATCACAGGGCATTGGGGCGAGTTGATTCCCTATTTCATGGACAGAATCAATACGTTTTTCCCGACCACGGCATCGCCCATGAAACACGATTTCAAATATTACATGCAGAACAATGTTTACATTACACCAAGCGGAATGTTCAACATGCCTCAATTTCAGAATGCCCTTGAAACGATGGGCGCCGACCGGATTATGTATTCCGCCGATTACCCTTATTATCCCAATGAAGGCGCAAGGGAATTTTTGGAAAATGCACCGATAAGCCAACAGGATAAAGAGAAAATTGCGCACGGGAATGCAGAAAAGTTATTCAAACTGAAAAAGTAGAAGAAATCTTGAATCCTTTAAAAATATAAGATGTATGAAACGGATACTTTTTATGGTAACAATAGCATTTGCTTTATTGCTAAGCCCTTGTGCTAAAGCGCAACAATCGGCAACCGAAAATAGAAGCTGCACGCCGTCCGAAAAGGAAGAAATTACCCATGTTTTGGAAATCTATTTGGAAGGAAACCAAAAAGCCGACAGGACGATTCTGTCGAAAATATTTGCCGAGACCGCCACTGTATCGACCGCTATGAAGGGGACTTTTTCGAATAGGTCTATTCAAAGTTTTTACACAATCCTTGAAGAGGCAGGCCCCGCCCCGGGAAATTATATGCTAACCGCCTGCAACGTGGAAAAAGATATTGCCATGGTCAGAATAGAATTAGAACTCGGCACTCATAAATATACCGATATGCTCAACCTTGTTAAAGATGGGGACAAATGGAAAATCGTAAACAAAACCACGCACCGTCATTATTGATTATCTAAATAATTTGAAACAATGAAAATAGTACCCGCATTCCTGTTTATGGCATTGCTTGCCGGAAGCCTGTCGGCGCAATCCCCTTCTACTAAAAAAAATAATCATGTAAATACTACAATTGTGACAGATTATGCATCAATCAACAATCTAATTGTGACGGAAAGAATGTACCGTGTAAGCCACCGCAACGAAGAACTTGCGATGTGCTATGCCGAGGATGCGCAAATCCACACCAGCTGGCAAAGTGGCGGAGTGAGTACATTCGTAGGCCAGACCACCACAGAAATGGTAGAAGAACTGCCTAACGTGAACCGCTGTGGCGGTGCGCTCATCTATCAGAATGGCGACAAAGCCTTTGTCGAATATCCTACCACCACCACTCGTGGCGTGTATGTAAACGATGTCGAAGCGGTGCTCACGTCCTATATGCGACTGCTGTATCGCGTAGAAAAGCGCAACGGCGAATGGAAAATCACTTCGATGACAAGCATCAATGAGTCCGACGAACTGGCGCCTGCTATTCCGGGACAGGATTTGAAGATTAATCCCGAGGATGTAAAAGGCCTTCGCCGCTCGTATCGCTGGCTGGCCTATACTCGCTTGCTTGCTGGCGGCAGCATCAGCCAAGACCTTGAAGGTACTGACCGGCCGGAAGAAGTCAAGCGAATCTACGATGCGGAATTCGACTGGCTCAACCAATAAAAACTAAACCATGAAAACAATCCGAATTTTGCTTATCACATGCGGCATTTTGTCGGCAGGCGTGGTAACAGCGCAAGAAAACAATATGGAAAAATATAAAACAATACTCAAACGGCCGGTTGTAACCAATCAGCAGGATATGGCAGACAAGGCAAGTATAAAAGAATTGGTCGAATTCGAGCGCTTTTGCCGCGATAATGCCCTTTGGGACGAAATGAAGAAATGTTATGCCGATGATTCGCGCGTAAACATCTCGTGGTATCAGGGCAGCGGACACGGATTTGTAGATGCGTCGAGCAAAATGACACAATTCGCCCCGCATAAAATTTACAATACGGACGTTTGGCTCAAAGGAAGCAAAGCCGTCGCGACCATGATGACAACCGTTCAAATGCGGCACGTGATTGACGGATATCCGGTAGAAGTCTCTTCAGATGCCATGCTTATATTCCGCACACAAAAAATAGACGGACAATGGTACATCGTTTCATTCGAGTCCATTTATCAAAAGGATGCTATTATTCCTGTGGTTCCGAATGCCAACATCAATATTCCGGCAGAAGAAATAGCGCAATACAGGACAAGCTACGGCGCTATGATTTATATGGGAAAACGAAGCGGAATGACGATTGCAGAAAATTTACCCGGAATCGACCGCCCGGATTTGGTGGAAAAGCTGTATCGCGAAACGGACGAATGGTTGAGCAAAGAATAAAAAGAATTTGCTTACAGCAGAAAGACAAAAGAATTTAAAATTCAAGAATATATAGCAATAGTAAAATAAAATCACATGAAAAATTTGAATGTACCTAATAAAAACATGACACTTTCCCGTCTAGGCCTTGGCCATAGTGCGGTAAGCAATGCCGCCGAAGAAGCGGAAGGCATCCACGTCATTCATGCTGCTATGGACAGCGGAATAAACTACCTGAACACCGGCGATTTTTACGACAGCGGCGCCCACGAAATGCTTATCTGCGAAGCATTGAAAACCCGCCGTCGCGAAGATATTTTCATTGCCGTGAAATTCGGCAGCATGGTAGCGCCCGACGGTATGTATTACGGAATAGATACGCGCCCGGAACATGTAAAAAACTACTTGGCTTATACGCTAAAACGATTGGGAACGGATTATGTCGATTTGTACCAACCGGCACGTATCAATCCGGCTATTCCGGTCGAAGAAACCAT
This sequence comes from Bacteroidales bacterium, assembly GCA_031551625.1. Taxonomy (GTDB): domain Bacteria; phylum Bacteroidota; class Bacteroidia; order Bacteroidales; family UBA932; genus JAVBNJ01. The sequence goes on along the minus strand of JAVBNJ010000012.1, from coordinate 4,343 downwards.
TGGCGCAGTAGCCGACATGGTTAAGGCAGGGTATGTGCGCCACATCGGCGTGTCGGAAGTAGGCGCCGAAACATTGCGCCGTGCGCATGCCACGCACCCCATTTCGCTGGTCGAAGTGCAATATTCGTTGCTCAACCGCAGTATCGAAAATACATTGATTCCCACAGCCCGTGAACTGGAAATCGGCATTGTGGCATTTGGAATTTTATATCACGGGCTTATCGGAAGCCGCAATCCGCAAGAAAAATTAGCCATGCTAAGCAGGCGAATGCTTCCGGCGGCTGTCGAGAACCTGAACCAACTGATGCCCCGCATGGATGAACTGAAAATCATGGCCGATGAAAAAGGAATATCCGTACAACAATTGGCCATTGCTTGGGTGCTGGCGCAAGGCAACGATATCTTGGCTTTGGTTGGTTCGCGCAGAGTAGAACAACTTTACGATACTATAAAAGCAGACGATGTAGAACTTACTAAAGACGATTTACAGCGCATCGAACAAATCATCCCAAAAGAATTGGCATCTACTTCTTCGATGTTGGAAATGAATCTATATAAAAACGGGCTATTCAAAAGGCCGGGGCAATAAAAATCATGCGGAAAACCATTTTGTTTTTTACAATCCTACTATTGGCAGGCGCTTCAAAAGCGCAGAATACCAATAATGCTTGATAAATGATAAGAATTTAAAGCGTAAATTTGCGAACACATCGGATGTCATATGAAGAAAAAGAAACATATCATGTACATAACAATATCAGGAATAGTAGCCATTTCCATTGCAATGGTTGTGTTTTTTAACCAACCGGCATTCGGGCGTTCGCCTCGGGGTGAGCGGTTGGAACGCATAAAAAAATCGCCTAACTATCGCGAAGGTCAGTTCCATAATCTTTCGCCTACGGAACACATGACATCCGAGAAATCGAGATTCAGCGTGATGTCCGACATGCTGTTCCGTAAAGTGAAAAATCGAAAACCCGATACGGATTTGCCAACAGTAAAAACCAACCTTGCACAGTTTGAACGCAACGAAGACGTATTGGTTTGGCTGGGGCATTCATCGTTGTTTATGCAAACCAATGGTAAGCGGTTTCTAATTGACCCTGTACTATTCAATGCCGCACCGGTATCATTTATCAACAAGCCGTTCAAAGGTACAAATAGCTATATGCCCGACGACATTCCCGACATTGATTTTCTGATTATCACGCACGACCATTACGACCACTTGGATTACAAAACAGTCAAACGGATAAAAGACAAGGTCGAAAATGTGATTTGTCCGCTTGGCGTGGGTGAGCATTTTGAACATTGGGGATACGATAAAGAGCGTATTATTGAAATGGATTGGCACGAGCATACGGTTATCGACAGCGGGTTTACGATTCATTGCCTGCCTGCCCGTCATTTTTCGGGACGCAGCTTTTCACCCAATAAAACCTTGTGGGCATCGTTCATGCTGCAAACGCCTTCGCGGAATATCTACCTGAGCGGCGACAGTGGTTACGACACCCATTTTGCCGGCATCGGACAACAGTTCGAGATAGACCTCGCGATTATGGAAAACGGACAATACAGTGAAAACTGGAAATACATTCACATGCTGCCCGGCGATTTGGTTAATGCTATAAAGGACTTAAACGCAAAGCGGGTAATGACTGTACACAATTCGAAATATGCATTGAGCAAACACTCGTGGAATGAGCCGTTGGATACTATTTTCGCTGCTACCGAAAAAGATTCTCTGAATCTGAAAACCCCAATGATTGGGCAGCCGCTGCACTTGAACGACACGACAGAAGTTTTTGAGAAATGGTGGACGAAGTGATAAGAATTTTAAACGTAAATTTGCAGCCAAATAACAATTATGACAGGTAATTACGTATGAAAAAGGAAACCATTTTAGACAACATATCGCAGCATAAAGATTTGCGAATAAGGGTAAAAGCCCCTTTTCACAAATCGGTGAGCCAGGAAATACTCGATATTTTTGACAAACCGGTTCCTACCAACATATATTATGTTTTGCTGGTAGTCCGGGGTAGTATGACCAAAATGCTGGATTTTCAAGACTTCCAGTTAACCGGCAATCAACTATTGTTTGCAACGCCCTGGCAAGTCCACACTACGGAAAAAAATGCAACTAACGATGCCGTATTCTATCACTTGAGTTTCGGCGAAGAATTGGCAAGTTATTTTTCAGCCGGGTTTTCTTTTTTCATCGACCCCTTGGACAAACCGGTTGTTAGTTTGGATGCCAATGCCACACAACGTATGGAAGGCTGTTTGCAACAATTGGAAAATTTATTGCAAGACAGAAATGCGCCCACCGAATTAGTGCTCATCTACCTGAATGCCTTCCTTACCGAATGCAACATTGCTTATTTCAAGAATGCTGAATCAATGCCGCATACCAAAGAAAACCTGTCGCTTTTAATTGCATTCAAAAATTATATTGAAGAACAATTTACAGAACAACCTACAGTAGAAAAAATGGCCGAAAAGCTGGGAATAAATACCAATGCGCTATACCATTTGGTAAAGACCCAATGCGGTGTTTCGCCGAAAACCTACCTGACCAACCGGCTTATGCTCGAAGCGCAACGTAAATTATACTTTCAAAACTATTCCATCAAAGAACTGGCCTACGACCTGAACTACAACGACCCGGAATACTTTTCACGCCTATTCAAAAAACACACAGGTAAAAGCATTCCCGAATATCGAACGTATATTAAGGATTTGTCGGGTTCTTAATTTGGAAGGTCGATAATTTCAATTTAAAACCTAACACCGCCTACATTGGAAAATTTTACAGCAAAGTAAAATAGTTTTAAACCAAATATTCATTTAAAATCTAATCTCATGACAACAACCCGTAATTATCAAGGAAAAGATGTGGACATGCTTACCGTATGCGCCACCATTATCGAAAATGCCATTGCCAACCAAGGTTTTTTGGCAAACAAACGCAGCACTTGGCAAGCACCCTATTTCGATACTGCCAAAACACGTATCGACAATGCATTTCGCCAATTCTTGGGTATCGACAGCGCATCCGAACAACGCCGCGCTACACAAACCGTATCACAAATCCAAACCCAAGCCCTCGCCGACTTAGCAGAACTCAAAATCCAAATCGAAGAAGATTTTAAAACCGACAAAAAACGCCGCGATGAAATCCTTAAAGAATTAGGCTACACCGATTTTTACAAACAAGCGCAATCCAAAGACCAAGAGGGTTTAATACAAATGCTCTACCGTTATCGCGCCAACCTCTCGGCCGAACTAAGCAACGAAATAATGTCTAAAGGCACCGACCCTCAAACCCTTTCGCGCCTTTCGTCATACGCCGACCAACTTTCATCGGCCAACATCACACAGGAAACCCTCAAAGGTAGCCGCAAACTCGTAACTGAAGAAGCCGTACGCGAGTTCAACGCCATTTACGACGAAGTAATAAGCATTGCAAAAATTGCCCACAACTTCTTCAAAGGCGACCCCAACCGCCAAGCCGAATTCTCGTACAACAAAATTCGCAACAAACTCAACGCCGCTGCCCGAGTTGCAAAAGAAGAACAACAAGCACAGTAGCCTAACAACTCATGAGCCACCTAAAACCCTATACAAATTTAGGTGGCTTTGTTTTCCATTCTCTAAAATTTACTTTGGCTTCTCTAAATCAAATTTCATTCTCTCTAAAGAATATTTTGCCGTCTCTAAACTCAATTTTCCATTCTCTAAAGTTCATTCGAGCTTCTCGAAATTATAGTTGATGTCCTCTAAATATTAGTCGAGGTTCTCTAAAGAACATTCTGCCCTCTCTAAATTGTAGTTTGGCTTCTCTAAACTTTACTTCGTGTTCTCTACGGACAAGTCGGACTTCTCTATTGCAATAACTTCTTCGCCCGTACAAAAATTAACAGTATCTTTGTATCAGACAGCGAAGCGGTTAGACTGATTGAGTAGCTGCCAAGCCGTGAGACAGTACACCTTGACAATGTGACTGACCACGGCGAAGCCATAAAGACCACGACTGACAGAAATGCACAGCTGCCAACTCACAGCCTGCTTTCAAGCGGGGTGAAGTCGGTAATTTGAGCTTTTGTCGCTTGCTTTAGTTTTTGTCTCGTGGGATAGTTTAGTCGTCCGCAAGCCCGCTCGAAAGCAGCCGCCGGTCCGTTAGCGGTAATGCGGCGACACTGCACGCAAACAAGAATAATAATCTTAAAATAAACGAGAACTAAAAAAGAAAACGACGTATAACCTTATTGACTTTCAAGTTGTCGAGTAATTAAATCGACATACGGAGTCAGTATTTTGCAAAAACAGGTTTTAAACTC
>JAVBNJ010000032.1:0-12432 GCA_031551625.1 Bacteroidales bacterium | reverse complement strand
CGTATAGACATGGCGCTTTCGTTGGGCGACCTGGGCTATAGCGTCTACAAATTTGCAAACAATACCACCGACTTAGAAAAAGCATTCCGGCAAAGTAAGCAGGAAATCAGCAACGCCTCTAAAACAGTTAGCGCTGTTGAGGTAGGTAAATTAGATGCCGCATTCAGCTCTCAAGCCACAAGGGCTGGGCTGAAGTGGGAATCATTGCTGACAACGCAACAATTCACTGCCCAAAAATTAGACAATTGGTTTACCGGACCTGCTAAAATTGTAGATGCAAACACTATTAAATACATAGGCAAAGAAGGTAAGGTTATAGGAGAATTAGACAATGCTTCTGGCCTATTAACCATAAAACAAGCCGGCAATCTTTCTGACGAAGGAAAAATTGTAGACCTGCTTGACGACGTGCCTACCAATGCAGGAAAAACCGAAGACATTGCCGTGATGCGTAATGCCAAAAACGAAATGAGCCTTGTACCGGGTGCCTGCTTTGTTGCCGAAACACCAATTACCACAAATCATGGTACAAAATCAATTAATGATATAACGGTTGGCGATTCTGTGACAAGCTACGACGAACACTCTAAACAAACGAAATTGGCTCGCGTAAGAGAAACGTTTACCCGTACCGCAAATAAATTAGTACGCATAATAACCAACACAAAAGACACGCTCCTTGCCACACCCGAACACCCATTCTTAACAACAACCGGATGGAGCAAGGCAAGTAATTTAGCAAAAAATGCAAAATTAAAATTACTAAGTGGCGCATTGGCAACTGTACTTTCAGTACAGCCTATTGACACCGTTGCTCAAGTTTATAATTTTGAAGTAGAACAAACGCACACTTATGCCGTAGGTAGCTCTGCTATTATTGTTCACAACGATTGTGATGCGCTAAGCTCATTCCGGAAAATTTTGACAAAAGAAGAGTTTACAGAATTTGCAAGGGATGTTGTGGGCAAACCAGATAAAATAGCTTTATTCCGCAGAAGTGAGAATTTTGTCGAAGAATGGAAAATATTAAAAAACAAACCACTTCTTAGAGTCGATGAAAACGCATTGACAGCTTTACACAATTTGCGTAAAAATCCGAAATTCGTTAATTTTGGCATTGCAGAAGATGTGTTAGGCACTATTGAAGGGTTTGGGCCTCCGGCCATAGGCTATGTGGAAATTATTAATGATTTGAATAAAGCAATTGACATTTTGCCCGCAAACAAAACAAAAGATTTTGCCAAAGTAATTGCCGATGGCAAGAGAGGGCTTGTTAATGCAAACAATTTAGCAGATAGGCGGCATTCATGGTACATGCTTAAAAAGATACAGGAAAATGAAACATTCATTAAGAATGCAGATGAAGTACGATTTGAAGTTCAACTGGAGAAGATAGATGGAATTGATAATGCTGTACCGGATATTATAGTTACCAAAAATAAAATTGACTACATTGGCGAAGTGTATGCCGGACAAAGTGGAGCTGTAAAAAGTAATTTGGCTTCTCAAACCATTCGTTATTGCGAAGAAGTAAGAGATTTACAACATTTACGATTTTTCACACACCAACCTATGGATAAAGCGGCTGTAATAAAGACTTGGAAAGATGGCGGAGTTCTTAATAATAACAAAATATTTGAATTATTCAAACGATATGATGAAACAATAGCAAAAACAAAATCATTAAAAAACATAGATGATTTAGAAGCCTTTTTATCTGGCAATAATGGATGGTTTGATTTAATTTTTAATTCTAACTTCTAAAAATATGCATGTAATAGAAAAAATAAGCGATATTGAAAACATATTATTATATGAAGCGACAGTTTTACATTGGGGTAAAAAAGGCTTATATAATATCTATGGTACCAAAATTATTAATTATGAAAATATCCCAATTATCTATGCCACAACTTTTCGCAATGCCGTTTATTTTCAGGTTGAAAATGTTAATAATTTAAATATTCTTAGAAAAAATACGATAGTACGGAAATTTCCAAAAGCTTCATGGGCACTTATTTCGGCGATAGAAGTAAATGCATATATATATATATATAGTAGGGATTTTAAAGAAAAACCTGGTTACTATTTTATTAATGATACTGATATCATTGAAACATCAATTTCTCATTGCAACTTTTTTTTCAATGAAAATTTATTTGAGAGATGCGGAGATGAATTAACTTGCTTTCCTTTAAATGACATTAATGTTTTATGGCAAATCTCTACACAACAATTCTTCGAGGATACCCGAATAATAAAACATTTATTCGGCTTTAACGATTATATTATACTTGCTTTGGAGAATGGTTCACTCATCGCCTTAAACTTATCTGATGGCAGCTTGGCTTGGAAATGTAAAGAGAAAACAGGTCCTCATTATGATTTATTCAACGAGAAACTATATACAATTGGAGGAGACTATGATACTTATGTGTTCTGGGAAATAGATGCCAATACAGGAAAAATCGTAAAAGAAATAGAAGTTGATTTATTGTTTAAACGGCATGAATTTTATCCGTCTTGTGATATAATAGTTTATGAAGATTATATTTTTTTGAAATCAGTAAGAGATGGTATTCTTATTTTCCGCAATAACGAGAATATGGATTTTAAAGAACAACTCAAATTTGATTGTCATATCCCGACAGGCAAAGACAATCTAATATGGCACGATAAAAAATTATATGTATTGGATGCGAATAAAATGCTACACATATTTGAAGAGTAAACGCATATCGGTAGTGTACCAATTGTCACTTTTAATGAGAAAACTGTTTATAGTCCTCGGATTGCTGAGCGCTTGCTTGTGTTGCGTTAACACAGGCAAAGCCTGTACGGGTAAAGCGGCTAAGGCATAACCTTTGTCCGAACAACGGCAGGTAATACAGCCTGCGGCCAGCGAGGACTTACTAACTTGGCCAATGCTGTTGAACAACTCCCCAATGCACAAAAGACAGCATTTTTTGATAACTTTGCAAATGCAAGTGATGATGTTTTGCGAATACTAAATCGCGAACCCGATTTGGTAGAGGTATGGAAGAATGTAAAACACTTAACTACTGAAAGGGCAAACGTTGAGTTTTTGCAAAGTATCAAGAAAGTCACTACTGATGATGTTTGGAAGCACATAGAAGGAGAGGTACATTCTTTAACTTTGTCAAATGGTGGGCATTATTTAGGAACAACAAGATTAGTAATGGAAGCTGATGGAGTACAATGGATAGTTGGAGAAAAAATTAGATTTAAAATATCAGATATTCAAATTCCTAGACCATATGAAGCAGGTATGGAAATAAAAAAAGCACGAAATATTGAAATTCTAGATGGAGCAAATTGGGTACCTAAGAGTTTCGGTGGAGTTTCTAGTTTCTTCCCTAAAGCTTGGGACAAAGAAAAGATTATTGAAGAAACAGCTTTGGCATATTTAAAAGCCAAGAAAAACCCGAGCACTTATTGGGATGCAATCGGTAGAAAAAATGCCTATGAAGTACTTGCTTCAGATGGTACAACAAAAATAAGATTTTTCTATGGCGATCCAGCAGAAGTAAATCCGCTACTTAATGGTTCAATAAGCCCTACGATTAAATCCTCATTTCCTAACAACTAATTCTTAATTAAATGATAAAATATATTTTAAAAAAAATAAAACCATTTGGTGATAATAGAGAAATTATTACATTTTGGATTTTACCTCCTTTTGAGGATTTAAGCATTATTCAAGGAATAACAAATATCGAAGATTTAGATATTTCTATAGAGTGGTTAAAAGAATTAATAGCTCGCAATATTCCAGATTCCTCAGAACCGGGAGTCATAATATATCAAGGATTTTTGTGGGGTAGTAAAAAATCTAAAATAGTAGATTTTTTAGACAATGGGAAACAGGTTGAAAAACAGGAGTTCGATACAGCAGATTTTTTACAATTATGTGAAGAATGGAGAGATTATTTAATAAAGAAAAGAAGTAACTAATTATTTAGTTTTTACAAAGCCGAGGTGGAGATATTTGACGGAGTTGACTGGAAACCTAAAATTGGAAATGTATGGTGTAGCTTCTTTCTTCCCCGACGATTGGAAGCATGAGCAAATATTAGAAGAAATAGCATTTGCAAGAAGTAGAGTAAAACCTAGTGATTGGTTCTTAGAAGTAGGTAAAACAAGAAGTAATTCTTATAAAGTAAAAATGTCTACTGAGACGGATGAGATAATCATGTATATTGGTTCTCAGTTATCCTCTCCACCTCAAAGCATCACAGGAAGAACAATATCATCATTCCCGAAATAAATGAAAAAATTATGAGCATAAATGTTTTTAGATATGCATTTGGCATGTCGGTAAAATTATTAGAAAATTATTCTAAAGAATATGTTGATTATAGGTTAGGTGTGGCGGAGCCTCAATACTCAATGTTAAATTATCTAAGCATAAATGAACTTCCTGCCACTATAAAAATTATAGAAAATTTAGAACGTGTTATTAATGGTACACAAATAGAATATGATCCGTGGGGGGCTGATTTTTGCATTATTGCCTCTTATAAAGAAAAATCGGTAATAGATCATCACATAGATCCGCAAACGGGAGAATGGGCATTAGATCCTATCTACAAAACCGAAATTCCTACAGCTTGGTTATTGCAAATGATGAAAGATTGGAAAATTTTCTTGGAAAATAATCCAAAAGAAAAATATATGTAAGTGAAAATTGATTGCTCCCATATAACTAGTCGATTTCTGAAATACCTTGGCAAAGAAAACAAAGTAATAGTGGCACGAGTGAGTAATACATTTACCAGAACAACTAATAAATTAGTACGCATAATAACCAACACAAAAGACACGCTCCTTGCCACACCCGAACACCCATTCTTAACAACAACCGGATGGAGCAAAGCAATCAATTTAGTGAAAGGTGCAAAGTTGAATTTGCCAGGTGGTGCATTAGCTTCCATGTTGGCCGTGCAGTCTATTGATACTGTTGCTCAAGTTTACAACTTCGAAGTAGAACAAAAGCAATAAGAGATTTTAATAAAAATTCCGATAGTGGTAATTCCACTTTCATTTGTCATACTATTGTTAATGATCAAAAGCAATATGTATGAAACTATTTTTCGCTATCTTATTTTTTCTATTTTCCTTGCATAGTTTCGGGCAAACCGCGCAGAACATCCGCGGCGTGGTGCGAGACGGAGCTTCAGACGAACCGTTGGAATCCGTAACCATTATTGTAAAGGGTACTACGCCGGTTATCTCTACAGGAACCGACAGTAGCGGCCGTTTTTTACTAAAGAACGTTCCCGCTGGGCGCTACGATATCGAAGCGGTACGCATCGGCTATGAGCCAACCACTATTCGCGAAGTGCTGTTATCGTCGGCAAAAGAAGTGTTTTTAGAAATTCCGATGAAAGAAGCGCTACATGTATTAAGCGAAGTGGTAATTACCCCGACAGTCAATAAACTACAACCCCTAAATAAAATGGCAACTGCCAGTGCGCGTATGCTCAGTGTCGAGGAAGCGGCGCGCTACGCCGGCGGATTCGACGATCCGGCGCGGCTTGCCTCATCGTTTGCAGGCGTGGGCAGCAACATGGGTAACAATGGGATTGTAGTGCGCGGCAATGCACCTAAATTCCTGCAATGGCGACTCGAAGAGGTGGAAATTCCGAACCCCAATCACTTTGCCGAAGTAACGGGCTTTGGCGGCGGAGGGCTTACAGCGCTAAGCAGCCAGGTACTCGGCAATTCCGATTTTTTCACAGGCGCTTTTCCGGCCGAATACGGCAATTCGCTGTCGGGTGTATTCGACATCAAGCTGCGCAACGGCAATAGCGAGCACATGGAAAATACGATACAAGTGGGCGCCATCGGAATTGATGTGGCATCGGAAGGCCCGTTGTGCAAAGGAAAACCGGCATCATATCTTTTTAATTACCGCTATTCAACATTATCGTTACTGGCACCCCTTATGCCCGACGATGCAGACGGTACACGTTACCAAGATTTATCATTCAAGGTAAACGTACCAACTAAAAAATTAGGTACACTCTCGCTATGGGGCATCGGACTTATTGACCGCTCGGGACAAACCGCCGAAACCGACAGCACGCAATGGGCTTACCTGCAGGACAAAGAATCGCAAGATGTGAAACAATTGATGGGAGCCGTGGGGCTTGGACATAAACTTGTATTGCCGCACGATGCATTTCTGAAAACTACGCTGGCCGCCACCGTTAGTGGATTAGACCTGCACACCGAACGGATGGACAATACCATTCAACCACAGCCGCAAAATAGCATTCAAAATACTAATTGGAATTTTGTATTTTCATCGTACATCAACAAAAAATTCAGCGCCCGTCACACTAACAAAACAGGTGTGCAAGTAACTGGATTACTGTACAACCTGCTGCTGAAAAATGCCGAACTGGCTGCTACGCCGCTACAAACGCTGACCGACGAATCGGGCTTCAGTGCGCTGCTTTCGGTATATAGCAACTCGTCTATCAACCTGTCGGAACAATGGACGCTAAATGCAGGACTCATTGCGCAATATTTTACGCTGAACGGCAGCTATAGCATCGAACCGCGCATAGGGATAAAATGGCGATTTGCACCAGCGCACACACTGGCACTAGCCTACGGCCTGCACAGCCGCCTTGAGATGCTCAATTATTATTTTGTACGCTCGGCAAACGGCGAGTACATTAACAAAGATCTTAATTTCACCCGCTCGCAACACCTTGTGCTGTCCTACGACTGGAACATCGGGCAGGATTTCCATTTGCGTGTAGAGCCCTACGTACAATACCTCTACGAGGTGCCTGTAATTGCCGACAGTTCGTATTCGTTCATCAACCTGCAAAACGATTGGTTCATGCACCAACAACTCGTCAATGAAGGGAATGGTTTCAACTATGGTATTGATGTTACGTTTGAGAAATTTATGTCGCGCGGCTATTATTTCATGCTCACCGGTTCGCTGTTCAATTCGCAATACAAGGGTGGCGACGGGGTGTGGCGCGATACACGTTTCAACCGTACTTTCCTATGCAATTTCCTGATTGGGAAAGAATGGATTTTCGGGCAATACAACCAGCATATATTCAATGCCAATATCCGCCTGTCGTACCAAGGCGGCGACCGCTACTCGCCGGTAGACCTTGCTGTATCGCTTGCACAGCACGAAGTAGTGTATGACGAAACCCACGCCTACTCACAACAATTGTCGCCCGCTTTTCTGGGGCATTTCACAATTAGCTACAAGCTCAACTGCCGGAAAGTATCGCACGAATTTGCCGTAAAAATGCTGAATGTAACGGGCTACAAGGAGTTCTACGGACACCATTATAATTTTCAAACCAATACAATAACGGAAAACCGGGAGGCCATTGTTATCCCGAATATCAGTTATAAAATACAGTTTTAATGTTTAACTCCGTTCTGTTTCACAAAGAATACACTTGCGATCAATTAATTTTAGCAATTAATAACGTCGCTTTTCGGCACGACTTTGTGAGGAATTTCAAACTATGGAGCAGGGGCTGCCGACTGCCGTGTCCATTTTGTATTCAACATGGAAACATTACCTCCTAAACATTTTTCGTCCGCATCTTTTGCCAAATAAAACATTCCTGTTTTATAGGTTGTTCCGTTTATAGTGAGCGTTCCGCATTGAAATACGGCTGTAACCACGCCATCGTCGTCAACAGAAACAGGCAGGATAGCATTCTGATTGTCGCTTTCGCAAACCGAAGTTACGGCTATACGTGCGCTGATAAAACTTTTTGCCGCACCAGCCGAAGCAAAAAAGTTCGGTATCAACTCTTGATATGGAATAATCAGAGTTTGGTTTTCATTGTCTAATGTGGCCAGAATATCATCGTCGTATGTACCGTATGGTTTTCCTGTTAACTCGTGAATGCCCACAAAATTCCGGATATTGACGGTATTATCGTCTATCCTTGTTATTGTCACCGTATGGCTATTATCCACAATGTTTTGGCCAACTAAAACCTGTCCTGTTACTGTCCAGTTCCCCAAAATAGCGTCTATTAAATTACACGTATTCATAGTTACTACTTTTGAAGCGCTGGCAGTGCCAGTGCCGGCTCCATTCACGCCGGCAACCGTATAAGTTCCTGTGGTACGTACAGTGCATGTGAGAGCCGTAGCATTGGGAATAGCTTCGCCGTTTTTGTACCATTGGTAAGCTACCGCGTTTGTTACGGGTGTGGTAGTCAGCAACACTTTTGTAACAGGGCAAATATTTTCATTAGCACCGGTAATAATACCTGCATCGCCGGGTAGCGGACAGGTGGTAATTGTAATACGCTTTTCCTGGCTTGTGCCACCAATACCTGCCGCATTTTTTCCGACAACCGTGTAGGCACCTGCAACATTTGCGGCGTACGAAGGCTCTTTAGTTTCGGCTACTGCAAAGCCGTTGCGGAACCATAAGTAAGAAGTTGCCCGTTCGACAGCCGGAATAGTAAATACCACAGCGGCTGTGTATGGACAATTATTTGTGTGCTCTCCCGAAATAAGATCGGCATTGCCGGGTAATGCAAGAAGAGGTGCTAGTTGTGTAACTGCAATTTTTTTTGTTAGCGCGCCTGCTACTATATTAATAGTTGCTACACGTTTTGCAGGGTCTGTATTCTTGGCAGCTGTAAGTATTACTTTGGTAATTCCTATCCCTTTTTCCGGCGTGACAGTGAGCCAATCGGCGCCGGCAGGCTTATTGATAACCCATTCGACAGAAGTATTTATTGTAATTTGTTTTTGTGTGTCATAATTATCCGGCAAGGAAACTTCTGCCACATCGGTAGTCAATGTAGCAGCTTCTTCTTTAGTATTGCAAGCCGCTATAAAAATAGTGATTCCAAGAAGAAATGTATATAAAAGGTACTTTTTCATATTCAGCAAAAATTAAAATTATACAATCAGGGATTATTTACTTTTTGTTGTATTAAGGCTCACACGTACTTTAATTCCAACCGCTAAGGGCACCAGTTTGTTGCTTGTGCTTGCCAGGCTGTTGTAGTTAAATCCTTCCGGGTAGCTTGTCGCCAACGGGTTATAGGAAAGCACATAGGGTTCCGACTTGTTGCAGTTGTTTAATCCGTAGTCAAAATAAACACTTGTGTAAAGAGTCCACTTTTCTTTCAGATTCCATTTTGTTCCTACTTCGGCCGACAGCATAAATGCCGGTTTCAGCGCAACATTGCTTTTTTGACCGGATACGTTGTAGTTGCCAAAGCCATTTAACGGCAAATCGTCGTAGTAAAGTACTTTTGTTCCCGGAAAATAGCCTGTAGTACGCAGGTCGCCGCTGGTAGTTACCTGTGAACATACAGGAAATCCTATTTTACCGCCAAGCGCTGCAACAATTACTCTTTTTCCGGTAGTTTGGAATTGTAACATAAGCGGGATATTCAGCATAACTGCCGACAGCTTTTCTTCGTAGTTGGAGTAAGTGTAAGTAAAGTCGAATGCCGTTCCCATTGCCGATATTTCGGGGGTTGTGGCGCTGTAACTATCCATGCTTGCTTTGGAATTATAAAATGCCAAATTAAGACCTGTTCCTATGCCCCATTGTGGGGAGAAGAAATAATGATAACCCAATCCAAATTCTCCGCCAAAACCGGGAGTGTATTTTGCCGAAGCAGGAGGTGTATATTGCAACGATGACAGTCCACCGCTTAGGTGGAACGAAATTTCCTGTTGGGATTGTGCCATAGCGGGAAAGCATAGGCACAATATAAAGATCAGTGAAAATATTTTTTGCTTCATATTTTTTTTAATGAAAACGACTGGTTTGTTATTTTATTACAAAATTTACGGTTTGTTTTGTTCCATCAGGGCTTACTACTTGCAGTACATACAGCCCCTGCATTAATCCACTTACATCAATGCCGGTCTCTATTCCATGTACCGGCAAATTGGCTTTTACCAATCCTCCTTGTGTATTGTAGATGTTAACAACCGTACCATATTTAGCACCTTTCATTTTAACAGTAATCTGTGTATCCTTATTTGCCGGATTCGGATATACCGCTACCGCATTGCGCAACGCTTGGAAAGTGTAATTACACAGCGATAATCGTTTTCCGTCGTTGGTTACCATCTCGCAATCGTAGGCGCCGTTGTTGTCCAGTGAAATATAAGGTTTGGTGGCGCCAGGTATAGCTGTGCCGTTTTTATACCATTGGAATGCTACAAATACGTAACCGCCATTGGTTGCGGGATTGCAATTGATGGTGGGAATATTATCCCATTCGAAAACTACAATAGTTTTTTCAGGCAGGCCAACAGTAAGCGTAATTTCTTCGCTGTATGTTACCGCCGATCGGCCACGGGTTATCAAGCGATATACACCTGCATCGGCAGGGCTTGCTATATTGATAATATAGCTCGGGGCATTGGCACCACTAATATTTTGCCAGGTGTTTCCATCCTTTTTTTGCCATTGGTAAGTTAACTCCAAGCCAGTGGCTGCCACGGCAAAAATATGGTAGTCGCCTTGACAAATTTTAGCGCTTACGGGCTGTTGAGTTATTAAAGTAGGATAGGTGTTAACCGTTAGTACACCTGCTATGGGATCTATTACATATTTTTCCGATAGCGTATTATTTATTACCGGATTAATGGCATAAGTGCCCGCCGGAGAATTCAGTTTGGCTGCGCACTCATAATTTACCATATCGGCAATCATTTCCTGGGTATCGGAATCCAGTAGAACTCCACTGATAACCCCGGTAAGAGGCGGGTTTATTTGGTTTTCTGTTTTTGATTTATCGTCGGCCGTAACTGATATAGGAGATTTAATAAACACGCATTTTTCCGGCGCTTGTACCGATTCAAAAAACGCATCGTTTTCGTAAACTGCCGTAATGGAGTAACAATAGGTTGTCCCGATAGTCGCCGTTTCGTCGCGATAGATTTCATCCGTCAGATCTTCGGCTATTTTAATGCCGTCCCGGAATATTTTATATTTAGGCGGTATTCCTGATGATGTGGTCAGTATAACAGCCAGGTTCCAGTTGCGGTCTACCGACGAAATAGAAGATAACGCTTGGAAAGTAGCTCCCCCGTCCGTAGAAATTAAATCGCCTTTTCCCTTCACAGCCGGCCCGCTATCGACACCAAAAATATAATTTTCGTTCCCTGCCGCTTGTGTGCCGGAGTAACTTACCATCAAATCTTTTGTTGCATCTAACTGGATTTCCTGCGGCAATGTGATGCGGTTAAAAGAGTGCGACGTCAACCCCGATAAAGGTTGGGTATAAACAACTGAACCGCCCTGCCGGATATTCAGGGTCATGTCTGAGCCTATGTTATAAACATAAAATTCGATGGCTTTTATTTTAGTCCCTTTGTATTGAGTTAAGTCTCCTGTTGTAAAAAGGATTGCTACTTCAAAAGTCCCTCCGGCGCTTGATCCGATTTGGTTGCTATGTACCCCATTGTCCCAACGTAGAATTACTTCGTTGGGTGCAGCGGACTTGGCCACCCTGGCCTCCGTTGCACTTGATTCGACGTCTGCCATATCTGACAGAGTTATATCAGCGAAGTTTATTTTGTTCGTCGAAAGCATTTCTTCTGAAGAATTATTCGTTGTTTTATGTGCATTGCTCGCTGTTTGCGACATTCCTCCGGAAGCAGGCACTGGACTACCCCAAGTACACAGCACATTTTTATTTTCATAGACATATAGGACAATGAAATTTACGGGATCAGATCCGCCTTGCATTACGTTTATTGTAAATAAATTCCCTGCCACATACACCGATATATCCCCTTTGCGCGTATAGGCATCGCTATTATTTTCGCATGTAAACGTCAGCGAGCCGTTGCCGGCGTTAATAGTACCGGTGGCCGCGCTCAATTGAATCCATGAAGGAGCACTTGCCCGCCATGAATGCCCGGTAGTAGTAAAAGTAATTGTTCCCTCCGTAGCATCTATATCTTTCCGCTTGCAAGAATCGCTTGATGTCAAAGCCGCTTCCGTATAAGTATATTCTGCAACTATATTTAACGATGTATATAACTGAGCATCGTGGCTAAACGAACTCCAGGCATTTTCATAGAAACAGGACATGGTGGCGTTTGTTCCTGTTCTGCTGGCAGCCGGAATAGCAAAATAAGTAACGGTATTGTTAGTGCTTCCCACAACTACATGAAATACTTCGGGAACCGCCACAGGAATGGGGAATGTAAAGGTATTATAATCGTTGTTTTTAATGCTATTGCCTGCTAAGCTCAAAGTGGGAGAAAGGGCTACGTCCGGTAATCCGTCTTTATCCGAATAAATAGCTACTGTCATAGATGCGGCGCCTGCTTTTAAGTCGTGGACATAAATTTTTACGTTGGAAACTTCGCCCGGGCTTATGGCTGTGAACCGTTCGGCTACTTTTTCATATACATCTA
>JAVBNJ010000049.1:0-8881 GCA_031551625.1 Bacteroidales bacterium | reverse complement strand
GCCTGGGCGATTTGCAGGACGACTGGGAAGGTTTTGTTTCGCAATTGAAGAAGACCGGCCTGGCAGGCAAAGAAGTTGCCGTGTTTGGCACCGGCGATTCGTCGAGCTACTCCGACACGTTTTGCGATGCGGCCGGTATTCTTGCAGAAGCCGCGGTGCAGGCCGGTGCCAAGTTGGTAGGTCGCGGTGTAGATACATCGGGCTATTCCTACGTATCGTCAAAATTAGAGAAAGACGGTACTTTCCAGGGCTTGCCCATTGATGCCGACAACGAACCCAACACAACCGACGATCGCATTGCGGCTTGGGTCAACCAACTCAAAAGCGAATGCGGGTTATAAATAGTCAGGGGTAGATGGCAGCATGGAACAGCACGAATGCAAGAAAGGCGTTCGCAGTGCGGCCTTGTGTACGTTGTTTGCCAATTGCCGGGAGTTGGCCATCCGTGTATTCTCCAGTTACCCATGAAAACATATAATGATCTGTCGTGCGGTACATGTACATATAGAGATCTAATGTTTCTATGCGGGTATTTTGGTCAGATGAAAAAGTACCATACGCTTTATCAGCGCCATGCCCCCACATGTTGGTAACTAGTATTGCTGAATTAATGTCGCCATATACGACGCTATTTTCTATTCGAATATTTTTCAACTGACAACTAAAGGAACAATCAGACCCTCCTTTAAATCGAATTGTAAATAGTATTTGATTGCCATCTTTATTGGCAGGTTCATGTATTTCTATACTCTCTACCGCTTCTATTATGTCGTTACCCTTATCATAACAGCTTATTGGTCGTACATATCCTTTAGCAAGAGGTATTGGTCGTGTAAGGGGTTCCTTATTTTGTGTATAACTCAATAGTGTAATTAAGACGAAAATGATTGTAAATATTATTTTTCTCATTTGGATTTTGTATTCTAAAAAGTCGTATGCCAATTTCTCTTCACAAAGTTAAAACTTATTTTTACAATTCGGCAATACATCCCGAAAAAAAACTAATATTGAAAATTTTGACGACGACACTATACTAATACAATGCAACTAAAATTAAATATGGTGCTGTTTAAGTGCTTAAATTTCAATAAATACGTGGTTATCTTCGAGCTAAATTGTAGTTAGATTGTTGAATGTATATCTGTGTAATATCTGGACAAATCTGTGGACTTTTTTTTGTACCTTTGTAAGTTAATACGCATTCACTCTTATGAAGAAATTGGATATTGCCATTGTAGGCGCCACAGGTGTGGTCGGCCAAACGTTTTTGCAGGTGCTCGAAGAATCGACGCTGCACATCGGCAATCTCTACCTGTTCGCCTCGGCGCGCTCGGCAGGGAAGAAGGTGCTGTTCCGCGGCAAGGAATACACCCTTGAAGAACTGACAGCAAAATCGTTCGAACGCAAAATCGACTATGCACTGTTCTCGGCGGGCGGCGATATCTCTAAACAATATGCTCCCATTGCCGCCGACGCGGGAGCTATTGTGGTGGACAATAGCAGCGCGTGGCGCATGGACCCGCAAGTGCCGCTCGTGGTGCCCGAAGTGAATATCGACGATGCGCGCAAAGCGCCTATAGGTATCATTGCCAACCCCAACTGCTCTACGATTCAAGCCATGTTGCCGCTCGAAGCAATCAAACAACACTACGGGTTGAAGCGCGTCATCTATTCGACCTACCAAGCCGTGAGTGGCTCGGGCTCCAAAGGAATAAAAGACTTGGAAGCTACGCTCAATGGCGACAAACCATCGTTCTATCCGTACAATATTTCGAGAAGTTGTATTCCGCACATCGACGTGTTTGCCGACGACGATTATACGAAAGAAGAACTGAAGATGATCAAGGAAACGCGCAAGATACTACATTTGCCGGAATTGCCTGTAACGGCTACCTGTGTGCGTGTGCCCATCTGCACGGGACACAGCGTGGCTATTGTCGCCGAAACCGAACGCCCGTTCGACCTCGATACGGTGAAAAAGCAATTAAACGATTTTTCCGGTATCATCTTGCACGATAACGTAGCCGAAAAAATATATCCCGTGGCAGAGAATGCAGCAGGGTGCAACGAAGTGTTTGTGGGCCGCATCCGCCGCGACAACTCGCAGCCCAACAGCCTGCACATTTGGTGCGTGGCCGACAATGTCCGCAAAGGCGCCGCTGCCAACGCTGTTCAAATTGTAGAATATTTGGAAGCTCCCCAACCTCCAAAGGAGGCTTAAAAGCAAACAACCTAACAGGTTTGGTTTCTTTTCCTGTTAGGTTTTAGAAAAAGTTTATTTAGTAAATTGAAAATATAAACGATATGTGCACACAAATAACAAGCAGCACTTCCGACTCCCCCTTTGGGGGTTGGGGGGGCTTTACCGGTTCTATTGTGGCGATTGTTACGCCCTTTAACGATGATTTAACAGTTAATTTTAATAAGTTGACGGAGTTAATAGAATGGCACATTGCCGAGGGCACCAACGGCATTGTAGCCTGCGGTACTACGGGTGAATCCACCACGTTGAGCGACGAAGAACAACTGGCGGTGATTGGCCATGTAACAAAAGTGGTGAACAAGCGCATTCCCGTTATTGCGGGTGCAGGCTCTAACGATACCATGCACAGCTTGCACCTCTCGCTCGAAGCCGAGAAGCTGGGCGTCGACGGGTTGCTACTCATTACACCCTACTACAACAAAACCAACGACGAGGGCATGTACCAACATTTTGCAGCCGTGGCGGACAAAGTGAAGACCCCGATTATCCTGTACAACGTGCCAGGACGAACCAATATGAATATTCCCGTGAGCGTGTTGAAACGCTTGGCCATGCATAAAAACATAGTAGCTATCAAGGAAGCAAGCGGCAATATGGATTATGTGCTAAAGATTGCGAAAGAAGTTCCCGGTTTGATTATCCTGTCGGGCAACGACTCGCAAGTGTTGCCGGTATTGTCGTACGGCGGATTGGGGGTGATATCGGTAGCAGCCAATGTATTCCCTAAAGTAATGGCCGACATGTGCCGCGAGTTTGCCAAAGGAAACATCCGCGAGGCTACCCGCCTGCAAGTGAAGTACAGCAACGTGATTGAAGCGCTGTTCCTCGAAACGAATCCTATTCCGGTGAAAGAAGCAATGAACCTGCAAGGCCACGGTGTTGGCGGCTACCGCTTGCCGCTCTATGCCATGAGCGAAAAGAACAAAGCTATATTGGTCGACGAATTACAAAAAGTGGCAAAATAGAACAGTAGTCCACGAATTACACTAATTTCACGAAACGAGCTACAGAAATCATTGAAAATAGTGTACAAAGGGGTTGAATTACAGAAAACGTATATAGCCGGTTTAATATGTTATGATAAAATTATTGTAGAATTGAAAGCACAAGCAGAGATCACTCCTGAAAATGAATCACAGATTTTAAATTATTTAAAAATAACTAAAATAGAATTGGTTTACTAATTAACTTTGGCGCAAAGAGTCTTGAATATAAACGTTTCATTTTGTAAAAATGAATAAGGAAATTTGTGTAATTGCTTTTAGTGTCTTAATGTGTATCTAAAAAATTCGTGCCATTCGTGTAATTCGTGGACAAAAAAGATTATGAAAATTATAATTGTAGGTTACGGAAAAATGGGCCATGTACTGGAGCAGGCTGCGCGGGAGAGTGGGGTGGAAGTGGCTGCCATTGTGGGCCGCGAGCCAGGTACTGATGTATATGCCGAACTTTCGGTCATCAGTGCGCCGTTCGACTGCATTATCGACTTTTCGCATGTAGGTAATATCGAAAAAGTGTTGCGCTATGCACAGGAACATACCAAGCCGGTGGTTATATGCACTACGGGTTTCAGCGAAGGGCAACAAAATTTGATTCGCGACACGGCAGCAAAAACACCGGTGGTGTATTCGGGCAACATGTCAATTGGCGTAAATGTGTTGATGGATGTGGTGAACCGTATAAGCGCCGCGCTTGGCGACAGCTTCGATATTGAACTTATAGAGAAACACCACAACCTGAAAGAAGACGCACCGAGCGGCACGGCAAAGATGTTACTGTCGGCTGTGCACGATATCGACAAAAAAACAATTGTGAATGGCCGCGAAGGGATGCGTCGCCGGACAAAAAACGAAATAGGTGTGCATGCTGTGCGCGGTGGCACCATTGTAGGCGAACACTCCGTTATATTTGCCGGTAACGACGAGATTATTGAAATAAAACACACCGCGCTTTCGAAACGCATATTTGCCGAAGGGGCCTTGCGTGCGGCTGCTTTTGTGACAGGACTACAACCGGCGCTTTACCGGATGTCCGATGTGTTGGCAACCAAGTAAATTGAACAACTTAAACTGATACCATCATGAAAACCATGAAACATTTTTGCCTTTTGGCTTGCTTTCTAAGCGTAGCTCTATTCGCTGTTGCCGGAGAAAAGAGTAAAACAAGCTTCTACAAATTGAGTTTTACGTCGATTGACGGCGAAACCATTGATTTTGCCCAATTCAAGGGAAAGAAAGTATTGATTGTGAACACGGCTTCTCACTGTGGGTTTACGCCGCAATATGCCGATTTGCAGGAACTCTCGAAGCTCTATGACGACAAGTTAGTGGTAATAGGTTTTCCGTCGGGCGATTTTAAAGAACAGGAACTCGGCACCGATGCGGAAATTCGCGAATTTTGCACCAAAACTTACGATGTCACGTTTTTGTTAATGACAAAATCTAATGTGATCGGCAAAGCTCAAAATCCTGTGTTCAAATGGCTGACTGACAAAAATGAAAATGGTTGGAACAATGAAGCGCCTACGTGGAATTTCTGTAAATACTTGGTAGACGAGCACGGAAACCTGCAGAAATTTTTCTTATACAACATTAAGCCGCTTGATAATGCGGTTATCAGCGAAATAGAAAAATAATTTAGTTACTAAACTAAAAGATTAGGTGAACAGAAAAAGCAGCCATCGGAAATCTATTTTGTACCGTTTCCAGTATTCGTTACTGATTACGGTACTGGCCGTATTTGCGGCTTCGTTCATCCTGTTTTTTTCGTACGCAGCTTCGCTTTCGAACAAGCGGCTCAAAGAAAATGTGAACCTCACGCTCGAGAATACCAAAGAGCGTATCCTGAAAACGTTAGAAAATATAGAGGCTACACCCGATAACCTGAAGGAAACGATATTCCTGTCTCACTTGATGCCGTCCGAAATAGCGGAACTCTCGCGCCATGCAGTGAATGTCAACCCCAATATTTATGGCTCGGCCATTGCGTTTGAGCCGGATATGTTTCCGGCAGTGGGGCGCTACTGTGAATTTTATTCGTGGCAGGAACGCGATACGATACACACCGAACAGATTGGCAACGAAAATCACGACTACTTTCTCCGCGAATGGTATACTAAAACGAAGGAAACAAATGCCGACTATTGGAGCAATCCCTACTACGACGGGGTGATGATGGTTACTTATTCTGCACCCATTCATAAAGACGGTAAGTTTGTTGGCGTGTTTTCGGCTGATATTTCGCTCGAGTGGATAAATAAACTGGCCAACAGCGTAAAGCCCTACGCAAAATCTACTATGCTGATTGTAGGCCGCGACGGTACATTCCTGGCCAACCCTGAGGAGCGACTGGTCATTGATGCCACCGTTTTCTCGTATGCCGATTCGTTGCATAACGGCGAATTGCGTAACATCGGGCAGGCCATGGTCGATGGGCTAACCGGTTCGGCGGTGGCTACCTATAAAGGCGAAAAGTCATATATCTTTTACACGCCGGTGCCGCGCCTCGATTGGTCGATAGCGTTGATTATCCCGCAAAAATATGTGTTGGCCGAATTCCGCACACAACGAATTTTGCTGATAATCATTGCCGTGTTTGGTTTGGCGCTGGTATTCCTGCTCACATGGCGGCTAATACGCAAATTGCGTAACCCGCTGAAAACATTTGCCCGCTTGGCCAAGCAAATTTCGCATGGCGATTTTACGGTGGCTATTCCCGAAATGGTGAAAGGCGATGAAATATCGGAACTCCGCGACGCCTTTGTAAATATGGAGTCCGAACTGTTGAAATATATTGACGAACTGAAATTTACGATTTCCGAAAAAGAAAAAACAGACAGTGAACTCCGCGTGGCACAAGGCATTCAGATGACTATGGTGCCTACTAATTTTGCAGCGGTCGGGCAATTGGCGCCTATCAATTTGCACGCTGCACTGAAACCCGCGAAAATGGTGGGCGGCGATTTATACGACTTCATTGTGCTCAATAATAAACTCTACCTTATTGTGGGCGACGTGGCAGGTAAAGGCGTTCCGGCCTCGCTGTTCATGGCCATTACGTGCGGCATTTTCCGCGCAGTGGTGGCGCATGCCCATTCGGCGCAGCAGATTGTATCTATCATCAACAAAACGCTGGCCTACGATAATGTGTCGTCAATGTTCGTGACATTGCTTGTGGCGGTGGTCGATTTGGAAAGCGGGCACATGCAATTGTGCAATGCAGGCCACTTGCCGCCAATTGTATCGGGCAATACAGCGGTCTTTGCCGATGTGGCTACCAACCTGCCCGCCGGTGTGTTCGACGATACGGTGTTTGTGCAAAATGAGGTAACGTTGCAGCCCGGTACCACTGTAATCCTTTATTCCGACGGCATTACAGAGGCCACCAACTTACAAGACGAACTTTTTGGCGCCACCCGGTTGTTGGCGTTAGCCGGTGAACTGAAAGATGAACCGGTGGAAAAAATAGTAAAAACCATTGTGCAGCAAGCCGGCGAGTTCGAGCAAGGGCGCGAACAGTCCGACGATATGACCGTATTAATTTTTAAATGGAAACCCGTTCGATGAGAAAAATTTATAGTATTGTATTCCTGTTTTCTGCCGTACTCTTGCAAGGGACGCAAGAGATGTGGGCACAAGAAACAGCATTCCGCAAACATGTCGGATACTTGGCGTCGGATACGCTGAAAGGCCGGTTGGCAGGCGCTTCCGCCGATTCGTTGATTGTCGGTTATATCCGCACTACGCTGCAAAGCTACGGGTACCAACCGCTTTTAGCTGATGGCTTGCAGCGTTTTCCTATTATCAAACGCGATACATCAAAAGTGGCGCGCGATACGGCATGGACGTACAACGTAGTGATGGCGCTGGAAGGACGCGACAAGAAATTGAAAAACGAATACATTGTGTTTGGTGCGCACTACGATCACTTGGGCATGGGTGGAAAAGGCTCCGGCAGCCGCCGTCCCGACACGGTGGCCGTACACTACGGCGCCGACGATAACGCCTCGGGCGTGGCCATGTTGTTGGAATTAGCAAAAAAAATAGCCGCTTCAAAACCAAAGCGTAGTGTGTTGATTGTGGCGTTTGGCGCCGAAGAGCAAGGCATTGTCGGTTCCAAATATTTTGTGCAGCACCTGCCGGAAAAAATAACAAAACCAGTGATGATGTTTAACTTCGATATGGTAGGCCGCCTGAACGACAAGCGTACCTTGGAAATCAACGGCACAGGCACATTTGCCGGTGCGGAAACAGTTATAAAATCGGTGCCCAATCCCGATTCGCTCCATTTCACATTGGTGGCCGGAGGCTATGGCCCATCGGATCACACCGCGTTCTATGCCGATTCGATTCCCGTACTGTTTTTTACTACCGGTGTGCACTACGATTACCACTTGCCTGCCGACAAGTCCGATAAAATCAACTATTCCGGCATGGAACAAGTATTTGATTATACCTACTATGTAGCCGAAAAAATACTTAATACAACGGCTTCTCCCGTATATCAAAAGGCCGGCAGCGAGCGTGAAACAAAGCCACACGCTTTTAAAATAACATTCGGCATTATTCCCGATTTCAATAATGTATACGAAGGCGACGGCATGCGTGCCGATTTTGTAACCGCCGGAAAGCCCGCCGACAAAGCGGGAATGAAGAACGGCGATGTCATTTTGCTGGTGGGAGCAAGACCGGTGCACAATATCGAAGATTATATGAAATGCCTCTCGGAACTGACGCCCGGACAGTCAGTAACCGTGCGGGTTCAGCGGGGTAACGATTTGTTGGATTTAGTAATTGAATTATAACGACCCTAACAGGTCTTTGCCTTTTTGACCTGTTAGGTATATAAAGAAATAATATCATGAAAAAGAAAATCATTTTATATTGGGTACTTGCCATCGTGATAACCTTGGCAGCCGTGGTGTTTCAGCGTATGACCGGGCCAACAAATCCACAACGCCTGAAATTTGCAATTGATGACACTGAGTACGAAACCAAACTCCCGCGAAGCCTCACCATTGACGGAGGATACAGTACGTTGAAATTTACGGTGAAAAATTTACCGGACAGCGTAACGTCCGAAATCCTTTTCCGTTCGCATAAATCGCCGGAAGGTTATGCGGAAAGTGCATTAGTGCGTAGCGGCGATACATTTACAGCGCAACTACCATCGGGCAAACCGGTCGAAAAAATAGAATACTACGTGCGTTTCACAAAAGTAGCCGGCGATGTAGTGCAAACCTCGACCAGCGCGGTGGTGGCGCGTTTCAAGAACGATGTGCCAGCCGCCTTGCTCATTCCGCATATTTTGCTGATGTTCGTAGCCATGTTGCTCTCCAATTTAACGGGATTAATAGCCGCCTTCCGCCGCACCGGATTCATGACTTATGCAAAAATTATGTGGGTATGCCTGTTTCTCGGTGGTATTGTGTTCGGTTGCCTGGTGCAGAAAGCCGCGTTCGGCGTATACTGGACGGGCTTCCCGGTGGGTAATGATCTTACGGACAATAAAACGTTGTTCTCGTTAGTGCTGTGGACTATAGCCATTGTCGCCAACGGGCGTAACACCCCCAAGTGGTGGTGGATAGTAATAGCATCCCTATTCCTGCTTGCGATTTAT
>JAVBNJ010000114.1:0-27755 GCA_031551625.1 Bacteroidales bacterium | reverse complement strand
GCTATTACGTTTACGTCTTCTTCTGTAAGCGGGGCAACGGGCTACCAGTGGACAGGGGCAGGCGTAACAGCAAGTTCGGGTACGGCGCGGACAAAAGCATCTAAGGCTACAACTGCCGGGAGTTATATAGCTCAGGTTCGTACGTATAGGACGGCAAGTGGTATTACTTGCTACAGCGCCTATACTTCCAACTTGGCTGGTGTGATTAATAATGGCGGGGCCAGGGATAAGGCGCCTAATTCGTGCGGCTGCGCAACAGGGCTGACTGCCGTTGGTGGATATTGCAGGGATTTGGTAGCCGATGGAGCAAGTGTTGGCTGTAATTTGGAAGTGAAAAATGCGTCAGTAGCCGGTACCAGTTGCGGTACGTGGCGAGCCCCTAATGTAGATGAGTTTCTTTGCTTGATTAGAAGTAATACGGCCGGGTTGTGGGATCAGGGATTCGTTCACTATAGTTATATAATAAGTTCGGGACAAACAGTGGGAGTAGCACCCAATTATGTGGATAGAAATTGTGTATGGGGGGACTGTTATGACGGCGGTTCCTATTACAATGGCGTTTGTGGTACCAGAATATCCGATGCTTGGTCGTGTGCTACTGTTCAGGTACGATGTGTGCGATAAATACTGTTTATATCCGATTTCCCAAGCAGGGTGCGCAAATTGTGGCATAGTAATAAGATATGAGTTTTCATCTTAGACAAATTTTTAAAATTTGTCTAAGCTGAAATATAGCAGTCGTTGTAGGGCATTAAAAAGCGCCCGGCCTCTTGTTTCCTGTTTTTTGTATCTTTGCAACCTAAAATCAGACAAGCAATGAAAGGCTATAAACTTCGTTTGTTTACACGTAATATTTATTTTGTGCTGGCAGCCCGCCTGCTATTGGCAATGTGGCTGTTTACGCTGTGCCGCGTGTTGTTCTACCTGCTCAATACCGGTTTGTTCCCGCAAATGACATTCGGGCATTTTATGTATCTGCTCTATGGCGGCTTGCGGTTCGACCTCACGGCGATGTTGTATACCAACGTGCTGTTCATTGCGATATATATCGTTCCGTTTCGTTTTCGCTACGCGCATAGTTATCAAAGAGCGGCATCGTGGGTTTTCTATAGTACCAATGGTTTGGCGCTGGCTGCCAATTGTATCGATTTTATATACTTTCGTTTTACAATGCGTCGCACCACCTTTTCGGTGTTCCGCGAATTTGCCAACGATGCCGGCAATGGTTCGTTACTTGGCCGCTTTTTCCTCGACTATTGGTACGTGGTGTTGATTTTTGCCGCATTGATAACCTTGATGGTGGCGCTCTACCGTCGGTTCAAAGTAGAGCCGTCGCTCATCCGCAGTCCGTGGTTATACTATCCGTTGAGTACATTGGTAATGGCGCTGTGTGTGGGGCTACTGGTTGCAGGTGTGCGTGGCGGTTTTACGCGTACTACCCGCCCGATATCTATTAACAATGCAGCGGCGTACGTGAATAATCCGGCGGAGATAGGTATCGTACTTAATACACCTTTTTCTATTTACCGCACGTTGGAGCGGAAGACTTATAAGCGTCTTGCATTTTATGATTCGGAAGAACAGTTGAGCGCTGTGTATACGCCGCTACACAAGTCTTCGGACACAACGGCATTTACACCTAAAAATATAGTTGTAATTATTGTAGAAAGTCTGGGGCGCGAATATATTGGTGCATTGAATAAGCAACGCAATATTCCGGACTATGTGAGTTATACACCTTTCCTTGATTCGCTGATTGTGCATAGCCTTACATTTGACCGTTCGTTTGCCAACGGGCATAAATCAATTGATGCCATGCCATCGGTGCTGGCAAGTATGCCGTCGTTTACCGACCCGTATGTGTTGTCGGTATATGCCAACAACCGTATCGAGGGCTTGGGAACGCTGTTGGCGCGCAAGGGATATGATTGTTCGTTTTTCCATGGTGCACCTAACGGGTCGATGGGGTTCGATGCGTTTGCGCAACTGAGTGGCTTCACGCATTACTATGGGAAGGGCGAGTATGGCAACGGTAGCGATTTCGACGGGTTCTGGGGCATTTCGGACGAGCCGTTCCTGCAATTTATGGCGCAAACATTGGCGCAAAAGCAGGAGCCATTTTGCGCTGCGGTGTTCACGCTGTCGTCGCACCATCCGTTCAAAGTACCGGTATCCTACGAGGGAAAATTTCCGAAAGGAACATTGGAGATCCACCAATGTATAGGTTATACGGATAATGCACTACGCCGTTTCTTCGCAACCGCTTCGACGATGCCGTGGTATGCCAATACGTTGTTTGTGATTACAGCCGACCACACGAACCAGTCGTACTACGAACGTTACAAAACAAGCGTGGGTTCATTCGAAGTTCCGGTTATCTTGTATGCGCCGGGCGACAAGGCATTGCAGGGCATGCGTGTACAGCCGACGGTGCAGCAGGTAGATATTCTGCCGACAGTGTTGTCGTATATTCATTTCAATGAGCCGTATTTTTCGTTTGGGAAAAATATGCTGGACAGCATATCTAAAAATAATTTTTCGATTAATTATAATAACGGGATTTATCAAATCCTGCAAGACGGGTATGTATTGCAAACTAATAAAACCGGGCCTGTGGCATTGTATCGCTACGAAGCCGACCCGTTGTTGCAACAGGATTTGCGTTCTCTGCAACCAGAGCGGGTTGGGGCAATGGATTCGTTGTTCCGCGCATTCTTGCAGCAATACAATAACCGGCTGATTGATAATCAGACAACTTTTTCCCGCTGATTTCGCAGATCTTTCTGCGTAATCAGTGCAATTCCGAGGGAGACTAAAACTTCATTCGCAGGATGCGTACGGAGTTGAGTACGGCAATCAGTGTTACGCCGACATCAGCAAACACGGCTTCCCACATGGTGGCTACACCAATAGCCCCGAGTATCATAACAATTATTTTAAAGCCCAATGCGATTGCGATATTTTGGATGACGATTTTACGGGTCGCTTTACCAATCCGTATAGCAGTTACTATGTTTGAGGGCTGGTCGGTTTGGATGACTACGTCGGCTGTTTCAATGGCGGCATCGCTGCCCAGCGCGCCCATGGCAATACCTACGTCACTCATGGCCAGTACGGGTGCATCGTTGATACCGTCGCCTACGAATGCTATAACACGTTCAGGGTATTTTTTTAGTTCTTCCACTTTGCAGAGTTTATCTTCGGGAAGCAAGTTACCGTGGGCTTCGTCGATACCCAGTTGCTGTGCCACTTTTTGTGTGATGCTGTCTTTGTCACCGCTGAGCAGCATGGTTTGCTGTACTCCATTTTTACGCAATTGTTCGATGGTTTGTGCGGCATCGTCTTTCAGTTCATCGGCAATAGTAATGTAACCTGCATAGCGGTTGTTGATGGCTACAACCACCGTGCTTTCTACAATACTGTCAATTGTTTTGTCATAGGCTATGCCTGATTTTTGTATAAGTTTGGTATTACCAACTAATACTTTAGTTTCATTTACAATACCACTTAACCCCATGCCGCGTAATTCTTCTACACCGGTTGCAGTGTAAGAACTAATTTTTTCGTTAAGATATGTGGTAATTGCTTTGGCTATGGGGTGGTGCGAATTTTGTTCAATAGCCCCCACTATTTTTAGAAATTCTTGTTTATCATAATCGACTGTAACTACTTGCTGTACGCGGAATACACCGCGAGTCAGCGTACCGGTTTTGTCCATCACCACGGTGTTTACCTTAGCCATTACCTCTAAAAAATTGGATCCCTTGAACAGTATACCGTGGTGCGAGGCAGCGCCAATGCCGCCGAAATAGCTGAGTGGAACAGATATAACCAGTGCGCATGGACACGATACTACCAGAAAGATTAACGCACGGTACAACCATTCGTCGAATACTTGCAAGCCCGCTACCAATGTGGGGATAATTACCAATAGCGCTGCCAGTGCAAATACCAAAGGAGTATATATTTTTGCAAACTTGCGGATAAATAGTTCTGTTTTGGCTTTGCGTGTCGTCGCGTTCTGTACAAGATCCAATATCTTGGAAAGCGCACTGTCGTTGAATCGTTTGCTTACTTTTATTTCTACGACTTTCGAGAGGTTGAGCATGCCGGCCAATACTGTTTCGCTTTGGCGAATAGTGGCGGGTTTGCTCTCGCCGGTAAGCGCGGCCGTATCAAAACTACTGGCTTCCGAGAGTAGTTCTCCATCAAGCGGCACTTTTTCGCCGGCCTTTATTTGTACTTTCTCTCCGATTTCGATCATAGCCGGATTCACCGTCACATAATTGCCATTGCGCCATACGGCGGCAGTAGCCGGCCTCAGGTCTATCAATGCTTTGATATTGCGCTTGGCTTTACCTACCGCTGCTTCCTGAAATAATTCGCCAATGGCATAGAATAACATGACGGCAACACCTTCGGGGTATTCGCCAATGGCGAAGGCGCCTAAGGTGGCTACAAACATCAGAGTGAATTCGGTGAAAAATTCTTTTTTTTGTAATGATTCAAAAGCTTCCTTCATGACCGGAATACCCACCGGTGCATAAGCTATCAGGTACCACACAAAGCGGTTGTAGCTTCTTGTGAAGAATGACGGTTTATAATAGTCGAGTACCAGGCCTCCGACCAATATGCAAAAACTGAATAGGGCGGGCAGGTATTTCTTCCACAGAGCTGCCGTCGATATTTCTACCTCGTTGTTGCAGGCACAGCTGGGTGTTGTTGTCGTATTATTATTCATTGTGTTTTCTATTATAATGTACAAAGCTATGAAAAAATACGAATTATTGTTTTCGTAATTTTGGTTTAAATTACTATCTTTGTAAAATTCGTAACCAATCTATGCGCTATCATCTATTCTTAATTGTAGCATTCTTTTTTTGTACACATATCGTTGCCCAAACGGTAGATAAGACACCTGTATGAGATTATAACCAGTATATAGGTAAAAGTTATATTGAAAACCGTTTGGGATATAGCGAACTGTTAACAACAATAGCCCGGTTGGACAGTGTGCAGATGGTGGCTGAATTGGCTAAGATGAAGCAAGTAGCTTTAAAGCACCGTGATCTCAATCTGGAACTGGAGGCTGATATCATTGAGGTTTTTGTGAGGTACAAAGATAAAAATGACCAGTTAGCCGCATTGAACGCTCTTTATGATAAAAGCTTGCAATACGATATAAAGCAAATGCAAATGCGGGTGCTGTATTGGATAGGGGAAATGTACCGGACGCAGTTTGATAACATGCCTATGGCTATGAATTATTTTGAACAAATGAAACCATTGCTGGCGAAAATGACAAGTAGTGAATACCCCGATCATTCATTTACGTATTATAAGTTGGGCGAGCTATATTATTTGTTCCGCGATTACCGGCAGGCAATTCCGATGTTGCGTAAAGCCATTGAAGTCCATGTACCGGTGGTAACATTCCGGATCAACCTGACAGCACAGAATACGATAGGCCTTATTTACCGCGAGCAAGGGCAGTTGGATTCGTCCGACTATTATTTTCGGGCAGTACTTGAACAGGCGTCGCAGGATTCGGTTTGGCAGTGGATAGCCCGGGCTAACCTGGCAAAGAATCACCACCTGCGGGGCGAGGATAATGAGGCGGCCACTTTATTGAAAGATGGCATAGCTCCATTGTTGGCTTATGGCGAAGCCCGCTTTGTAGCCGGAAGTTGTTGTACGTTGGCAGCTATTTATTTGGGTAAGCGGGACTTTCGACAAGCACACCATTATATTAAATTAGCCCATCAATATATACGCGAATCCGGTAATACCATCCACTTGCGTCAATTATACCCTATAGAAAGCAAGTATTACGCTTACATGGGGCAACCCGCGTTGGCTGCTGCATTTATTGATTCGGCGATAGCCGTACAGGTTGACCACGAAAACAGACATAATGCCCTGTTATTATTGCAGGTAGAGCAACAACATTTCTTGTCCGAACAACGTGCTAAAAACGAAGAGTTGGCTTTGGCTGAAGTAGAAAGCCGGAATTACCGGAACAATTTTTTGTTGATAAGCCTGTTTACCATTGTATTGTTACTATTGTTGAGTTATACCGGTTGGCTGTATTATCAAAAACGAAAAGCTTATCACGCACTGGCGCAACGGGTTCAACAGTGGGTGCTGTCGAGGTTCGAATTATCGCAACAGTTTTTACCGCCTTGCGAAGAAGTGGTCGAAAGTACCTATGAAAATGTGCTGCCCGATGAGATGGAGCAAAATCAACTATTACCCGGAGAAGTAGAAAGCATTTTACAAACCCTGCAAACAAAAATAGAACGGGAACGATTATTTGCCGACGAACAGTTGACCCTGGAGAAATTGGCCAAAGTGACACAGATTCCTAAAAGTCATCTTTCTAAAGTTATTAATCAGGGCTTGCATATCAATTTCAAAACCTATATCAATGAGTTTCGTGTACGCGAAGCAGTGAAGTTGCTATCGGATAAGCAGTTCGATAATCGTACGATAGACGATATAGCCGCTCGTGCGGGATTTGCCGACCGCTCGTCGTTTTACCGGGTATTCAAAAAAGTGACGGGACTATCACCTTCTGAATTTAAGCGGAATCGTTAATACACCGTATCTGATTGAAAAGTTGGTTGTAAAACATGTTTTGCAACCAATTTTTTTTGTTCCCGTATAAATTTTATACAATCTTTGTGCTATGGAAATATATTAGGTAGCAAAAAAATATTTTTAATATCACAATCTTATGAAAACCAAATTATTAGTAGCTATTTTAGCAATTATGCTTAGTGGCTTAAGTAGTGTACATGCCCAGGTTTCGATTTACTGGCCATTTGACGGGACGACGTTTAGTATTAAAGAGTATAACTCCAATTACGTAGTATTAAGTATTCCGTTCTACGACGAGCGCGATTTCGGGTATAATAATGACAAGGTAGACTTGAGGGGATATCCCACTCCTTACTCCGATGAATATGACAGGCGACTGAGCAAAGGTTATATAGAGTATTCTACTAATGATGGTATGTCGTATGTTACATTGCTTGAAATTACAATTGGGCGGTCGCAAAGCAACGAATCATGGTATTGGCTCGATGTGAAGAAGAGTAGCGGAATTACCAGCAGTATTACTACTAATGAAACGCGTGCGGGGTTGCCGGAGTCGGTCGTTTCTAACGAGTGGCAGGGAAAGCAATATTATCGCTCTAATACGAATGTGGGGTCTCCTGCATTTGCAACATTCAAATGGTATCATCAAACATTTAATAACCAGCCAGTTATATTCCGTTTCCGGGGCGATCTTTGTGCCGAGAATGGAAAATGCATCAATAATTTTGTATGGTATCTAGATAATGTGAACGACAAACGGGCTGTGGTGTTCGGCAACCCGCTGAATAAGCCGGGTATCAGCAGTTATTCTATTGGTGCGGATGCCAAGTTAAGCGTGAATGTGAATATTCCCGGATTCAGTTTGA
The DNA here is from genome assembly GCA_031551625.1 of Bacteroidales bacterium. Taxonomy (GTDB): domain Bacteria; phylum Bacteroidota; class Bacteroidia; order Bacteroidales; family UBA932; genus JAVBNJ01. Next base: position 20,289 of record JAVBNJ010000114.1, on the reverse strand, counting down.
CGAATGATATGGGGACTAAAGACGTCAAAAACGGACTGTTCCTCGAAACGAAAACATCGGGTTTTGATAAAAATGGCAGCACAGTGGCAGCCCCGACGATTAACAATTACACCGCTTCGCTACAAACATTGACGACAAGCGCCGTGCTATCGCTAGCGCAGCTTAACAACGGGGAGACCGTGAAAGTAGGATCTTTCCGGGGCGATTATTATTGTACGGCTCCTTTGTCGGGTAATATGTATACCATAAAATATTCCGATGTATATACTATTCCTCCCTATCCGCAACCCTACAACCTGCAGGTGCAGGATTTGAAAAACGGCAAGTTGCGGTTAACATGGAATATGTATACAGGAACAGACAAGTCGCCGACCGATGGTTTTTCGTTCCAGTGGGCTAAATCGGGGGAGGATTGGACGAAAGACGGGCACGATTTTACACCCAGTGTACAATACGATAAAAGCAAAACGGCATATTCAATAGAGATTGACAATCCTGTAACCTATACTACTAATGCGTTATACTATTTCCGTATAAAACGGGCTAATTTGAATTGGACAACTTATCATGTGGAACATGCTATAACGATAGATCCGAAGCCTGCCGAAATTCAAAGTCTTACCTTTGATGTAGCTACAAAAAAAGTGAGTTGGACATTCGGCCCGGGAGTAGTAAAAAGTAATTGGAAATACGATATTATAGCCAACAAGGGAAGCGACAATAGAGTGGTAGTGTCGGGGCTGAGTTATACATTGCGAGAATATACTGATAGTAGCATACCAACCTGTGTGGCGACTAAGTACACTGTTCAAATAAAAGAAAATGGTGCTGATATACAAAATTACACAGGCAAAGATGCCGCAATTGTGCCGAGTAATATGACCGCTAAAGTTACTTTATTCGATGTGTCAAAAGGGTTTTACACCAACCGCGTAAGTTTGGTTTGGAAAGTAGAACGCCCCGATGCTACAAACTTTACGGCCTTTTCAATCTACCGGAAAGAGAAGCATGTTCCGGGAGCTATCGAGGAATTTCTGAAGGAAATCCAAGCCTCGAATACTGAAAATAGCTACCGTTTCGACGATAACACCGCTTCGCCGGGCGTGTACTACGATTATATATTGAGACCTATAGTCCAGTGCGGGGGACAGAATACAATTGTTACATCCATTGCATCGACCGGTTTCACACAATCGTATGGGACCGTGAGCGGACGTGTAGCTTACGCAGGCAGTTCGGCTGTAGAAGGGGTGGATGTGTTGGTACAAGGCACTGGCAGCGCAACTAACCGTACGCTCGAATTCAACCCAGCCTCTAAAAAATATGTAGAGGTGCCCTATAAGGAAGGGCTGTTGTCGCCCACGGAATTCAGTTACCAGGCTTGGATTAAAATTATCCCGCCGTTCGATCAATGGCGTTATTTGTTCACTGCCGCAGGACGGTATGAAGTAACGATTAAGGATGCAAACGCCGTAACTCTTTGTTTCAACAACAATGCCGGCGTGCGTACGTACCAAAGTTTTGCTACCACACTCCCAAGCAATAGCAACCAGTTTATACACCTTACTATTACAAGCAAAGTAACCGATGTGGCTACCCAGAAAGGAGAAGCAAAATTATATATAAACGGCGAATATGTGGAAACGATGGAGCTGGCAGGCAAGGGAAATCAATTTGCGGCCAATGCAGCATCCCTTTTCCAATTGGGAGCTAATAATTCCAATCAGCTATTCAATGGCTATATGGACGAAGTGCGCCTGTGGAAAAAGGCGTTGACCGCCGAAGAAATCAAACAAAACTATAACCGCTACATAGCCGGAAGCGAAGAGGGATTGACTGCTTATTACCGTTTCGACGAGTTGGAAACCGACGAAGTATTCGACATTTCGGGACGCAACGGCGTATTCAATCAGAACCATGGTAAGATAAAAGGCGATGAGGCAAACAAACGTAACGATATAGAAGTTCCCACGGCGACACAATTGGCAATTAAAGGTGTTACCGACAAGAACGGGCATTACCTGATAAATACCATTCCGTTCCTTGGCGACGGCAACCAATATACGATTGTTCCGGCGCTTGGCGTACACAAATTTAATCCGAGTGACCGGCCGTTGTTCTTCAATGCTGTGTCGCCGGTACACAACAATGTGGACTTTACCGATGTATCGTCATTCAAAGTGTCGGGCAAGGTCTACTACGAAGGAGGTAACTACCCGGTAGAAGGTTGTTCGTTCAAGGTAGATGGCAGAACCGTTACACGCAACGATGGCTCTGTGATTACAACAGATACCGATGGCACCTACACTATTGATGTACCCATCGGTCAACACGAAGTGCAAGTGGTGAAAAATGGGCACACGTTTGTAGCTAATGGACTGTTGCTTGAAGGCGGCCAAAATAAAGTGTTCATGAACGACCTGAGCGATGTCCACTTCAAAGATATTACGAAAGTGAAACTTATTGGCCATGTGGTAGGCGGTAAAGTGGAGCACAATAAAGCCGTGGGTTTTGGCGAAACAAGAAATAATATCGGTGTGGAGAAACTGGTATTGAAAGCCAAAAAAACGGTGTACAGCTTTACCAATCCCAACGACCAGTCGGAAGAATTTACGTTCAATTACAAACATAACGACGGACAGTGGAAGAGAAATGCCGCGCAGGAATATTACAGTAAAGTGGCTGTTAAAGGTAATGAAATTACCGTGCATGTGAACGATACCACCGGCGAGTTTGTAGCTTGGGTATATCCCGAAATGTACGAAATACAGGATATAAACGTGGCAAACAATGTGGCAATAAATCCGGTCTACAGCAAGAAGGAAGTGCTGGACCTGAGCAATGCTGCTGTGAGCGATGCAAACATGTTGTCGCGCAATATTCGTAACTGGAGTGATTCGGTATTGGTGAAAGGCACCGGCAAACAAAAAGACCATTATGTGTCGGTTGCTAAAGCCGACACGGTGAGCTACCATAAGCAATGGACGTACTTCTATCAGGCGCAGCCAACCTATAGCGTACAACAATTGGAAAACAATGAAACGGTTGGTTATTTCGGCGAAAAAACATTCGATCAGCAAAACCCGCTTACAGGCAATAAACATACTGTTACACTGGTGTCGGGCGACGAGGCCACCGGCTATACGTACGCATTCGGTAAACCCGTGTTCAGTCAGGGAAAAACATATCGTTTTGCGCTGAAAGCTTACGAAGAATATATCAACTACAAAGCTACACCCAATGCCACCTACACTGCGCCTGTATTAGGCGGTACGGCGTTTTTCTCGAACGCGCTGGCGCTTGCCGATCCGGAACCCGTAGAACTTGACAGTACTGGTAACGGTGTGTACACATTCCTTGCCGGAGCCCCCGATTTAACCACCGGCATCAAAGCATTCAGTACCTCGTTGGTAATTGATAACATCGGCTATTTGTGGAACCGTCCCGAAGCCGACCTGCAAGCCTTCTTGCTGGGCGCACGCACCACCGGTACGGACTTTATGACTGCCGGCCCCGATGCTATTACAGCCGTGTTGCACGACCCTCCGGGAAGCAAGAGCTATGCGTTCTTCGAAAAGGGAACGACAATTACAAAAATGCAATCGCTTTCGGTGTCGGACGAATTGAAAATTGAAGTAGGTACGGAGATAGATTTGGGTACCAAGATTACCACTTTTGTAGGACTGGGCGCCGGAGTAATTACCGATGTAGAAGTGATTGCCGAAGTGGATGCCAACCTCGAAACAAGCATTACAGCCAAAGGCGGAACGGAAACGGAAACAGAAACAACTTTTACGGAACGCTTCGAAACATCGGACGACCCCATGTATGTAGCTCATTTGGGCGATGTGTTCATCGGCAATTCTACCAATATCCAATACGGATTAACCAATTCGGTTACGATACTTCCGTTGGCCGAAGTGGCCGACGTAGCCGATGTCCTGTTTCCGCTCGATGGTAGTAGTTCGTATGTCATTGCCAAATCGCAAGGAATGGCTGTGGGACAAACATTCGGAACCCGCTTTGCTTACACCGAAGTGGAACTCGAAAATATAATGATACCGAAATGGAAAGATAACTTGAAGCTCCTCTTGAAGCCGCTTGCACCCTCGCAGGTAAACCCTGCTCTCATTACACATCCGGTGTATTGCAGTGTGCTTCCGGTAGACGACCCGAACTTCGGGCGTAAGAATACCGACAAGATATTCGGTAACAATGCGGCATCGGCACAAAACTATTATAACGGCCCCAGCTACGTGACCGTATTTCCCAACGGATACACGCAATCGGAAAAAATGAAAAGCTATGTGGATTCCGTTATATACTACAACAACCAGATTGAACGTTGGGAACAAGTGCTGGCCGAGAATGAAAAAGAAAAAGTAGAAATGAAAACAATCGGCAACTACAGCTTCGGCAGTGGCGCCAAGATTGAATGGAGCAATAGTAAATCGGAATCCAAAACAACAAACTTCGATTTCTCATTTGTCGTAAGCCCCAGCATCGGGTTACGCTCAGGTGTGGAAGTATGTGGTATGGAAATGGTGGTTACCGCCAAAGAAACAATGACCATTAGTACGGAAACTTCTACAAGCAGCGGCACCAGCGAAGAAAAAACAGTTGGTTTTGTGTTGCAGGAAGAAGGTGACGATGACCAGATAACCGTAGATTACGGCTGGACAAAATCCGGCACCATTGCATTCAAAGCCCGTGGAGGCCGCACCAGCTGCCCCTACGAAGGCGAAGTGCGTACCAAGTATTACCAACCGGGACAACATATCCTGAGTGAAGGAACCATGCGTATCGAAGTCCCTGTATTGACTGTAAAAGGCGGCGCCTATGCCGTGAAAGTTCCGAGCAGCCGGCCGGCTACATTTATTCTAGAACTGAAGAATGAGTCGGAAACAAACGAAAACGTATGGTATAAACTGATGGTAGACGAGAATACCAACTCCAATGGCGCCGAATTGAAAATCGACGGTTCCGCAATTGGCAATGGACGCATGTTTATGGTGGAAGCAGGGAAAGTACTGGAAAAAACACTGATCGTCAACAAAGGTCCGGTAGCCGACCGCTACGACGACATCCGCCTGTTGCTTGTATCGCTTTGCCAGTATGACCCGACAGGATTCGGTGAAAATATTTTTGCCGAAACAAAAATCTCTGCTGAATTTATTCCTTCGTGCAGCGACATTACCGTGAAAACACCGCTTGATAAATGGACGGTGAATACCGAAACCGGCGACTCGCTGGTAATTGTAGCAAACGACTATGATATTAATTTCAGTCACTTCGACCATGTGGAACTGCAATACAAGCCATCAAACACCTCGGAATGGAAAAACCTGATGAACTTTTATGCCGACCAAACAAAATACACTGCGGCACAAGGCCTGAAAACACTGTTGAAACCAACAGATACCTATATTTCTTATGTTTGGAAAATGAATCAGGAAGTAGACGGAAATTACGATGTGCGGGCAAAAACTGTATGCGCCAGTAATGGTAATGTGATTGCCGAAACCGAGAGTATACCGGTGTCGGGAATCAAAGATATGGTGCGCCCTAAAGTATTCGGAAAACCACAACCTGCCGACGGTATACTTAGCGCTACCTCCGACATCCTGATACAATTCAACAAAGACCTTGCCGAAGGAATGATTACCACTTCGAACTTTACGATTGAAGGCGTCAAAGCCGGTGCACGACACGACCATTACACATCGGTTCATTTCAACGGTACCAGCGATTACATGGACACCGAGCATGGCCTCGACCTGAATGGCAAATCGTTTACGGTGGAAATGTGGGTGAAACGCAACCAAACCGGTGCCGCTACTATCTTTAGCCATGGTGCGGACAACAACCAGTTTGCAATTGGCTTTGCTGCCGACAATAAATTGCAAGTAACTGTGGGCAATCAGGTGTACACCGGGAAGAACCCGTTGGCCAACACCGCCGAGTGGGGACATATTGCTGTAACATATAATGCGGCCAATGGCAAACTTAACGCATACTATGCAATCGGTAGTTCGTCGACACAGGAAATCGACAACCAGCAAGCAGTTGCCTACACCGGCAACGGGAAAATTCGTGTAGGCCGCAATGCTGCCGGTAACAACTATGCCGCTGCGGATATACACGGCTTGAAACTGTGGAGCCGTGTGCTCGACAAAGCGGCGATTAGCAGCGGACTTTACAACCTGTTGCTGGGGAACGAAATAGGACTGTTGGGTTACTGGCCGATGAACGAAGGAAAAGGCCTGCTTATTAAAGACAAAGCGCGTAGCCGCCATGCACAATTGCACGGCAATTGGAAACTGTTGCCCGAAGGAAAAGCTATTAGCTTTACAGGCTCTGATTCATATCTGGATATCAACACCGGAAGCTCCGTGGTTATTAGTCCCGAGAAAGATTTCACAATTGAAATGTGGTTCAAAACCGCTTCGGGAAATGGCGCATTGTTCTCTTGCGGACGTGGCGATGGTCAGTTGGAAACCGCTACCAACAACACGTTGAGCATATACCTGCAAAACGGTAAAATAAATGTGGCAAGCGCCGGAAAAGTGTATGAAGTAAGTACAACCAGTGTAGCGGATGATAAATGGCACCACTTTGCGCTCTCGGTTAAGCGCACCGGAACTGCTAACATGTATACCGATGGATTGCTTAACTACTATGTCGAAGGTCTTGAATTCGGCTCGCTGGCCGGAGCAAACATGAGCATCGGTGCACGTAAGTGGAAAGAGAATACGACTGCCAAGAGCGACCTTTATTTCAACGGACACATCGATGAAGTGCGCATCTGGAATATGGCATTGACTGAAAATTATATTGCTAATTTCAGCAACACCCGCTTGCGTGGTTCTGAAGTAGGACTAATAGCATACTATCCGTTCGATGAGTATGTGCTCAACAACAATAACCAGAAAGAACTAACTTTTTCGTTAAGAGACCAAGTAAGTAATGCAAGCACCCCTGTAGCTGTTACCAATAACGGCAGTGCATCGGCAGAAACGGCTCCTGTAAAAGACGCTGGCCCGCTGTCGAGCTATGCCTTTGAGTTTGTAAGCAACAAAGACAAAGTGTTACTGAATCTGCTTGACAATAAAGATGTGATTGAACACACCTACGTAACCATCACAGCACAAAACCTGAAAGACAAAAACGGCAACCGTATGGCCTCGCCGGTTACCTGGCATGCCTATATCAGCCAGGCATTCCTGCGCTGGCAAGACGAATCGTTGTCTATTACCAAAGAAGAAGGCAGTGCATTTACATTCAAAGCGAACATTGTCAACAACGGTGGGGCAGTCGAATCATTTACCATTGAGAATATTCCCTCATGGCTTACGGTAACGCCTGCAAGCGGATCTGTACAAGCCAACCGCAGCATGGAGTTAACATTTACAGTGAATGCAGGACTTAATATCGGTTCGTACGAAGAAACGCTATACCTTAGCGGGAGCTATCGCGAACCCATTACACTCAACGTAAATGTAACAGGCAAAAAACCTTCCTGGACAGTCGACGCAGGCAAGTACGACAAATCTATGTCGGTATTCTGACAATTGAAAATCGACAATGTTATCTCAACCGATAAGAATGACCTTGTGGCAGCCTTTGTGGGTGGGGAATGTGTGGGACTCTCGTCGCCCAAGTATGTAGAAGCCTACGATATGTGGCAAGTGTTCCTCACTATATACGGCGACAGCGAGAACAAACCGGTTGAATTCCGCGCGTGGGACGCCAGTACGGGTAAATTATATTCCGACCTTACACCTGCCGACGTAACATTCAAGAACAATACTATAGTCGGTACGCCGGTAGCCCCGAAGATGATAGCCACTACCAACAAAATCCTGCAAACCATTGCGCTCAACAAAGGTTGGAACTGGATTGCATTCAACAACCAGTCGGCCGCCTTTAGTGATCTTAACCGCGCATTACAGTCTGTGGCCGCCGTCGACGGCGATGAACTCAAGGGACAAAAATCAGGACAGTTCAGCCGCTACAGCGGTGCGCAAAAACTATGGTCGAACGCCACGCTCAACGATGCAGGCCTTGTTAATACAAGTATGTACATGCTGCGTGTAACCAATCCCGGCGAACTGGCTATTTCGGGCACTGCCCTGAACCCTGCCGATGTAACTATAAACTTAGTTCAAGGTTGGAACTGGATACCCTATATACCCACTGTACACATGACTTTGAAAGAAGCCATGAGCGGACTGACGCCAAGTGAAGGCGACATCATCAAATCAATGACCGAATTTGCAGTCTACGATAAGAACCTCGGTTGGATAGGCAGTCTCGAAAACATGAATGCCAATGCCGGATACATGTATAAAGCAGCCCAACAATCGACGTTCAACTATCCGGCCACTACTTCGTTGCAAACACAGCAGGCTACAGCCGTGCGTAATCATGCTGCCATGGTTAACGGTCTTGGTTCCCATGCTTCGAAGTATGAACACAACGCATCAATGATTGCACAAGTGGTATTACCCAATAATGAACAACTGCCGGAAGGAACTCGTATAATTGCCAAAGCAGGCAACGAAGTGCGGGGCATTGCTACCATTACGGGTATTGGTAACGGACGGCAACGTGTCTTCCTTAGCTTGCATGGCAATGCCAGCGAAGCCATACGCTTTGTGTTGGAAAAAGACGGTAAGGAAATACCGTTGAATAAAATAATTCCTTTCAAGCAGGACGCTGTGCTTGGCTCTATTGACAATCCGATAGTATTGACTACGGAAAGCGGCGACGAAATCAGTATCTACCCCAATCCGTTTAGCAACCGGCTGAACATTACGGTAGATGCCAAACAGCCGAAAACCGTAACCATCATGTTGTTTAATACTATGGGGACAACGGTGTTCCACCAAGCATACACGCTCAATTACGAAGGCAAGCATTTGCTGCAACTTGATGCAAACATTATCGGTAAACTACCTGTGGGCATTTACCAATTGCGCATGACCAGCAGCAATGGCGAAAGCAACGTATTTAATGTAATTAAAAAATAACCGGCAACTATGAAAACATTTAAAAATATATTCCGACTGGTAGCGTTGACTGCCGCACTGGTCATTGTATTCAACGCCTGTAAAAAAGATGATGATGGTGTTATTGATGGCGGAGTGGAACAAACCGGTTGGGTAGCGCCCACGGAAACCGCCTTCCAATTCAGCATGACCCTGCAAGCACAGATTGCCCAACAGGAAACCGTGCTGACCAATCCCGCAAATGAGATTGCCGCTTTTTGCGGCAACCAATGCCGCGGAAAGGCGCATGTCGTATTCGACAAAGCATTGAACCGGTACTTGTGCAACCTCACTATATACAGCAATGCCGAAGAAAGTGAAACCATCGAAATTAAAGTATTCGTGGCGGAACATAAAAAAATTTATGACAACTGCTTGTCGTTCCCATTTCAGAGCAATCTCTCCATGGGCGGCTGCGATCACTTGATAACACTTCCATAACAAAAAAGGCGAACAGTTGTTCGCCTTTTTATTTTTACTTATTGCTGTTATTTTCCAGTCATAATTTGCAGCACAATTCGGTCGGTCTCGTTCATGCCTTCTTTGCCGATGAGCGCCAGGTTGCGGATGGTTTTATCAATATCATTATCCACGATGCCTTCTACCGCGCTTACCGTTTTATCTTCCATGGCCATCATAGCCGAGAACACCGCCGTCGCAATTCCGCTGGTTACCTTCAGTGCACAACTGGGCTTTGCACCGTCGCATATCATACCGGTGATATTGGCAATCATGTTTTTTACAGCATACGTAATCTGTTCGTAGTTGCCCCCCATCAGGTAGGTAATACCGCATGCCGAACCGGTTCCTGCTACCACGCAACCACACAATGCAGAGAGTCGTCCCAAATATGTTTTGATATAAATGGCCGTAAGGTGGCTCAACATTAATGCACGGATCAATTTCTCTTCAGGCTGGTGAGTTTCTTCGGCATATATCACTACCGGTACTGTTGCTGTGATTCCCTGGTTGCCGCTACCCGAATTACTCATTACCGGAATCATGGCGCCGGCCATACGTGCATCACATGCGGCCGAGGTGAACGAAAGTACTTTTGACAGTAGGCTGTTTCCCATTAATCGTTTTTCATATACGCCTGCTAATGTTTTTCCCATAGCGTGGCCGTAGTTACCTTGCAGTGAAGCTTCGGCAGCAGCGCGGTTCAAACGAGCAGCATCAAGAATGAATCGTATTTCGTCAAGAGGGGCAGTCATAGAAAAATCGTATACTATACGCATGGTAAGTTCCGGTGTGTCGCTACTGCTATCCTTGCCGGAAGAAGGTTTATTGTCGAGTACTACCTGTCCGTTTTTCTCTACATAACAAATATTGGTGTGCTGTTGGATAATAATTGCTTTAGCCGTATCGTTACCTGCGCTTGCCACTACTTCGATGTAGAGCTTGTCGGGTGCATCATTTTTTAAATGAATATTGATACACTTATCAGCAATCATTTTTTTACCCTCTTCAAGTGCTTGCGGCGTAAGGTCTTTCAGCACTTCGAGCTGGTATTCCGATTTGCCGACGAGGGCGCCCAATGCAATAGCAATTGGCAAGCCAATCATACCGGTGCCCGGAATACCAACACCCATCGCATTTTTCAACACATTGGCACTTAGGTATGCATCCAACTTTTCAGGTTTTGTCCCCAATACCTCGGCCGCCTTTGCTGCCGCCAGCGATACGGCTACCGGTTCGGTGCAGCCGATAGCCGGCACTACTTCCCGTTTTACTAAATCAATAATTTTTTTACGTTCTTGTTCAGTCATATAATTTAAAATTCAAAATTACGATCTATTGCAAACTGCCCACTGCTTTTTCCGTAGCATTCAACATTGATTCTATGCTTACTTCGTGCCCGGTGGCGCGTTTCATCCACAGTTGCGGCGTGTAGCGGCCCATCCGGTAAATACGTTCCACTTCAGTAGCAAAATTTTTACCACGCAAGTGTTCTTCCAACTGGAATTCGATGAGGTGCCCCATCGGATAGTTGGCTAAGTAGAGCGGACTGTTTATCATGTGCGAATATACAGATAAGATAGGAGAATCGAGCTCGCCCAACACAGGTGCGTAATAGCTGTTCCACACTTCGCGTGCAATACGCAGTACATTTTCTTTCAATTGCACAGGAGTAGCATTTGGGTTGGTGTACAACCATTCCCACACGCCGATGTCTACTAATGCCACACCCATAATTTCATAGCACCCCCAGAAAATATCGAGCGTTTGCAAATTTTCTTTATTCGGATTTTGTTCGGTAATACCAAGGACTTCCAAATCTCTTTTCTGGAACACGAATGCCAGTGCTTCGGTAAAAGCAGTATTGGGAACGCCGTTCATCAGGTAATATTCCACATCATAGAGGCTGATGGTTTGCTCTACATTATGCCCGAGCTCGTGCATGGCAATATTGTAACCTTTATAGTCCATTCCATTTTCAGGGATACGCGTACGCAAATGTGCTTTATCACCTTTCATCGTAGCGCCCCATGCATGACCAGACCCGCGGGCAGCATCTACTTGTATTTTTCCGCAAATACGGTCGGCTTCGGCCTTCGAAAAACCTAACCGTTGTAGAATAGCCGGCAAATCGTACTCAAAGGCCTTAGCGTGTGGGTATAATTTACTGGTTTTGCTTGTTAACGCCTCTTCGGAAATACTGCTGCGTGCCTTGAACCCGTCGTACCAGATATCGAACGGTTCGAGCTTGCGGCCCAAACGATTTTCTATCAATGTCGCCACTTCTTTCACTTGCTGCGACGAAATGAATGTGGTGAACATCGCTTTCACTTCGTCTTTCGAAAACTCCATGCTGCCATCGAATGCTCGTTTGATGTACGTTGGTTCCAGCGGCGTGTAAGGGTCTTCTGCTTTTAATGCGTTGAAATTATTAAGCAACATTTTGTAACGTGTGTCGGGTTCGGCAGCGGCGGCTATTTCTTTGTCATCTTCAAAAACCTTGTTACTAATAGGATTCCAGAGAACCTTATTATTGTTAATTACTTTTTCCGGAATTTCTTGCATTACTATACGTTTCATTACAGTGTAAACCATACGCTGTTTTTCCAACCCGCGTTGTGCATCGGCATAGTTCGACTTCAATTCGTCGCGCAGGTTCCAGTGCGAAATTAGTTTCATTCCCTCGGGGAAGAGCGCCTCGTTCTTATCGTTGCGCAACTCGCCCATCATAATATTGTAATCCATGATATAGTTCTCGGCTGCTGCAAGAGTGGCCGATACGTTTTGCTTGATTTCGGCCGGAATGCGCGACGTGAACAAATCGCCCAACCGCGCATAGCCCCATTGCAAGCTGCTCCACTGGCCACCTTGCTCTTCTTTTTCGGGCAACGAATACGACGGGAAATTTAACATCGTAGTAAACGCTACTTTGTTGGCAAACATATCGCTGCTGAAATGCGCCGACACATCGTAGCCACCCATCTCGTAGTCAACATCTTGCAATTCATAGCCCGTTTCGTGAATCGGTTTTTTTAGGTTGATATCAATTAGGTTGAAATAGCCGAACAATAATTCAAATTTATCCGACAACGTGTAAAATAATTTTTGACGTTCGTCTTCGTTGTTCACATAGTTGGCTACGCAGAATGCCGTGAACTCGGCAGCGGTGCCATCGGTTTCTGTCCACAGCGAAGCGGCCTGTTGCACACCCTTGGCAGCACGTATTTCGTCAAGGTTGTCATTATGCGCTTTAAGCGAATCAATGGTTTGCTGTACGATAGCGACATTTTGTGTTATCATGGATATTCCTTTTTCTGTTTTATTACCTGAGCAAGCACTCAACAATGCAATAACAAGAAAGCATAGGGCACACAACTTTTTCATAGTAAAAATAATTAGGTTAGTTCTTAAAAAAAAACAGTACAAAGATACAATTTTTTGACAAATGATGGGTTAGTTTTTGAATCAACCAATATGGATGCGATTCATTTGATAGCAGGAAGTACTTTCCGTCCGAAGCCATGCTTGTATCCGAGGCACACAAATCCTACCACATTGTGGTTGGCAAGCTAAAAAAAGAAGTTGTACAAGTAAAAAATTTGTGCACTTTGTTCCTTTGTAGGAATACCTAAAACAAGCCGAACGTCATCGTCAATAGTTTTTTCAAATAAGGAAACACCGTGGTGCCAATATTTTCCAATGGTTGGTAAAGAAACGATTTTTCGACATGTGCTTTCGGTACAATATGGAACATATCGAGGATAACGATAATCACGCCCAGAATCAACACTTCCTTGGCCAGCGCCATAATAATGCCCAGCATTTTATTAAGCCAGCCGAGCGCCACCATTGTAATAATTTTATCGGCAAAAATGCCCACAAAATTGACACCCACCAACACCGCAATAAACGTTACGGCAAACGCCACAGCATTGACTACCGCTTCGCTGGCTTGTGTCCATTGGGCAATATAGTGCGCTGCAAAATGCGAAAATTTATAGGCACAGAAAACACCCAGCAGCAAGGCAAGTAAGCCGAAAAACTGCCGGATAAAACCTTGTCGATAACCCATAATAAATGCAATCAGTAAAAGAATGCCGATAATAATATCCAAATAATTCATAGTCTCTTCGATTTTAATCTTCAAAATTAACCATTTTTTTGTATATTTGTCGCTTATTTTTTCAAGCCTGAAATTTTATGAGCAAGAAATTTAACGAATACAAGCAATTAGATCTTGCCGCCATCAACCGCGAAGTGTTGGCGAAATGGGACACGGACAAAACATTCGAACAATCGCTTGAGCAACGCAAAGGCCATCCGGCTTTTGTGTTCTACGAGGGGCCGCCCAGCGCCAATGGAATGCCGGGAATTCACCACGTGATGGCTCGTGCAATTAAAGACGTGTTCTGCCGCTACAAAACGCAAAAAGGCTTCCTTGTAGAGCGCAAGGCAGGCTGGGATACGCATGGACTGCCGGTGGAACTGGCTGTCGAAAAAATGTTGGGCATCACGAAAGAAGATATCGGCAAAAAAATTTCGGTGGACGACTATAACGCCGCTTGCCGCAAGGAAGTAATGAAATATACCCGCGAGTGGGAGTCGCTCACGCAACAGATGGGCTATTGGGTTGACATGCAACACCCATATATCACGTACGACAATCGCTACATCGAATCGCTGTGGTATTTGCTGAAAGATATTTACAACAAAGGATTGCTGTACAAAGGCTATACCATACAGCCCTACTCTCCCGCTGCCGGAACGGGTTTGAGCACACACGAGCTCAATCAACCGGGTTGCTACCGCGATGTGAAAGACACCACGTGTGTAGCGCAGTTTAAGATACGCCCTCCTAAATCCCCCAAGGGGGACTTGCAAATCCTCGCAAAGGATACAGTATACTTTTTAGCGTGGACAACCACACCATGGACATTGCCGTCGAACACTGCATTAGCCGTAGGTCCAAACATTCCGTATGCACTGGTGGAAACAACCAATCCGTACACGAAAGAACCGGTGAAAATAATTTTAGGTAAAGATGCGTTGAGCCGCTATGGCTTAACGGAAACAACAATATTGGCCGAATACACCGGAAAGGATTTAGCAGGTGTCGAATATGAACAACTAATTCCTTGGGTGAATCCGGGCGAAGGCGCGTTCCGCGTAATTACAGGCGACTTTGTGACTACCGAAGACGGTACGGGCATTGTACACATTGCTCCTACCTTTGGTGCAGACGACGACCGCGTGGCCAAAGCCAACGGTGTGCCGCCACTGTTGTTGATTGACAAGGACGGCAACCGCCAACCAATGGTAGACAAGAGCGGCAAATTTTTCCGCATCGAAGAATTAGATGCCGCATTTGTAAAGGAATATGTAAATGTGGAAATATACAAAGAGTATGCCGGTCGTTTTGTAAAAAATGCCTACGACCCGAATCCGTCCCCCTCGGGGGAGCCGGAGGGGGGCTCACTTGATGTGGACTTGGCTGTAATGCTGAAACAGCAAGGGCTGGCATTCAAAATAGAAAAGCATACGCACAACTATCCGCACTGTTGGCGTACCGACAAACCAGTGTTGTACTATCCACTCGATTCGTGGTTTATAAAAACTACAGCAGTAAAGGAGCGCATGATAGAACTCAACAAAACAATTAACTGGAAACCCGAAAACACCGGTACCGGCCGCTTCGGAAAATGGTTAGAAAATTTGCAGGACTGGAATCTCTCGCGCAGCCGCTATTGGGGAACACCACTCCCCATTTGGCGTACCGAAGACGGTATGGAAGAAATTTGCATCGGCAGCACCGAAGAACTGTACAACGAAATAGAGAAATCCGTTGCTGCAGGCATAATGCAAGTTAATCTGTGGAAAACGAAAGGCTTTGTCCCCAACAAAAACACGAAAGAAAATTTCGATAAAATAGATTTGCATCGTCCGTATGTCGATGATATTGTACTGGTGTCGAAAAGCGGCAAACCGATGAAGCGCGAACTGGACTTGATTGACGTGTGGTTCGACAGCGGTGCCATGCCGTTTGCGCAAGATCATTATCCGTTCGAAGGCGGCACCGGGCAAAAGGTTGCCGACTTTATTGCCGAAGGCGTTGACCAGACGCGCGGCTGGTTTTTCACGCTGCACGCCATTGCTACAATGATAAAAAATTCGGTGGCGTTCAAAAATGTAATATCAAATGGACTGGTCCTCGACAAGAACGGCAACAAGATGAGCAAACGCCTGGGCAATGCCGTGGAACCATTCGGGGTAATGAAAGATTACGGTGCCGATGCGCTACGCTGGTATATGCTTACCAATGCGCAACCATGGGACAACCTGAAGTTCGACATTGCCGGTGTAGACGAAGTACGCCGGAAATTCTTCGGCACACTCTACAACACCTACTCGTTCTTCGCGCTCTATGCTAACGTCGATGGCTACACCGGAAACGAAGAACCTGTGAGCATTTCAGAGCGTCCCGAAATCGACCGGTGGATTATTTCATTGCTCCACTCGTTGATAAAAGATGTAGATGCCGCATACAACGATTACGATGTAACCACTGCAGGCCGCATGATTCAAGACTTTGTGTGCGACCATCTGAGCAACTGGTACGTGCGCTTGAATCGCAAACGTTTCTGGGGTGGCAGCATGACAAAAGATAAATTGGCTGCTTACCAAACACTCTGCGCTTGCTTAGAAATCGTGGCACAATTGGCAGCCCCCATTGCACCGTTCTTCATGGAACGTTTATTCAACGATCTGAACAGCGTTACGGGACATGCCAAAGAAACATCGGTACACTTTACGACATTGCCTGCACACGACGAAAAACTAATTGACACAACACTTGAAAAGCAAATGGAGCTGGCGCAACGAGCCTCATCAATGGTGTTGGCGCTGCGCCGCAAAGTGAATATTAAAGTACGCCAGCCGCTCACCAAAATGTTGATTCCGGTGTTCGACGCATCAATGCAGAGACAACTGGAAGCCGTGAAGCAGCTTGTATTAAACGAGGTGAATGTAAAAGAAATGGAATTTTTGACGGACACCACCGGCGTTATTGTCAAAAAAATAAAACCCAATTTCAAAACGCTGGGCAAAAAGTACGGTGCGCAAATGAAAGAAATTGCCGCTGCTGTAGCTGCGCTCGCGCAAGAACAAATCAGCGCCATCGAAAAATCGAATGCATATAAATTAGTGTTGGCTTCTGGCGAAGTACTATTGGAAAAAGAAGATGTGGAAATTACCTCGGAGGATTTGCCAGGCTGGCTGGTGACCACCGAAGGCACGCTTACCGTGGCGCTTGACATTACGATTACCGAAGCGCTGCGCCGCGAAGGAACAGCTCGCGAATTGATTAACCGCATACAGAACCTGCGCAAAGAAAGTGGTTTCGACGTGACGGACAAAATAAAAGTTCAACTCGAAAAACATTCCGACGTAGTAACTGCAGTTGCTGACTTCAAGGATTTGATAGCTTCGCAAACCCTTACCGTGTCTATCGATTTGAGTGACGAGATTGCAGGCGGCACAACCATAGAATTAGACGAAACACCGATAAAAATACAACTTGCTAAAGTGTAAAATATTTATTAACTTTGTATATTATCTAAAGAGGACCTATTTATGGCAAAGAAAGTTGAAACAAAAGAAAAGACACGCTATAGCGATAAAGAATTGCAAGAATTCAAACAACTGATTATAGAAAAGTTGGATAAAGCGAAGAAAGATTTTGAATTGCTATTATCAAGTGTAAACAACACAGGTGGTAATGATACCGAAGACACAGCACCGACTTTCAACGTATTGGAAGAAGGCGCTTCTGCCCTGTCGAAAGAAGAAGCCGGGCAATTGGCTATGCGCCAGCAAAAGTTCATCCGTTCACTCGAAGCCGCGCTTATCCGCATTGAGAACAAAACGTATGGTATCTGCCGCGAAACCGGCAAATTGATTCCCAAAGAACGTTTACTCTCGGTGCCCCATGCTACGTTAAGCATCGAAGCAAAAGAAGGCAAGTAACCGAATACTAAATTTTAAACTTTGAATTTTGAAATTTAAGTTATCGTCGGGAAAGCTTGCCATCCTTATCATTGCGGCAATACTCGTTATTGATCAGGTTGTAAAAATCTGGATAAAAACCACCATGCCGCTCGAAAGTGAAATTCGTGTATTCGGCAATTGGTTTATCATTCACTTTACCGAAAACCCCGGGATGGCATTCGGCATGGCATTTGGCGGCGATATGGGCAAACTTTTATTGAGTTTGTTCCGCATTGTGTTGGTCACATTCATTGCCATTCAAATGGTGAAGATGAACCGCAAAGGCAATGCGCCTCGCGGTGTAATGCTGGGCCTCGCACTTATCTTGGCAGGTGCGGCTGGCAACATTTTCGACTGCCTGTTCTACGGATTGCTATTCGATGCGTCGACCTATACGCAAGTGGCCACATTCTTGCCCGAAAGCGGCGGCTACGCGTCGTTCCTGCATGGAAAAGTGGTAGACATGCTGTACTTCCCAATCATCAGGGATGCCGAAGGGCACGCATTATTTTTCCGTCCCATTTTCAATATTGCCGATGCGGCTATTACCATCGGCGTATTCTACCTGCTGCTCTTCCAACGCAAGTTTTTTTCGGGACACAAGGCGGAAGAAAAACAAGCATAACAGATAGGTTTATATATCAAAACAGAAGCTCCATCATTAAATAAATGGAGCTTTACTTTTTTATTAATTCCTAATTATTTTGTATCTTTATAAATTGTATGCGAAAAAGAATTTGTTTTATTACCTTGTTGCTATGCCTATTGGCCGCTCCAGTGGCGGCACAACGGTTTGTGGTCAACGATATTGCTATCTCGGGTAATAAAATAACACGACTATCTGTCATCATGCGGGAATTAACCTTCAAGCAAGGCGATACGATAAGCCTTAACGAGCTGGCGGAACACATAGACCGCACACACAGTAACCTGATGAATACGTCGCTGTTCAACTATGTATACATTACCGACAGTTTGGTGAATAATGATACCGCTATTGACTTTCACATCAAAGTCGAAGAGCGTTGGTATATATGGCCTGTTGTAGATTTAGTGTTTGAAGACCGGAATATCAGTACATGGATAAGACATCCCGACTGGTCGAAATTTTCGTTTGGCGCAGGCGTAAATATTGAAAATATGCGCGGGCAAAATGAGAAACTGCACATCAATGCACGCATCGGCTACCAACGCGGTATTTCCATCGGTTACAGCAATATTGCCATTGACGATGATCGTAAACACTTGTTCGGGCTTTCGACGTCCTACAACATGGTATACAACACCGCCTACGAAACCGTCGATAACAAAGTACAGTATGTTAAAATCAATGATAGCCCTATCCGCGAATGCTATGCAGCCGGCGTAAGTTACTCGTACCGGCCCGGCATACGCACACTGCACACTGCTGCCCTGAATTTCGAACGAAAAAATATCAGCGACACCTTACTGGCACTAAATCCCAACTACTGGGGCTGTAACAATACATCGCGCAATACGCTTATTGCCACGTATGCTTACACCAACGACTGGCGCGACTCCCACTCCTACCCGCTCAGCGGCACTATGTGGCAAATAGCAAGCAATGCGTCCATGGATTTGACCGACCGGTTTATGGGCATCGCCATTTACCCCGAACTGAATACATACTGGCATTTTGCCCGCCGCTGGTTCTATGCAGGCGAAGCAAAAGTCAAATTATCGGCGGCCAGTAGCGAGTCGTATATTTTCCAACAGGCATTGGGCTACGGAAGTAATTATTTACGCGGGTACCAGGATTATGTGGTAGACGGGCAATATTTTATTTACCTGAAAAACACGTTGCGTTTTTTGGTAATGCCCACAAAAACCTTTGAAATTAAATGGCTGTCGGCATTGTATAAGTTCAACAAAATTCACTTTACAATCTATGCGAATGTGTTTACCGATTTTGGCTATGCCTACAACAAATATGCTACGCCCAGTAATACGTTCGAAAATTCATTCCTGTACAGCGGTGGTGCGGGAATTGATATAGTAACGTATTACGACATAGCGTTTCGCATCGATTATGCCATCAATAAATTGGGGCAAGGTGGATTTTATATTACATTAATCACGCCATTTTTCTAACTTTGTATAATTTTTAAATAAGGATATTGTAGAAATGAACATGTTTTCATCCAATTGGGGAAGCGAAGAAATTGATTATATTCCGATTTTTCAGGACGACAATACGGACAACGGGGTAAAGAATATTCCGAAACAGTTGCCGTTGTTGCCGCTGCGCAATGCGGTATTGTTTCCGAATATGGTAATGCCCATTACGGTGAGCCGCGAAAAATCGTTGCGCTTAATACGCGATGCACAAGCGGGTTCACAACTGTTGGGCGCTATCACACAACGCGACTCGAAGATAGATAATCCGCAAGCGACCGACTTATTACAAATAGGCACAGTAGCCAAAATTTTGAAATTGATAGAGCTGCCCGATGGCGCATTCATGCTTATTCTGCAAGGGGTAAAACGGTTTGAATTGACACGCATGGTAGCCGATGATCCGTATTTTGTAGGAGCCATCAAAGTACGCAACGATGTGTGGCCGAAATCGCCCGACGAACAGTTCGATGCACTGCTCGGATCTATTCGTGATGTAGCATTACACATAGTGAAACTGGCGCCACACTTGCCGCAGGAAGTGGAATATGCCATCAAAAATATGGATAGCCGCAGCTTCCTTGTCAACTACATTTCGTCG
>JAVBNJ010000045.1:0-7612 GCA_031551625.1 Bacteroidales bacterium | reverse complement strand
CGATTATGTTCTCGGAGCAGGGCGAAAAACTGTTGTTGCGTTTTGCGGTTGATTTGGAAGAATACGGAAAAGCGGAACAGCTTCCGAAACTTGAAGGCAAGCGCATGATTCTGATGATTGCCCCTGTGGTGAAGAAAAAATAACTGATTTTAAAAATTAGAAATCAGAAATTATAAATTATAAATTATAAAGTTATGCCAAAAATTAAAACGAACTCCGGTGCTAAGAAGCGTTTTACGCTCACCGGCTCGGGAAAAGTAAAGCGTAAACACGCTTTCAAACGTCATATTTTGACGAAAAAAACAACCAAGCAAAAACGTGCGTTGACGGGATCGGGACTGGTTTCTAAATCCGATGAAAAACGCATCAAAGATTTGCTCGTAGCGTAATTACAGATTACACAATTTAAAAACAGAAATTATTAACTAGAATGCACAGCTAAAAGAGTTCCGCAAAGCGGAAACGCTGACATTCGCAACACAAAAACAATATGCCTCGTTCAACAAACGCGGTTGCTTCAAGAGCCCGCCGCAAAAAAATTCTCAAACTTACGAAAGGTAACTTCCTGGCGCGTGCCAACGTGTGGACAGTTGCTAAAAATACCTACGAAAAAGGGTTGACCTATGCGTACCGCGACCGCAAAGTGAAAAAACGTACATTCCGTTCGTTGTGGATTCAACGTATCAACGCGGGTGTGCGCCCCTTTGGAATGACTTATTCTGAGTTTATTGGTAAACTTGCCAAAAATAACATTAACTTGAACCGTAAAGTTTTGGCCGATTTGGCAATGAACCAGCCAAAAGCTTTTGAAGCAGTGGTGAAATCGCTGAAATAAACCACAGATTTCACAGATTGAGATACTGATTACACAGATAATACGGATGACCGGTGCGAATGTTTTCGCGCCGGTTTTTGTTTTTTAACGTTGTTTTAACACTTTGCTATTTGGTCGTTAAAAAAAAATAGTATACTTTTGTAGTATAATAAGATGTTCTTTCGATTTGCTAATAAGGAAGCAAAGTTTCCGTTCTTCTACTTGAAACTTCAACAATTTCAATATGCAGTGAAGATAATGTAAATCACCCGAACGTGGGTTTTGATTTATTTCATTGCATAGGTAGTTGAAGACCTCAAGTAGGAGTAAATTAAAATCTACGTTTCTTTTATTTAATAGCATTGAGTAATTGAAGCAAAGAGGCAGCAATAGAATATTGCAGCGCGGGGTTGTTGTTTAAATTAGGAATTGAAAATGAAGAATTAAGAATAAATGTAGTAGAGGGAATTGGTTTCATCGTTTGTGTTTGTTGAACCACAGATTTTGCAGATGAATGCGATAAAGGTGGATAAAAGAACCAGTTCCCAAAGCTACAACAATTCGTTCACCCATTAATAGATAAACTAACTAATTAGTTAAAATTTAAAACAAAATAATTATGAACCGAACACTACTAAAATCTAAACACAGTTGTGAGTTCAGCGCAGCTAAAAAAATCTACTATTCAGTACTTGTCATGCTGTGCGGCATTTCCGGCTATGCGGCTAATTGTGTTTCTACGACTCAAGTGAGCGCCAACTACCAAACACAGCAGGTAACCTTTAAATTAACTTGGACAGGCTGCAACGGCACTACGCATTTAAATAAAGTGTGGTGCCTTGTCGATTTTCAACCGGTGGATGTACTGGGCAACAAAGGAGCCTGGCAGCGCGCTACTGTCAGCGGCACGCCAACCGTTACCAACGGTACTTACACGGCGGGCAACACTACCGGTTTTTATGTAACGGGTGTTAACGGCCAATCAGCCACAGTGACAGTGAAGTTAGGCAATGTTTCCGGTATGTTTAACTGGTGCGCTACTGCCACAGATTATCCGCCCAACCTGCAATTTCCATCAAGTACGGAAATAAATAAAATAGTGTTGCATGGCACACCGCCTTTTGTGTTGACAGATAGCGGTGGCAGCGTAACGACTATTGGCAATGCAAACCCCTACACATTTTACAATACACAAAACAAAATATATGCCATCATCACCGACCGTACAAATTGCCCGGGCTTCGTAAACTGTACCTCCAGCAGCGCACCCAAAGGTCTTTGCACCGGTAGTGTCCCGGCCTTTCGTATCATCAGTAATCAATAAACTAAAAACAAATACTATATGAAAAAACAACTCTTTCTTTTGTTGGCACTATGCTGTAGCGCTTTTGTTACAGTTCAGGCCCAGGACGTCTTTGAAATCTACTGCGGTGAAAGTATAACCTTGCAGCCCGATGGCGGGGTGTTGGGTACCAATGCCTCGTGGAAATGGTACAGTAATTCCTGTGGTGGGAGCTTTTTGTATGCTGGCACCAGCTACACGGTTAGCCCTAAAACCTCGACAACCTATTATGTCCGTGCCGAAGGTTCTTGTGGTACTACTACTTGCCGGTCGGTGGTAGTAAGCATTAAGCCGCCGTCTTTAACAATTTCCCGTAGTGCAATACAAGCTACTGAAGGGTATGTGATGACATTTACCGCAACTGGTTACCCCACCGGCGGAACTCTTGTTTGGGGAAATGCTACTTCTATTGGTAGCAATGCAGCTACGGCTACTATGAAGCAAACAGCGGCAACCAATACTATTAACGGTGTTGATTATTATACTGCATTTGCCACGTATACAATAGCTGCTGGTAATGAGTGTAAATCTTCCGGCTCTAATAATACGGCCTATTCTGCGACATGTCCTTACACTGGCAGCGATTTGATTGCCGGTAGCTGTTACCGGGATGGTCTGGCTGCCAATAACTGGCGGGCACGTATACAGGATACACGGGTAAGCGGCACCGCCGAGATAAATGCCAATGAAGGCCGTAGATATTATGCCATCGCACAAATGCCCGATGGCAATTGGTGGTTGGCACAAAACCTCGATTACCGGAAGAGCCTGACTTGGTATGCCAATGTGGCAGCGCCAACTACCGCCGCAACTTCTACTTCTTATACTGGTATGTATTGGTGTCCCGCCTTCGATGCTGGCTCTATGGTTGTTTCTACGAAGAGTTGGTGTGACAGATATGGTGCTTTGTATCCGTTGCCGACAGCAATGTCTGCGAATGGTCTTGGAACGCCGGCTTCCACTACGACTGCGAGTCCTTCCGGTGTACAAGGTGTATGTCCGCCGGGCTGGAATCTGCCAAGCGATCCGGAATGGGGGCGTATGTTGGATTGTGTAGAGGGCGATTGTAATGCAAAAATACACGATTCGGCTGTTATGAGTGTGAAACTTGGCAAAAACGCGGGGCGGCGATTGTCCAGTACCAATATGTGTCCGCAAAACGACGAGTATTGTCAACCAAATGTGTCTTATCCTGCATGGAAGTATACTCCGGAACTTAAAGCCTCGAATGATTATGGATTTTCGGTTGTTCCGGCAGGTATCCGTTATAATACCCACTCAACTTATGGCGTTACTTATTTTTATTTGGGATGGTTTGCCTTTTATGTTACTACTGAATCCATACAACGATGTTTCTATGATAATAATCTCATTGCAAGGTTGAACTGGAATTACGGTTCGGGTTACACTATCAGATGTGTGCGGTAGTTTTTCAGCACAAGGCTTACATGTAAAAAGCATGAATGGAAAATACCATTCATGCTTTTTTGTTTTCACGTTTTCGTGCGCGAAGCCTACAGTGTTTGCTTGCTTTCAACAGTTACTTCGGGGGCGGTTTTCTTAATCATGCCTTGCAGGGCAGTGCCGGGGCCGAGTTCTGTGAAAGAAGTAGCGCCATCGGCTACCATGTTTTGAATAATCTGTGTCCAGCGCACCGGTGCGGTGAGTTGGGCAATCAGGTTGTTCTTGATAATGGCAGGATCGTTGTAGGGCTTGGCATCTACATTTTGATACACAGGGCAGCGGGGCGTTTGGAACGGCGTAGCATGTATCGCTACTTCCAGTTCCTTGCGAGCCGGTTCCATCAGCGGCGAGTGGAAGGCGCCGCCTACGGGCAGCACCATGGCGCGTTTAGCGCCTGCAGCTTTCAACTTTTCGCAAGCAGCATTCACAGCTTCTACTGTTCCTGAAATCACCAACTGGCCGGGGCAGTTGTAGTTGGCGGCAACCACAATACCTTCGGTTTCGGCACATATTTGTTCGATCTTCTTGTCGTCGAGGCCAAGAATGGCAGCCATTGTAGAAGGCGTTACTTCGCAAGCCTTTTGCATGGCTATGGCGCGTGCGGCTACCAGCTTTAATCCGTCTTCAAAACTCATGGCATCGGCTGCCACCAGCGCCGAGAATTCGCCGAGCGAGTGCCCTGCCACCATTTGCGGAGCAAAGTCGGGCAACGATTTGGCCAGTATAACGGAGTGTAAAAATACGGCAGGTTGGGTTACTTTTGTTTGCTTGAGGTCGGCATCGGTGCCGGCAAACATCAGGTCGGTAATGCGGAAACCAAGGATTCCATTTGCTTTTTCGAATAAGTCTTTGGCTTGGGGTACGTTGTCGTACAAATCTTTTCCCATACCAACAAATTGGGCTCCCTGTCCGGGAAAAACGTATGCTTTCATATTAATCAATTTAATAATCGGCTGCAAAGATATAAATTTTTTTAAGTTTGGCAGTGCTGAAATTTTTACTACCTTTGTACGTTAAAATAAAACTTGGCCTCGTAGTTCAGCTGAATAGAACGTCAGATTCCGGTTCTGAAAGTCGGGGGTTTGAATCCCTCCGAGGTCACCGCAGCTTATTGAATAATATATGAAGAAACATATTCTCTTAGCATCGGTTATTGTGTTGGCTGTATTTATGCAGCGTGCCGTGGCGCAGGAAAGTACTTTGTTGCATTTTATGAATACAACGCCGCAAGCTATGCGCAGCAACCCGGCTAACATACCCGATACGGTGCAGATGTATTTCGGCGTACCGTTTTTGGCCAACATCAGCGTATCGGCTACTACGCCCATCTCGTGGTCGGATATTTTTACCAAGCGCAACGATTCGTTGTTTGTGAAGCCCGGAGTGGCCAATGCTGTTACAAGCAGCAGCCGAGTGTTTGCCGAATTTAATTACGATATTTTTACCTTTGGTAAACGTATAGATACAGTTCACTTCATTACGGTAGGTTTGGCTGCCAAAGGGTATGGTAACATAGGCGTGCCGCAGGATGCCGTGGAATTGCTAGTAAATGGGAACTCTGCATTTGTCAATGAACCTTGCATTATTGATGGTTCGCTGCTGGGACAAGCATTTGGCGAACTTTCGTTTGGATACACCTATAAGATTAACCGGAACTGGCAAGTGGGCGGACGCGCTAAGCTACTCGTAGGTATCTACAATGCCTACAGCTCGTCGCTCAAAGCTTCGCTGGCTACCGATGCCGATACATACAACTTGTTGGCATCGTCGGATATCCTTATTAAAACAGCACAAATTGACTCCAATCCGTTCGACAATGTGGGTGCCAGTGTTGATGCAGGCGTGTATTACAAAACACCGCTGAAAGGCTTGGATGTAGGCGTCAGTCTGATAGATTGGGGTTTTATACACTGGGGTTCTAAAGTGAAATACCAGGAAAGTAAGAATGTCAATAAACCTTTCTCGTTCGAAGGTTTCAACGATGTGGGCAATATCGGCGATTTGATGAAAAATTTGGTAGATACATTGAAAGATCAATTCTCCGTGCGTGAACGCGACGGAGAATCGTATACTACCAAGCTGAAAGGCCGTTTATTTATTTCGGCTTCCTACGATTTCCAAAAGTATAACAAAGTAGGGATGTTGTTCCGTACCGATGCTTTGCAAAACTTCAACAACAGCGCGCTTACTATTATGTACAACCGTTTGGTAGGCGATTGGTTCTCGGTGTCGGTAGGTAATAATTTCCTGTTCGGGCAAACTTATTTCAACCCAAGTATAGCAATGAATTTCAAGATTTCGACCTTACAGATATACTTGGCCGTCGAAAACATCAATGCCACTTATATCCGCGACATGAAAGCCCTGTCGGCACAACTCGGCATGACGATTGTACTATAGTATAAAGTTTAAAATTAAAAATTACGCAAGTATAGTTTTAGCTATCGCGTCATTGCGAAGTACAGTTCGCCCCTGTATACCGGTGAAGTAATTATCTGCGTAATCAGCGAGATCTGCGGAAAATTAAGTATACATGTTAGATACACTTTTTGCATATCCATACCTGCCGTTTCTGGTGTTCTTGGCCCGCATTTGCGACGTTACACTGGGCACCATGCGTATTATTTTTATCTCGAAAGGAAAAAAATACTTGGCGCCGTTGGTCGGTTTCTGCGAAGTATTCATTTGGATTTTGGTTATCAGCCGCATTCTGGCGGTTTCCAACGATTTTGTATGCTACATTGCCTACGCCGGCGGTTATGCTACGGGTAGTCTTATCGGTATGCTGGTTGAAGAGCGGTTGGCCATCGGCACTTTACTCATTCGTGTATACACCAAAAAGCATGGGAAAGAGTTGGTACACACACTCAATAAAGAGGGTTTCGGCGCTACCATCAGTTATGGCGAAGGTGTCGAAGGCGAAGTGAGCATTGTGCAAACCGTTATCAACCGCAAAAAATCGAAGAAAGTCGAAAAAATTATTCATCATTTCGATTCGCAGGCATTCTATGTAACATCGGATGTACGCGCCGTGCAGCGCGGTATTTTCCCCGACGAGGCCGGGCTTTTGCGCCGTTGGCGGATAGGAAAATAATTTTTCTTTCTTTGGTCTTTTTCTGTTTTTGCGGACAATTTCCACTGAAAATTTTTTTTTGTTTTATTTTACGCCGGAAAAATTGTATCTTTGCGGCCTTAATAACAAAAACTTAACCCTTATGAATATTTTAGTCCTGAATTGCGGTAGCTCTTCGATTAAGTATCAAGTGCTCGACATGCAAAGCGAGTCCAACAACAACGTATTGGCAAAAGGTTTATTGGAACGTATTGGCCTATCGGGCAGTGTGGTTACACACAGCGTCCCCGGTAAGGACAAATTGAAAAAAGTGTGCAATGCACCCGACCACACGGCGGGTATCAGCGTTATCCTGGAACTGTTGACCGACAAGGAATACGGAGTGGTGAAATCGTTGAACGAAATTGCAGCCGTGGGTCACCGCGTAGCGCATGGCGGCGAATATTTCAAGGGTAGTGTGCGTGTAACGCCCGAAGCATGCAACAATATTGCGGCATGCATTGACCTGGCACCGCTGCACAATCCGGCCAATTTGAAAGGTATTCAAGCTATCGAAAGCATTATGCCGCAAGTACCGCAGGTAGCGGTGTTCGATACCTCGTTCCACCAAACAATGCCGGCGCATGCTTACATGTATGCCTTGCCTTACAAATATTACGAACAATATAAAGTGCGCCGTTACGGTTTTCACGGCACGAGCCATCGCTATGTAGCGCAAAAGGCTTGTCAAATCACAGGATTGGATTTCAATAATTCGAAAATAATTACCTGCCACCTGGGCAATGGCGCTTCTATTGCCGCTATCCACAACGGAAAATCAGTTGACACATCAATGGGTTTCACCCCGCTCGAAGGCTTGGTAATGGGTACCCGCAGCGGCGACGTCGATGCCGGTATACTGCCGTTTATTGCCGAAAAA
>JAVBNJ010000140.1:0-7617 GCA_031551625.1 Bacteroidales bacterium | reverse complement strand
ATTATTCGCCGTACTGTTCGCGCAGGCAAGCTATGCTGCTTCGTGCGTATCGGTGCGGCAAGTGGCCGCCAACTACAACACCAAGCAAGTAACTTTTGATCTGGTGTGGACAACCTGCACCGGTACTCACAATTACAAAACGTGGGTGATTGTCGATTACCGTACCGTTAATGTCGATGGCAGCAAAGGCGCCTGGACACGCGCTACTGTCAGCGGCACCAGCGTAGGCACGTTAGTAAGCGCGAGCAAAGGCGTGTGGGTAACGGGCTCGGCAAGTAAAACCCAGCGGGTAACCCTTACGCTTAGCGGTATGCCCGCCCAGTTTGACTGGTGCGCTAATGCGTTAGACTACCCGCCACAAGCCATAATGAGCAACGGCATCTATACGTTGAAAGGCACGCCCCCGTTTACGATCAACGGCAGCACCACGTTAGGTGCGAACGTAAAAACCTACACGGGAGCTTGTGTCACTGCTGTTACTGATGTTACTAATAACCCGGAAGGAATTATTACGAATCCTTTCTTTACGGCGGGCGCAATTGCCAGCACCGGACAAGCATTGTGTAGTGGCAGTGCGTATACCACTATCGGCAGCACCACTGCCGCCAGCGGCGGCGACGGACGCATTACTTACCAGTGGCTGCGCAATGGTACAGCAATCGGCAGTAGCAACAATGCGACGTATGTTCCCACGCAAGCGGGAACATACACACGACAAGCGAAAGACGGTACGTGTAATACGGCCTGGCTAACCAGTACCGGCTCGTGGGTAGTAACGGTGGTTAGTGTTCCGGCAATCCCCATCGTAGCTAATAACGGTAATCAGTGCGCGGGCACGGGCATTACCTTCAGCGTTTCTTTTCCGCAGAGTGGCACCTATAACTGGTATGGCAGTGTGAGTGGCACCGGCACCACTAAAACCACCGCTACCGATATCGGCAGCTACAATGCCTACGTCACGCTTACACTGAACGGCTGCATCAGCGGTACCTCCAACACTAGTACAGCCAGTATTGCCGCTTGTTGTGTTCCCGATGGTAGCAATGAAACAGGATCGTGTTGCGCGGGAACAAAAAGATGCAGTGATACATATTGTCGTCAAGCGTGTCCCTGCTGGGGACTCTGCTGTAATAAGTGGTATCCATCCGGAACTAAGGTAAATTGGTATGATCTGGATTACTATACATACACAGCTATCTGCTCTGACGGAACATGGCATGGATACGGAGATTATGGTTATGGAACCGAAACGTGTCACTGCCATTAAGAGCAAATCCAATCAATATACAAGGCTTTAGGATTCTGTGCTTAAACCCTACTATCATGTGATGGTTGGGTTGTGCAAGGGTGCATGTAAGACGAGTATCGGCTCTATGGGTGATGATACCGCCCCTTCTTGCGTGATATTTTACCGTATTCGATGGCACGGACGGGGCAGTAGTGAAATAATTTAATTTGAAATAAAAATGCGTCACATAAAAATAGGTCATAAAATTGAACTAAAAATAGGTGATACAAATTTGTGGGATACAAAAATGTTTTATATCTTTGTGGGAAATTAAAAGCTATGGAATTGGCTCCTTTTATATTCGGACAACTGGCTACATCGGTTGATTTTACAGACAGGGAAAAAGAGTCGGCGTTGTTGGAAACAAATTTCCGTAACCGCATCAACACCATCATTATTTCGCCGCGACGCTGGGGTAAGACATCGTTGGTAAATGCAGTGGCAACAAAAGTGTCGACGCAAAAGTCGAAAATCAAAGTGTGTCAAGTCGATTTATTCAATGTACGCACCGAAGAAGATTTTTACACCGCGTTGGCTAAGGAAGTACTGAAAGCTACATCGACAAAATGGGAAGAGATAATGGTTAATGCAAAAAGATTTTTATCTCATCTGATGCCGCGTATTTCGTTCTCGCCCGACCAGCGCGAAGAGCTTTCGTTTGGTGTAGGCTGGGAAGAGTTGAAGAAAAACCCCGACGATATTCTGAATTTAGCAGAGTCGATAGCTATTGCCAAAAATATACGGATCGTGTTGTGTATCGACGAGTTTCAAAGTGTGGCCGAATTCGATGCCCCAGTGGCGTTTCAGCGCAAACTACGCGCGCATTGGCAACGGCATACGCGTGTGTCATATTGCCTTTATGGTAGCAAGCGCCACATGATGCTTGATGTGTTTACCAATTCGTCGATGCCCTTTTACAAATTTGGTGATATCCTTTTTCTTCAAAAAATCGGCACTAACGAGTGGGTACAGTTTATTACCAAGCGTTTCCACGATACAAAAAAAGAAATCAGCGAGGCCGATGCCGAACGGATTGTGTCACTGGCCGACAATCACCCATACTATGTACAACAATTGGCACAGCAAGTGTGGCTGCGTACGGCCCGCAAATGCAACCGCGGAATAGTGGAAACGGCTTTCGTGAGTTTAATAAACCAATTGGGTTTATTGTTTACAAACATTACCGAACTATTACCTACATCGCAACTCAATTTCTTGAAAGCATTAGTGGCCGGCGAAACTCAATTCAGTTCACAAGCAGTGTTGCTTCGTTATAAATTAGGTACTTCAAGCAATATCACACGTATCAAAAAAGCGTTACTCAACCGCGATATCATAGATATTACAGGCGTTAAAATTGACTTTCAAGACCCAATGTATAAATATTGGATTGCTAGTCATTATTTTATGATTAAGAAATAATTAGCGTTGGCTCGTAACGAGAATTTATGGATGATGATACCGCCCCTTCTTGCGTGATATTTTACCGTATTCGATGGCACGGACGGGGCAGTAGTGGATGCAGGCAAGGCATTGTACACAATTGTCGGCCCAGCGAGGGTGGCCGTTTACAAACGCAATGGTTTGCGTGGGGCATTTTTGCACGCATAGTGCACACGAGGTGCAATTGTCTTTTGCGTAGAACGAATTGCGGCCTATATTGAATTTCTTGAACAGCGGGTAAATAATATCGCTTTTCAAAATGGGGAAACGTCCGGTTGTGTAAATTTTGTCCGTGCCGTTTTGTTGGATATTTTCGACAATCGCCTGCAGGCGTTGCGGGGCAAGGCGTAGCTTTTCCTGCATTACATCCTTCGGGTCGGTGTCGAAGCCGGGCAGCAGGATGTAATTATTGGGCATAATAATAGAATATGCTTTGGTAAGAACTATTTTTTTAGTGGCCAATGCACGCCGCATCATGGCAGCTGTGTAGCCGCATTCATCGCCACAGGTACACACTACATACACCGGTTGGACGGTGTAGTTGCGCAATGTCATTTTCTCAATAAACTCGGGCACCAGCACTGCCGGGCCCCACGAGTGGACGGGAAATACGAAAATGATTTTTTCGTCAGGCAGTACGTCATACGTCAGACCGCTTTGCGCATTCTGTAAAGCGTTGGCTATGGAAACCACCTTTTCGTCCAACGCTTTTCCTAATTGAGTGGCTACCCAACGCGAGTTGCCTGTCCCCGAAAAATAAAAAATCATACTTCTGCGGTTGTGATGAGGATACAAATGTACACAAAAAAAGCCGTTTCCGTGATTTTGGAAACGGCTTTTGCCTTTTCATATATTCGCCTTTTACCAAATAGAGGCCTGTTGTTCGGGAGCAAGATACATTGCATCGCCGGGTTTCACATCAAAAGCTTTGATAAATGTTTCGATGTGCGGCAGCGTAGCGTCAACACGCCATTTGCCGAGCGAGTGTACATCTTGTTTTGTGAGGCGTTCAATTTCCTGCGGGCGGATATTACCGGCCCATACTCCTGCATAAGCAAGGAAGAAACGTTGTTCGGGGGTAAAACCATCCATCTTGTCTTTGTTGATTTCGCCGGCTGTCAATGCCTTTTGCATGGCCTGGAGCGAAATTTGAATACCGCCGTTGTCGGCAATATTTTCACCCAGCGTATATTCACCGTTGGCTTTCATACCCGGAGCTACTTCAATGTTGTTGAACCAGTCAACCAATACTTGCGAACGTTGTTTAAAGTTTTCAGCATCGGCCGTTTGCCACCAGTCTTTGAGGTTACCGTCCTTGTCGTATTGCCGACCCTGATCGTCGAAACCGTGTGTCATTTCGTGACCGATTACTACGCCAATTGCTCCGTAGTTAACCGCATCGTCGGCACCGGCACGGAAGAACGGCGGTTGCAGGATAGCGGCGGGGAAACAGATTTCGTTTGTCGTCGGGTTGTAGTATGCATTCACCGTTTGCGGCGTCATGCCCCATTCGTCCACATCTTTCGGCTTATCAATTTTGTTGAGGCTGTATTGTACATCAAACTCATTTGAACGAACTACATTAGCCCAATAGCTGTCGGTTTTAATTTCGAGGGCCGAGTAGTCGCGCCATTTGTCGGGGTAACCGATTTTCACATGGAATGTGTTCAGTTTTTCCATTGCTTTCGTTTTGGTTTGTGCATCCATCCACGAAGCAGCTTGGATACGTTCGCCCAGTGCAGTTTGCAGGTTTTTCACCAAGTGCACCATGCGTTCTTTTGATTCGGCCGGGAAATATTTTTCCACATAAATTTGTCCCACTGCTTCGCCCAACGAGCCGTTTACTACGCCAATCACGCGTTTCCAGCGTGGGCGCAATTCTTGACTGCCGGTCATTATGCGGCCATAGAAGTCAAAATTTTCGTTCACAAAGTTATCGCTTAAGTACGACGATGCATCGTGAATTATGTTCCATGCCAGGTAGGCTTTAATGTCTTCGGGTTTGGCCGTAGCCATCATTTCGCTGAATGCTTTGATGTAATCGGGTTGAGCCACGTTCAACGATTTCAGTTGCGGCAGGCCCATTCCGTCGAAATAGGCTTTGAAATCAAAGTTAGGAGCGATGGTTGCCAATTCGGTTACTTCTTTCTTATTGAACATCTTGTGCGGGTCGCGCTCGTCCAGTTTGTTCATAAAGGCTGTTGCCATGCGGGTTTCGAAGGCCATTACATTTTTCGCCAACTCTTCCGGCTTCGCGTTAACCATCACATCATAGCCCGAGAGGCGGAACATGTTGGTCAACATAGCTACATATTTTGTACGGATTTCCTCACTGCGTGCATCTTTGTCGAGGTAATAGTCGCGTTGTCCCATGCCCAGTCCATTTTGATACAACCAAGCAATATCGGTTTTGCTGTCCGAGAAATCGGCTTCGGCAAACAGTGCAAAAAACGGGTGAATGCCTTGTTTGTGCAGCGCAAGAATTTCAGTTGCCATGTCGGCCGGTTTGTTCAGTGCGGCAATTTTTTGCAGCATCGGTTGGATCGGTGCAGCACCTTGTTGGTTCAGCGTTACGCTATCCATACCAACATTGTAGAGCGTTGCAATTTTGTCGGCTACCGATCCGGTAGCATTTGTTTGCTTAGCCAAGTCTTGCACTAAGGCATTGACTTGCAAATTGTTTTCTTCGCGTAATTTGTCGAATGCACCGTAACGGGCATATTCGGGTTTTAGCGGGTTGTTAGCCATCCAGCCGCCGCAGGCGTACTGGTAAAAATCAGTGGCGGGGCCTACCGTCGTATCGAGGTTGCTAAGTTCCACGCCCGATACTTTTGCAGGCTTGTTGTTACAAGCGCTTAAAGCAGTCATAAGACAAGCAGTAAATAAAAGTGTTTTTTTCATTTGGTATAATTTTTTTTACTTTAATAGTATTAAGCAATAAGAATTTACAAAGGTAGTAAAAATTTGCCGTTCTTTAGTAAATGTTTTCCGTATCCAGAAACTATATATCGAATTTGCAAGCATTATTTCTTATACTTACCTTGTGTGTATACCAGAGACGGCAAAGAAGATTACAAGGTGTTTACAAAGAGCAGAAGTCCGGAATATATAAAATGTAACAAAATAGTTAGAATGTATTAATGGCTCAAACAAAATAGTTATAAAATGTAGAAACAGTATATTAATCAAATAGATAATCTATTAATTTTTATTGCGATCTGTTCCGCGCAATTAACTCCGTCAATGGCCGATGAAGTAATACCCCCTGCATAGCCTGCTCCTTCGCCACAGGGGTAAAGTCCGGATAGTTGCACATGTTCGAGCGTATCAGGGTGGCGTAAAATGCGTACCGGCGATGAGGTGCGCGACTCCACAGCCACTAACATAGCCTCGGCGCTGAGATAGCCTCGCATTTTACGGTCAAAGTCTTTAAATGCCTGTTGCAAACTTTTAGTTATATAGCCAGGTAGTAATTCGTGTAGCGGTGCATTCGTGGGGGTACCTGCCATGTACGATGTTTTACCCAACGACGAAGAGGCTTTGCCTTTTACAAAATCAAGCATGCGTTGTGCAGGAGCTGCTTGCGACCGGTTGGCTGCGGCAAACATCCGTTGCTCCACGTCTTGTTGAAAACGCAGGCCTGCCAGTGCACCGTATTTTTCATAGCTGTGCAAATCGGTAAGGTTCACTTGCGCCACAATACCTGCATTGGCGAATGGCGAGTTGCGTTGCGAATTCGACATGCCATTAACGACTAATTCACCCGATGCAGTGGCTGCAGGTACAATTAGCCCGCCTGGACACATGCAAAATGAGAATACGCCACGTTTCTGTACTTGTGTAACTAAATTATACGTTGCCTGAGGTAATAATGGCGAATAGTTGCGCCCGTGGTATTGCAGTTCGTTTATCAGTGCCTGTGGATGTTCGGCGCGTACGCCCATGGCAAAAGGTTTGGCTTCGAACGCCCATTGTTTTCGGGCGAAAAGTTCGTAAATATCACGTGCCGAATGGCCGGTAGCAAGGATTACCGCTACGCCTTCGTAGCGAGTCCCGTCGGCAGCTATCGCCCCTTTGACAGTCCTGTTCTGTACAATCAAATCCGTAATGTGTGTATTGAAATAATACTTGCCGCCACAATCTTCAATAGTTTTACGGATGTTGGCCATAATGCGCGGCAATTTGTTGGTACCGATGTGTGCATGCGTATCAATCAAAATATCGGGGTTGGCACCATGATACACCAACTGTTGCAGAATCTCGGTAATGTTGCCGCGTTTGTTTGAGCGGGTATAGAGTTTTCCGTCGGAGAATGTGCCGGCGCCACCTTCGCCGAAACACCAGTTGGAATGCGGGTTCACAAAGTGCTCGCGGGTCAATTTGGCGATGTCGTATTTGCGTTCGCTTACGTTTTTTCCGCGTTCCAGAATTATCGGACGTAAGCCGCGTTCTATCAATTTCAATGCAGCGAACAATCCCGCAGGGCCTGCACCGACGATGATAACGGCCTTACCTGCCTCATGAGGGGAAAGAGATGCTGGTCGATACTCGTATTGTTCCCCCTTGGGAGTTAGGGGGGACATATATACTTGTACTTTCAATTGCCAGTGCGGCCGTCCGCGCCGCGCATCAATCGAGCGACGTAGCACTTGCACAGCCGAAATTTCCTTTACGGAAACTTGTAAAACATCGGCTACTGTATATTTTAATTGCTCCGGAGCAGTTGCTACTTCGGGTAATACGGTTATATCAATGGTATGAATCATCTGTTTTAGCCACGAATTTCTTTTTTATTCGCCATGCATATAATTGTAATACAAAAGTACAACTTTTTATGTTGCATACGTGCGTTGGACCTGCCGCCCATAAAAAAATGTTAAAAACTT
>JAVBNJ010000100.1:0-7072 GCA_031551625.1 Bacteroidales bacterium | reverse complement strand
AACCGCAAAGGAAAAATCCGCACTTACTTCAACTTGTTGCTTACCATGCTACTCGGCGGGTTATGGCACGGAGCGTCACTACGCTTCATTTGCTGGGGTGCACTGCATGGCCTTTCGCTGGCCGTCCACAAATTCCTGATGCATCTATTTCCCTCGCTCAAAATCGATGGCCGACAAATGAAACCGTGGTCACGCATATTCGGCGTTATTTTTACATTTCACTTAGTATGCTTCGGATGGATTTTCTTCCGCGCCAATTCATTCCAATCAGGCATTGATATAATCCGCCAAATTACATCTAACTTCCACCCCGAACTATTAGCACAAATCGCAACCGGTTATCCTATGGTATTTGGATTGATGGCACTTGGATTTTTGCTACATTTCGCACCCCGCTCGTGGGAGGCTGCCTGCCAACGCACAATCATCGCTACGTCGCTACCGGCAAAAGCATTAATACTGGTCGCTGTTATTGTAATTATTTTCCAAATAAAGTCAGCCGATATTCAACCGTTCATTTATTTCCAATTCTAAAATATTATACCTAATTTTACAGCGATTTTGTAAGTACATGTCAAAATTCCTGATACTAACCAACGTCAATGAATTGGTGCGGGTAGCACCCGAGCGGGTAATGTATATCTGTTCGGATGGTAATTACTCCACCATGATCCTGACAAATAAGGACGAGAAACTTTTTTCGTTCAACCTCGCTACTTTTCAGAAAACAATAGAGCAGCAGCTACAGCATGAATCGCAGCAGTTTATCCGTATCGGAAAAAGTTTAATCATCAACCGGAAGTATATTTATTGCATTAACATAGCAAAACAGCAGCTTATACTGGCCGACCAATTCTATACGCAATCATTTACGCTCAACGCCTCAAAAGAAGCATTGAAACAACTGAAAGCAGTACTGGAAGAAGAATTAAAGCATTCATAAAGACATTCTATGAACGAACAAAACACATATAACACAGACGACGAAATACAAATTCTGGGAACCGGCCCCACGGCGACAACCTCCGGCAAGCGAACGAAAATATTTGCAGCCGTTATTATTGCCGTAATAGTATTAACCATAGCAGGGCTGTTTGTATTCGAAAAATGGAAAAATCATACCGTACCATCTACCACAACAAACGAGAAGCAGACAGGGCAACCGCTCCAACCGGCCGCACAACCCAGCGCCTTTATCGAAGTTGCAGAAGAAACAATTAACGATGTACCGCTGCTTATTTATACTCCGCATACTGCTTTTCCAAAGCTGGCAACAAGTATGCCCGACGAAACAGACTCTACACTTGTGTTTGTAGCACAAGCTGCCGATGTACGTGCAGACAATAACGAGATTCTCGGCGATTATGTAGTGGAGGGTAAACAATTGGCTCGCGGGCAGCGGAAAGAAGGTTTTTGCGCCATTATTGACAAAAAAATAACAATCAGTAAAGGCGCCGCCACTCCCCTATTACAGGAAGCTATTGATAAAACCGGTTATTTTTTTCGTCAATACTCTTTGGTTCATAAGTCCGAACCCGTTGATAACAAACCTAAAGGAAAAGCTATACGCCGCGCATTAGCAATACGCAATGGGCAAACACTAATGGTGGAAAGCCGCAGCCGCGAATCGTTCCACGATTTCGCACAAGCCCTGGCTGATACCGGTTTTTCAGAAGCCATTTATTTGGTCGGCGAATCGGCCTACGGTTGGTACTACACACAATCCGGAGAAAGGATTACTTTTGGGGCCAAACGCGAGAAGCCATTGCCAAACACCAACTATATTGTTTGGAAAGCCATTAACTAATCATTATCTTTGCAAGTTATTTTGCTTGTAAAGATGTCTATTGCACAAAACATATCGACTATAAAAAACGCATTGCCGCCGCATGTGAAACTCGTTGCCGTATCAAAGATGCAACCACTTGATGCCGTACGTCAAGCTTATGAAACCGGACAACGGTCTTTTGCCGAGAACCGTCCGCAAAGCTTTGTGGAACGAGCAGCGCAATTACCTCCCGATATTGAATGGCATTTTATCGGGCACCTGCAAACCAACAAGGTAAAAATGGTGGTGGGCCTAGCTCACCTCATTCACTCAGGCGACAGTGAGCGGCTGCTGCTCGAAATAGAAAAAGAAGCGGCGCGGCGCGGCATTGTGCAACGCTGCCTGTTGCAACTGCACGTGGCACAAGAAGAATCCAAATCGGGATTCACGCCCGATGAATTGCGGGAATTGCTATCAACTATTTTTTTAGGTAAAATTCCGCACGTGCAAATTGGGGGGTTGATGGCCATGGCTTCACTGACCGACAATACAGAGCAAGTGCGCAACGAATTCCGTATCGTAAAAAAATTGTTCGACGAACTCCGGCAAACTTATTTCCACAATAATCCTGCTTTCTGCGAACTGTCGATGGGCATGAGTAACGACTACTCTATTGCCATTGAAGAGGGCAGCACAATGGTAAGGATAGGAACAACATTATTTGCCCCCCAACCCCCAAAGGAGGCTCAAGGTTTTGCAAAGGAGAACTAAACGCGAACACAAAAATTTTGACAATGAGAAATATTAATACAACGACATCTTCTGATAAGCACCACTTTCAAGGTTTGCACCCCATCACTCCCCCTTTGGGGGTGGAGGGGCTGTTCTATATCGAAACCTACGGTTGCCAAATGAACACCAACGATAGCGAGGTGGTGGCACGTATTATGCAAGATGCCGGTTTTGCGGTAACCGAAGATATTACCAAGGCTGATGTTATTTTCATCAACACCTGTTCTATCCGCGACAATGCCGAGCAGCGCGTGTGGGGGCGGCTAG
The DNA here is from genome assembly GCA_031551625.1 of Bacteroidales bacterium. GTDB lineage: Bacteria > Bacteroidota > Bacteroidia > Bacteroidales > UBA932 > JAVBNJ01. The sequence continues at coordinate 4,245 of JAVBNJ010000100.1, read as the reverse complement.
ACATATTCCGCCTGCAAAAACAAAAAAAGAAATCACTTATCGTAGGTGTACTGGGCTGCATGGCCGAACGCCTCAAAGAAGAATTGCTGGACAATAACACGGTAGACATTGTAGTAGGCCCCGATGCTTATCGTACCTTACCTCAATTGGTAAAAGAAGCCGGGAGCGGACAGAAAGGCATTAACACATTGTTATCGCGTGAAGAAACATACGCCGATATTTCGCCCGTGCGCATGGATAAGAATGGCGTAACGGCTTTTGTATCGATTATGCGCGGCTGCAACAATGTTTGCTCCTACTGTGTGGTACCCTACACACGCGGCGCCGAACGCAGCCGTCCGGCAAACACTATAGTGAACGAAGTGCGCGAGCTGTTCGACAACGGTTACAAGGAAGTAACCCTGCTGGGACAAAACGTAAATTCGTATTTGTGGACAAATCCCGAACATCCGTCGGGAAGCGTGAATTTTGCACAATTGTTGGAATTGGTTGCATTGGTAAGTCCACAGTTACGTGTACGCTATTCCACGTCGCACCCCAAAGATATGAGCAACGGCGTTCTTTACACAATGGCGATGTATCCCAATATATGCAACCACATTCACCTGCCGGTACAAAGCGGAAGTTCGCGCATGTTGGAGAAAATGAACCGTCGCTATTCGCGCGAAGAATACCTGGAACGCATTGCAAAGATCCGCGAAGTGGTGCCCAATTGCGCTATCTCCACCGATATTATTGCAGGCTTCTGCAGCGAGCTCGACTACGACCACGCGCAAACCCTCTCGCTAATGCAGGAAGTAGGATTCGACCAGGCATTCATGTTCCAGTACTCCGAACGCCCGAATACCAAGGCGGCACGCCACTTCCCCGATGATGTGCCCGATGCGGTGAAGACGCAACGGTTGAATGAAATCATTGCGCTGCAAAACAAGCTATCGCTCGAAAGCAACGAACGCGATGTGGGCAAAACGTTTGAGGTATTGGTCGAAGGGTTTTCGAAACGCTCCGACGAAGAATTATTCGGACGCACGCCACACAATAAAGTAGCAGTGTTCCCAAAAGGCAATCACCAGATCGGCGACTACGTGCAGGTAACTGTTACACGCTGCTCGTCGGCCACACTGATTGGCACATTGGAGCAATAATAACTGCCCGTTACAGGAATATAAGAAGTAGTGAGAGTATACGCGCTACTTCGCCGGTGCGCTTTGCCTTGCTGTTATCCTCGTGATATTTATCAAACATCTTTTGCATATACATTAACACCATTTACCGGATACTGTCGCACTGCATTAACTCCTCCGCATTGGCATTGATGAGTGCATTGATTTCCGCGTCGCTTTTGCGGGCAATAGTGGAATCAATTTCGTAGAGTTTGTCGAGCATGCAGGCGCAGCGGAGGCGCGCTACTTCTTCGTCGATGCCTGCTTGCATGGCTGTTTCGATACAGATTTCGATGTTGCGGTTGTATTGCGCATGGAACAGTTCCGCATCGGATTTCTTACGGCCTTTGCAGGCAAATAACAACAATACCAAAGATACAACAACTAAAAACTTAGGTAGGTTTTTCATAACAAGATTGTTTTTTAAAATGCTTCGTTGAAATTGAAGTAGAACCCGCGGCTGCCACCCTTGCCAATACCAAAGTCGAGACGAACATTCATGCGCGGTTGTACTTGCAGGCGATAGCCGATACCGCCGTTGGGCAACCAATCGCACATGTTACCTGGCTTGTCGGCCACACTGCCGGCAGCCACCCAGCCTACTAACCCATGAATACTCGGCTTGCCGTTGCGTTTGTAAAAAGTGTGGCGGTACTCGACAATGCCGAACAACATCGACTTGTCGCGGTACTGCCCCCACAGGTAGCCGCGAAGGTCAAAGGGAGTACCGAGTTGCGACATTTCGCCGTAGGGCACATTGTTCACCCCGAAACGTCCGCGCAGTTGCACGGCAATAGTTTGCCCCGGCTTGGCTACACGAAAATATTTTCGCGCGTCGAGCGAGTAAACCTGGTAATTGTTCTGCCCACCAAAATAATTTCCGTAGAACGAAGTATAAATTTCTATAAATGTACCACGCCATGCATTGACAGCCACGTCGCGCGTGTCGTACTGGAACAGCAGCGAGATGCCGGAATTGAACGGACGTTCGTTGTAGAGCGAATACACCGGATCGGCTGCTACCTGGTTGCATGCATCGGAGCCGTGTGTGTAATTGATATCGAAGCCGGCGCCTGCAAAAAAGTGTTGCCGGAATTGCCACATAAAGCGCGGATAGGCCTGCAACCACATACGCCGGTATTTTGTAGTGGTATCGCTTTTCGGCGTGTAGCGTGCACTTTCATAACCCACGCCAAAATAATTATCGTCCATGCGCTTGAGATTCAAATCTACATTCACACGCAATGCATCGTGCAACCAGAAACTGGTAATTTTGGAATTCAGGAAGAAAACATTGTTTGTGCCGTAGCCAATATTAATCGGAATGGAAGTGCGTTGCAACGCCGTATCGCTTTTATCGGTACGCATGGAAAGAAGCACGCCGCCTGCTATCACAAAACCCATTTCGGGCGTATAGGCCGGGCCCAGCAACGGGGTTATCATCAGTTCGCCGGTGCGCGCTTTCCGTGCCTGGTAATCTTCGAACCGCTGAATCAGCGATTTTTTCGCCACCATCGCTGTATCTTGTGCTACTGCAAGTAACGGAAGAAAAGCTATTACCGGTAAAAGAATATATTTCTTCATCATAAAGTTTATTTACAGATCGACGAATTTACAAATTTACAATTTTTTACGCTTACCGTAAATCTGAAAATTTTTAATTTGTAAATCTTCTATGACGATCGTTTGCGTTTGGTTTCGTCCAGAATTGTTTTGCGCAAGCGGATGTGCTTGGGCGTTACTTCCACGTATTCGTCTTCCTGTATATATTCCAGCGCTTCTTCGAGGCTGAATACTTTAGGCGGCGCAATGGCCACTTTGTCGTCGGAGCCTGCAGCGCGGATATTGGTCAATTTTTTTGTCTTGCATAAATTGATACCCATGTCGCCTGCGCGCGTATTCTCGCCGAGGACTTGGCCTGCATAAATTTCGTCGCCGGGAGCAATGAAGAATGTACCGCGGTCCTGCAACTTATCAATGGCATAGGCAATGGCCGTGCCCGTTTCAACCGACACCAGCGATCCGTTGATGCGTTGTTCAATTTCGCCCTTATAGGGTTCGAATGCTTTGAAACGATGCGCTACCACTGCCTCGCCTTGCGTAGCAGTAAGCAGGTTGCTGCGCAAGCCTATAAGGCCGCGCGCGGGAATATCGAAATCGAGGTGCATGCGTTCGCCCCGATGCTCCATGTGTAATAATGCTCCTTTGCGGCGTGTGGTTAATTCAATTGCCCGGCCTGCCATTTCTTCGGGCAGGTCAATGGTCAAATGCTCTACCGGTTCGCAACGCACACCGTTAATATTTTTATCAATTACTTTCGGTTGGCCGACTTGCACTTCGTAGCCTTCGCGGCGCATGGTTTCGATAAGTACGCTCAAGTGCAAGACTCCGCGACCGAACACCATAAACGAATCTGCCGTAGGGCCATCCTTCACACGCAATGCCAGGTTCTTCTCCAACTCGCGCTCCAGGCGCTCTTTCAAGTGGCGCGAGGTGACAAATTTACCATCACGGCCAAAGAACGGAGAGTCGTTAATCGTAAACAACATGCTCATTGTCGGCTCATCGACTGCAATGGGTGGCAATTGTTCGGGGTTCTCGTAATCGGCAATCGTATCGCCGATTTCAAAGCCATCGATACCGACCAATGCACAAATGTCGCCACACAACACTTCGTCGCGCTTGGCTTTTCCCAAGCCTTCGAAGGTCATCAGTTCTTTTATTTTTGTTTTTTCAATTGCGCCATCACGTTTTACCAGCGACACGTTCATACCCGCACGTAACGATCCCCGTGTAATACGGCCTACCGCAATACGTCCCACATAGGGCGAGTATTCCAACGAAGTGATCAACATCTGAGGAGTGCCTTCCACCATGGGTGGTGCGGGTATTTCGTCGAGAATCAAATCAAGTAACGGAGTAATATCTGTGGTGGGTTTTCGCCAATCGAGCGACATCCAGCCTTGCTTGGCGCTGCCGTACACGGTTTTGAAATCCAACTGTTCTTCGGTTGCCTGCAAACTGAACATCAAGTCGAACACCTGTTCGTTTACTTCGTCGGGGCGGCAGTTGGGTTTGTCGA
>JAVBNJ010000065.1:0-39203 GCA_031551625.1 Bacteroidales bacterium | reverse complement strand
CTCGTTATTGCGAGGAACGTATCAATCTATAGAATCGGATTTTCCACTCTCTCAAACATTAGTTGGTGTGTATTACGATTGCTTGAAACGCCCCGGCGAAATGGTGTACAACATTCCGATGTGCCTGAAAGCGGCAGCCGGTGCCGATGTCGACAAATTGGCCGATGCCGTAAATAAAACGCTGGCGGCTCACCCGTACATCTTCACAAATATCTCGTATGTGGGCTCTGAAGTGCGGCAAATACGTGTAGCCCCCTACAAAGTGGACATAAAAGTTCACGAACTATCCGGCGAAGTTTTTACAACTTTCAAATCGGATTTTGTACGTCCGTTCGATTTGCAAAAACCGGGCGAACTGTTCCGCTTTGCTATTGTAAAAACACCGGCAAACGTGTGCCTGCTGATGGATTTCCATCACATTATTTTCGATGGGTTTTCCATCAACCTTTTTATTAATGATGTATTGCAAGCATACGAAGGTAACGAATTGGAAGCGGAAGAGTATTCGTATTTCGATTTTGTAACGGACGAAAACAGCGACGAAGTGCAAGCGAAACAGGAAGCAGCGCAAAGCTATTTCAACGAACTGTTGGGCAATTGCGAAAACGCGAGCGAAATTCCCACCGACCTGCATGGCGCGGAAGACGGGCAACTCGAAGAATGTATATATAATGTAGATGCAGCGAAACTCGACAAATTCTGCCGCGACAATGGACTCTCGCAGTCGGCGCTATTCCTGGCCGCAGCCTATTACACCGTGTCGCGCTTCGCCAACAGCAGAGAAGTGTTTATTTCGACGTTGAGCAACGGACGCAGCAACCTGCGTATCCAACGCAGTGCAGGTATGTTTGTGAACACCATTCCGCTGGCTGCAAAAATAGCACAAACACCGGTGCTGGAATTCATCAAGCAGGCGAAGGACAGCTTGCTGCGCGCAATTGAGCACGAGTATTTTCCATACACCAAAATCGTATCGCAGTACAACTATGCACCCAATATTGTGTTTGCATACCAGGTGGGCGTTATCGAAGAAAAGAAACTGAATGGCAAAACGGTGGAACTGGAGAATCTTGAGCTAAAGGCTCCGAAATTCAAAGCGGCTATTTATGTGGAAAGCCGCAACGGCCAGTTATGCATTGTGATGAAGTACAACAACGCCTTGTACACCAGCTACACCATGAATAATTTTGCCGAAGCGATGGCGACGGTTATCGACCACATGGTAGCCTCTCCGCAAGCTGCAATCAATACCGTATCAATAATCAGCGCGGCACAGGAAAATGTGTTGCAAGGCTTCCGCGAGGTAGCGACCTGCGAATTGGACGAACTGATTGTGCACCGTATTTTCGAAAAGCAAGCAGCGCTATATCCGTCGAAAACCGCACTGGTAGCCGAAGATCAGACATTGACCTACGCTGCGTTGAACGAGCAGGCAAATAGGTTGGCGCACTCATTGATTGAACGCGGCATCGAACCACAAAGCAAAGTGGTAATACTGTTGCCACGTACAAGCCGCGCCATTATTTCGATTCTGGGTATTCTGAAAACCGGTTCGGCCTATATCCCCTGCGACCCTGAATACCCGGTGGAACGCATCAACCACGTACTCGACGACAGCGGCGCAGGGTTCATCATCACCACTGCCGACCGCGTAGCCGACTTTGAAAAAGGCAAAGCGGTGGATGTAGAAGTATTGCTGCAAGGAACCAACAAAACGAACCCCGATATAAAAGTAAGCCCCGACGATTTGTCATACAACATTTATACATCGGGCTCTACCGGCAAACCAAAAGGCGTACTGCTGCACCACAAGGGCCTTGCCAACTATGTAAATCCGCATAAAGACAATGTACATGCCTACACGATGGTTGAAAATGGCGACATTTTCCTTTGCATGACTACCGTGGCGTTCGACGTGTCGGTACACGAAATTTTCGTACCGCTGTGCAACGGAAAAACACTGGTATTTGCCAACGACAATGCCACGCATAATCCCGCAGTGCTAGCCCAATTGATGGAAGAACAACACACCGACTATTACGGGTCGACCCCGTCGCGGTTAGCACAATTGCTCGAATTCCCGGCCTTCTGCGAAGCATTAGCGAAATGCAAAGTATTGATGGTAGCGGGTGAAAAGTACAGCACCACACTGCACGAAAAAGTGAAAAAGGTAACGAACGCAAAAATCATAAATGGCTATGGCCCCACGGAAATAACGATTCTTTCGCATGCCGCGGAACTGAGCTACGAAACCGCGATTACCGTTGGCCGCCCGCTTACGAACTACAGTAGCTTTATTGTCGATGGCGACGGAAACGAACTGCCGCAAGGCGTAGTAGGCGAGCTTTACATCGGCGGCTATGGCGTGGCGCACGGCTACAACAACCTGCCCGAAATGACCGCCGAACGTTTTGTGGACTACAAAGGCGTGCGCATCTACAAATCGGGCGACTATGCCAAATGGAACGAGCGCGGCGAAGTGATTATTCTCGGGCGTACCGACAACCAGGTTAAAATCCGCGGCCTGCGTGTAGAGCTGGGCGAAATTGAAGCGGCTATTGCCAAATTCCCCTGCATGAAATCGGTAGTGGTAGTAATCAAAAAGCTGAATGGCGTAGAGCACATCTGCACCTATTTCACAGCTACAGAAGAAATCGAGATACCATACCTGAAAGAGTTCCTGAAACGCAGCCTCACACAATACATGGTGCCCACGGTGTATACGCAATTGGAAAAACTGCCGACTACGCCGAACGGAAAAACCGACATCAAGTCGCTGCCGGAACCCGCACTGGTGTTGGAGAACGAATACGAAGCGGCGGCCAACGGCACGGAACAAATTTTCTGCGATATTTTTGCAAAGATACTTGATATGCCGAAAGTGGGCGCTACCGATAATTTCTTCGACCTCGGCGGCACCTCGCTGCTCGTTACGCGCATCATTATCGAAGCAGTGAATCACAAGCTGAACATCAACTACGGCGATGTGTTTGTACTCCCGACCCCGCGTAAACTGGCGTCGCTTTTTGTATCCAAAGATGCTGCCGCCGACAATGTGCAAGACGATCCGGCCAACTACAACTATGCACCACTCGACGAGTTGCTTGCAGCAAATAACCTCGACTCGTTCCGTAGCGGCCCACAAAACCCAATCGGAAATGTACTAATTACGGGCGTTACCGGATTCCTCGGCATTCACATGTTGTATGAATTCCTGAAAAACGAAACCGGCATAGCGTACTGCTTGCTGCGCAAAGGCAACTTCCCGACCGAAGAGTCGCGTCTCAAATCCATGCTGTTCTACTATTTCGAAAATACATCTGAAGAACTGTTCGGCTCGCGCATTATCATTGTGTCCGGCGACATTACCGATAAGAATGTATATACGTCAGACAGTATCAAGAATGCGAAAATAGACCACGTGATCAATTGCGCCGCGCTGGTAAAACACTTTTCAAGCACCACCGATATCGAAGATGTGAACTACGGCGGCGTGTGCAATATTATTGATTATTGCAAGGCATCGGGCGCACGACTGGTGCAGGTTTCGACCTCGAGCACGGCCGGTTACTCCATCGACAATGTGCCCAACGAAAACACAAAAATGTCCGAACAAATGATTTACTACGGACAGTCTCTTGATAATAAGTATGTGCGTAGTAAATTCCTTGCCGAACGCGCATTGCTCGAAGCCATCGGCAAGGGCGATGTCAAAGGAAAAATCATGCGCGTGGGTAATCTGTCGGCGCGCCATAGCGACGGCGAGTTCCAGATAAACTTTGCCACCAACTCTTTCATGGGCCGCCTGCGCTCGATGGAAACAATCGGCAAGTTCCCCTACTCGCTCATGAACAAACCGTCGGAGCTTACGCCTATCGACAGCACGGCGCAAGCCATCCTGCTGCTGATGAAAGCGCCTGATGCGTGCTGCGTGTTCCATCCCTACAACAACCACAATGTGTTGATGGGCGACATAATCAATGCGCTGCGCAAAAACGGAGCAACAATTGAATATGCCGAGGAAGAGGACTTCCAACGCGCTGCCGACGAGGCTGCCAAAGACTCCGAAAAAGCACGCATCCTTTCGAGCATGATTGCCTATCAGAACATGGGACACGGCAAGAAAATTTTATTGCTCGGCAATGTGAACGACTATACCTCGCAAGTACTGTACCGCTTGGGATTCCAGTGGCCGGTAATTTCCGACGAGTACATGACCAAGTTTATAAATGCCTTGACCGGGTTGGGATTTTTTAATCTTTAAAGAGCATGAAAGCATAAAGACGCGAAGCATGAATGGATAAAACCTTTCATGCTTTTTTTTCTTTGTAGAAAAGGGTAATGATATGTACAAGCCAATTGCTATAGACCGGGAAAACCTCACGCTTATAAGTGTCGTCTTCCCAATCTGGAAACGCTCAAAAGCACGGCCAATGCGATAGGTTCGAATATGTATGAGGGTTTTGAACCAACTGAAAACTAATACGACTATACCTTGCTGTTAAACGGGAAAAATGGAACAAATGTAAACAGTAATTTTTACATCTACCAATTAAATTTTCTACAAATCCCTTACGCCACCCGTCCTGTGTCACCGGAATTGCGTTGGAATTTTTCTTCAGCGTATGCTTTGGTGATATGCAATTTATGCGGAGGCAGTTCGAACATGGCATCCATCATAATGGCCTCGCAAATGGAACGCAGGCCGCGTGCGCCAAGGTTGAACTCCACTGCCTTGTCCACTATAAAATCAAGCGCCTCGTCGTCGAACGTCAGCTCAATGTCGTCTAACTCGAACAGATGCTTGTATTGTTTGATAATGGCGTTTTTCGGATCTGTAAGAATACTGCGCAAAGCCTCACGGTTCAACGGATTCAAATAGGTAATCACCGGCAAGCGGCCGATAATTTCAGGAATCAACCCATACTTGCGTAAATCAGCAGGGGCAATATACTGCAACAAATTATCTTTGTCGATATGTGCCGTGCGTTGTGCATGACCGTAACCTACTACTTGCGTGTTAAGGCGCTGTGCAATCTTCCGCTCAATGCCTTCGAACGCACCACCACACACAAACAAAATATTTTTTGTGTTCACCGGAATCATTTTTTGCTCGGGATGTTTGCGACCGCCTTGCGGGGGCACATTGACTACCGAGCCTTCCAGGAGTTTCAATAATCCCTGTTGCACGCCCTCGCCGCTCACATCGCGGGTAATCGACGGATTGTCGCTCTTACGCGCAATCTTATCTATTTCGTCGATAAATACAATACCTTTCTCAGCCGCTTCCACATTGTAGTCGGCAGCTTGCAACAAGCGCGTCAGCACGCTTTCCACATCTTCGCCCACATAACCGGCTTCGGTAAGTACTGTGGCATCGACAATAGTGAACGGCACATGCAACAATCGCGCAATAGTATGCGCCAGCAATGTTTTACCGGTTCCCGTAGGACCAACGAGCAAGATGTTCGATTTCTCGAGTTCCACTTCGTTCTTACGGTCTTGCATAATGCGCTTGTAGTGATTGTACACCGCTACCGACAGGTATTTCTTCGCATCGTCCTGCCCTATCACATACTCATCGAGGTGTGCTTTAATTTCGCGTGGTTTCAGCAACTGCAACGAGTCCACCTGTTTCGATGCGGGAGCCGCAGCAGGCAGCATTTCTTTCAGCATATCGCGTGCCGAGTCCACACAATAATTACAAATCATTGCGCCGTTGTCGCCACCGATGAGCATTTGTGCTTCGCGTTCGTTTCGCCCGCAGAATGAGCAACAAGCTGCTTTCGAGCCGTTGTTATTTTTTGTTGACATTGGTCATTATTTCGTCCACCATACCATAGGCCAATGCTTCCTGCGCATTCATCCAGTAGTCGCGGTCGGCATCTTTCTCAATTTGTTCGAGCGGCTTTTCGGTATGCTTGGCAATGATTTCGTATAATTCTTTTTTCAACTTCACAATTTCGCGGGCTGTAATTTCAATGTCGCTCGCTTGTCCTTCGGCACCGCCCATCGGTTGATGGATCATAGCGCGCGAGTGCGGCAGAATCGAACGGCGGCCTTTGTTGCCTGCCGTCAGCAGAATGGCGGCCATAGAAGCGGCCATGCCTGTACAGATGGTAGCCACTTTCGGGTTCACCAACTGCATCGTATCGTAAATGCCCAAGCCGGCATATACGGAGCCACCCGGTGAGTTGATATACATTTGTATATCCTTATTCGCATCGGTCGATTCTAAGAACAACAACTGCGCCTGGATAATATTCGCCACATCGTCGTTGATAGGAACGCCCAGAAAAATGATGCGGTCCATCATCAAGCGCGAAAACACATCCATTGATGCTACGTTCAACTGCCGCTCTTCAATAATCGTCGGATTAATATAGCCGCCGCTTACCGCCGCACTGTTGTAGCGGTGCAGCGCCAAACTGCTAATACCGTGGTGCTTTGTTGCATATTTATTAAACTCGTTCGTAATCATATCTTCTTCTCCTTAAATTTAGACTGTGCTATAATTAGGAATGACGAATTAAGAATTAGATTGCTTTCAGCACAATTCCTAATTCTTTTTCTCCTCTTCATACATCTTCAATAACTTCTCCATCGTGATTTTTTTTTCATCGAGTTTCACCACGGATTTTACATAATCAATTACTTTATCGCTTTCTACTTTTTCGTAGATACGTTTCAATTCTTTTTCGTTGGCCAGAATGCTGTTGGCATAATGCGTCAAGTGTTCTTCAGGCGCATTGTTGATGCCGTACATGCTGAACTGGTATTGCGCCATCTTGCGTGCATGATCGAGCAAGTCTTCATGCTTCAACTCAATTTTCTGTTCGCGCAGGATGTATCCACGAATCATTTGGCGGCGCAAATCATCGGCAAATGCCGGATATTCCTTTTCAATCAACTCAGCATCTACTTTGCCATCGTTAGAGTAGAGCAACCATGCTTTCAGGAATTTTTCGGGCAACTCAATTTTTGCTTTCTTCAACAAAGCGTTGTAGGCGTCAATCGTAAAGCGATAGTCGCTTTCGTGCGTATATTCCTCGCGGATTTTTTCTTCGAGTTTTTCCATGAATGCTTGCTCGTCTTTCACGGTATCTTTACCGAACAAGCGATCGTAGAGTTCCTGGTTCAACTCGGCGGGCGCCATGCGCTTCACTTCCTTGATGGTTATCGTAAATTTTGGATCAATATTGGCCAACTCGTCTTTCTTCACTTTCAGCATAGCGGCCAGGTCGGTTTCGTTCGTGAAAGTTTTCTTCACGTCGATGCTGAACTCGTCGCCCACTTTCTTACCGAGAAACGGTTTTTTCAGTGTTTTGGTTTCAATGGTTTTAAGCGACACATAGGTATCTTCAACCTTCATACCTTCTTGCGCAAGGTCTACTTTCAAAAAGTCTTCTTCTTCCGATTTTTCGCCGTCAGTCAACTTGCCGTTCTGGCGCAGGGTATTTTCTTTATACTTCTCTTTATCCTCGTCGGTTACTGTAATATTATAGAACGGAACTTTATCTTTTTCGCTCAACGTAAAATCAATTTTCGGCGCCAGCCCGATTTCGAATACAAATTCAAAATCGCCTTTGCCGTCCCAGTCAATCGGTTTTTGCTCCGCTTCGCTGGGAATAGGCTCGCCCAACAGATTCAGCTGGTTATCGGTAATGTGTTTGTTGATTCCTTCCGACATCAGTTTGTTCACTTCGTCGAGCAATGCGCTTTTACCATGTATTTTTTCTACTAAGCTCATCGGGGCCATACCTGTGCGGAACCCTTTTATTTCGGCCTTTCGGCGATAGTCGTTCAGGTTTTTTTTCACACGCGGCTCATAATCGCTTTTTTCAATGGTCAAAGTCAGTGTAGCCGACAAGTCATCAATGTTTTTTTGTGTTACTTTCATGTATATAGTTTTTATATTTCCCTAAGTTTTAGAACGTCAGAGGCGGAAAAATTCCGCCCCTTGTTCATTTTTATTGTGCTGTGCGGGCAAAGGGACTCGAACCCCCACGCCTTACGGCACCAGATCCTAAGTCTGGCGCGGCTACCAATTACGCCATGCCCGCATAAAAGGGGTGCAAAGGTAGTAAAATTATTGCAAAAATGCAAATTTAATCCGACACCTGCACCATAGCGCCCCACGTATTGATTCCGGCAATGCGTGCAGCAATGGCATCCAGTTCTTCGCGTGTAAGTTTTTGCAATGTCTGCGAGGGTGTGTCGCGGTTAATGGTGTAAATCATAATTTCGCGCGGACGGGTTTGCTGCACTATTTGCAACCACTTGTCCACTTCGGCGGGTGTGCTGTTGTCAAACGGTTGGCCAAGACAAGCGCCGCGCAGGAACATGGTTTGCAGCGTAAATTCGCCGTTGAAACGTTGCATTTGTTTCACAATTTCTGCTACCGAATAGTTGCCTTGCGGTTGGTTAAGTAATTGCACCATGTTATCTGTGGCCGAGTCGATTTTCAAAATCGGTTTATCCACTTTCTGCAATGCTGCAAACACAGCATCATTGGCTAAGGTGGTCGCATTGCTCAGTACGCACACTTTGGCAAAAGGGGCATATTTGTCGCGCAAGGCAATAGTATCGTCAATAATTGCGGCAAATTGCGGGTGCATGGTAGGCTCACCGTTGCCCGAAAAGGTAATGGCATCGGGCAGTTGCTGCTGTTGCCGCATCAGTCGCAAGCGCTGTTCAAGTGCTGTGCGTACTTCGTCGCGCGAAGGCAATGTTTTATCTTCGCGGTTGTCGGCATTCCAGCCACATTCGCAATAAATGCAATCGAAGTTGCAAAACTTTCCGTGGGCAGGCAACAGGTTTACCCCTAGCGAAACGCCGAGGCGGCGACTACGCACCGGCCCAAAAATTATGTCTGTAAATAAAGCGGTCATTTATTCTTTTTTGCGGTACAAGGGTAAAAAGGTACAAGGGGGCTTACGCCACAATTCTTTTCACCCTTTTACTTTTTCACCCTTGCCACCTGTTAATACTTTTGCTGTACTTTCTTTTGTTAGTCGCAGGTTTTGTAAATCTACATTTTCAATCAGCACTAAGCCGGGACGTTTGCCTATTTCTATACTGCCTAATTCTTTTTCTTTTTGCAAGGCCCGCGCACCATTAAGCGTAGCCCATCGCAGCAATATTTGCAACGGTATTTGCGGAAAATGTTGTGTAATGGTTTTCAGTTCTTCCAGTACCGACAAGCGAGTGTTCGAAGCCAAACTATCGGTGCCAATGGCCACATGCGCGTTGCGGCGATAGAACATATCAACCGGCGGCAATACATCGCCAATCTGCAAATTGGAATTAGGACACAACACCCACGATAGTTTAGACAAATGAGCCTCTGCTGCTTCATAATCATTGCCGGTAGTGGCCACATTATGTATCAGTAGCGTATTGGTAGCCGGTTCAATGTATGGCAGCAACCGGTATATCGAATGCTTGCCTATAGTTTGTGGCAACGGAAATCCGCTGCTCACAAATACATCTTTCAGTATGCCGGTACCATCTATAAATAATTTATTCTCATCGTCGCTTTCCTGGTTGTGTACCGAAAGGATATGCGCTTTATTCGCGGCATCCATTGTAAAGGCAATTAATTTTTCGCTCATGCTGTAGGCGGCATGAGGTGTAATAGATGCCTGCAATCCCAAGCGTTGAGCTTCGGCTGATACTTGTTGTACTTGCATTATTTTTTTATCGGCAATAGCATCGGGCAATCCGGCTGCTTCGATAAATGAGTGATAGTATATACCGCTTTCCTGCTTGGTTTCAAAACTTTCGATTGTATTGCAAATATCACCCACGGCTACAATACCTTCCTCGTACATTTCGCGGTCGGCTTGTTGCATGGCCTCTCTTCGTATATCAATCGGCTCATCGTAGCGTGTAGCGCTATTCATTTGCGCAATGAATCCGGCCAGGCCGCGATGTAGTTCATACGCACCTTTCAAATGCGAAAGTTCCAAATGACAATGGGTATTTACAAAACCGGCTGTAATAATGCCGTTATAAAACTCGGTACTTTCGGTTTCGTTTTGCAATGGATCCACAGCCGTCACCACTCCTTCATCGTTGAGCGTAACCACCCCCATCGGAATAGGATCGCCTGCAATAGGGAAAACATAGTGTGCAGCAATACGGCGCATGATAAAGTTTAATTTGCTTCTTTTATGATATCCGGTTTAAAAAATGCACGCTCCCGCCGGAACTCGTTCCGTATGTTGAGAAGCTTTCTCCTGTTAGTGTCCAGTTGAATGCTTTTATCAAAAGGAAGCTGTAGCGTATCGGAAACCGATGGTGTTTGTACCGTATCTTTTTGGAAGAAAATATACATTTTTTCCAACAGGATATGCTGACGGGCGGCTGTCGTATCATCGCTCACCGATAACCAGAAGCCTTCGAACGCATTTACATTTGTATCTTTCACCGTGAATTTCAATGTATATATTTTCGGGTTGTCCGATTTTTCAAAGACAATCGTTTGTTTGTCGATTGTGTCGGGCACCGCCTGCTCCATGTGGCTCAAAAAGTAACCCATCATTACAGGAGCGACGGTCGAATCGTTGGAGAACAATGCTACAGAAGCTTTCAGCGTGTAATGCCCCAGCGTATCAACAGGCAGGAAGAACGAAAATTTTTCGGGTACCTGCAAGCTATCAATCTCAAGGCGGCTCTCACCTTGCCACAAACTGCGCGCCGCTTCGTCGGCTTCTATCGCCTGTTCGCACAACAATATTTTTTCGGTAATCCGGTCGCGCACTTTCTCGAACAACTCTTTCAATGCCTCAGGGTGGGCAGCATACCATTGCATGGTAGTTTCAAACTGCGCTTGCGATATGTGATATTTTTCAAATAACGACAGCGGCAACGAAACAGAATCCTTTACCGCTACTTGTCCGGAAGCGGGTAACTCGCTATACAGGTAAAAATCCGTAAGGATATCCACCATTTTGCCATCAGATAACCGTCCGCTACAAGCCGCCAACGTCACGACAACTAAAATGAACAATAGGCTTTTTTTGATTGTTTTCATTGTGCAAAGATAGTGAAAAAGAATATTTTTATACCTTTGTAAATTATCTTTTAATTTTCGCAAAAGCAAACCTGTTAAACAATGAGAAATATTTTCAAGCAAATCGCTCCTTACATTACCGCAGTAGTTATTTTCATGGCTGTATCGGTGGGTTATTTCGCCCCTGCTATCTTCGAAGGAAAGACATTGCACCAGCACGATATACGTACGGGTGCAGGCATGGGGCAAGACCTCGGACAATATCAAAAAGAAACCGGCGAGAAAAGTCTTTGGGCCAGCCGTATGTTTTCGGGTATGCCTGCATATCAAATTTCACCTTCCTACAAAGCCAGTCCCGTATTACACGTAGTACGCCGTACATTCGAAGGATGGCTGCCGGCACCCGCCAATTATTTATTCGGTTATATGTTGGGCTTTTTTATTCTGCTGTGTGCATTGCGTATCAATCCATGGTTATCCATCATTGGCGCCATTGCGTACGCATTTTCGTCCTACTTTTTGATAATTATCGGAGCAGGACACATCTGGAAAGTGTATGTACTGGAACTCATACCTCCCACATTAGCGGGTATTGTGTGGGCCTACCGTGGGAAATACCTCGCAGGTGGTATTATCACCGCGTTATTCATGGCGCTACAGCTGGCCTCCAATCACATTCAAATGACCTACTATTCGTTGCTGTTCGTCGGTATATTTATTGCATGCCGATTCATCAGCGATTTCCGGAGCAAGCAATTGCCTTCATTTGCAAAAGCTACGTTAGTGGTAATTGCCGCCGGTCTGCTTGGTTTCGGAGCTAACGCCACCAGCATGGTATTGTCCTCGAAATATGCTTCGCAAACCATCCGTGGAAAATCGGAACTTACCCACAATACCGACGATAAAACAAGCGGAATCGACCGTAGCTATGCGACGGGCTGGAGCTACGGTGTTGGCGAAACATTTACGTTGTTAGTACCCGATACCAAAGGCGGCGCCACAGGCTACATACAGGAGAATCATCCGAAAGAAGTAAAAAATACAGCCCGCGATCAAAACATGCAACAGTTTATCGGTGGCATGAACAGCTACTGGGGCGACCAGCCTTTTACCTCAGGGCCGGTGTACGTAGGCGCTTTTATTTTGTTCTTATTTATTTTCGGACTATTTGTAGTCAAAGGGTATCTGAAATGGGCGCTGGCCATCGGCACGCTGTTCTCCGTGGTACTTTCGTGGGGTAGCAATTTCATGTGGTTTACCAATTTATTCCTCGACTATTTTCCGATGTACGACAAGTTCCGTGCCGTTTCGTCTATTCTGGTAGTGGCAGAGCTGTGCATTCCGGTGCTGGCCGTGCTGGCACTGGCAAAAATTTTCGAGCAACCTAAATTATTAGTTGAAAAACGGAAAGATTTTTTTATCAGCTTGGGATTAACTGCCGGTATTGCATTGCTGCTTATTGCGATGCCGCGTATTTTCTTAAATTTCATGAGCGATTCCGAAGTCAAAGAGTTTGCTCCTTACTATAAAGATCCCAATTATGCAGCTGCCTTCGGATTGTTGGAAGATGTGCGGGTAGCTATTTTCCGCGCCGATGCATGGCGGAGCATTTTTGTTATTTTAGTGGGTGCCGGATTATTACTATTGTACAGCTACAAAAAAATAAAACCCGCATTGCTTGTGGCCGGCATTGCCGTGCTGACGTTGTTTGACTTAACTTTGGTAGACAAGCGCTACCTCAACAATAAGGATTTTGTACCGAAATCGCAAGCACAAGTAGCCTACGAAAAGGGCGAGGCCGATAAACAAATTTTACAAGACACCGATGTGAATTACCGGGTATTCAACTTGGACAATCCATTCCAGGATGCCAGTATTTCGTTCTACCACAAGTCTATTGGCGGCTATCATGCAGCCAAATTGCGCCGCTACCAGGAATTAATTGAGCACCGCCTGAGCAAAGAGTATTCGAAAATTGTGCAAGGCCAACCGGCTGCGGCTTCTACCATGTTGGCCATGTGTCCTACATTGAATATGCTGAATACAAAATATATCATCTACGATCCCAATGCTGCTCCGCTGAAGAATCCATATAACATGGGGCATTGCTGGTTTGTAGACAATGTACAAATAGTTAAAAATGCAAATGAAGAAATAGCGGCGCTGGATTCTATTGACCCGCGTACCACACTTGTAGTAGACGAACGGTTTGCCGCCCAGTTGCAAGGCTTTGTCCCGCAACGCGACTCGGCAGCCCGCATTATTTTGACAAATTATCAAATCAATGATATCACCTACAAAACCAATGCTACCAGCGAACAATTGGCCGTGTTCTCCGAGTTATACTACGACGATGGCTTGACTCGCTGGGATGCATACATTGACGGAAAACCGGCAACTCCTATCCGCGCCGACTATGTATTGCGCGCATTGCGCATACCGGCAGGCGAGCATACGGTAGAATTTGTGTTCAAACCAAAAGCGTACAGCGCACTCGAAATGGTGTCGGTGATTTGTTTGGTACTATTACTGCTGGCTATAGTTGCCGCCCTAGGACTTTCGATACGTAAAAGCGTACGGCAAACCACAAGTGGCGCAACAAAGTAGGCACATAACCATAATAGCGAGACATTATCGAAAAGCGTTCCTTGAGGGACGCTTTTCTGTTGGCAGTAGTCATACCTTCGTTCAGATAATCCGCTACAATCAGATGCGTATTGAAAATTATTTTCGCTGATTTCATACAGCGGATGCACCAATCGAAATCGGCCGAAAAGCGATACAGCAAATCGTATTGTAGCGCTAGTCCACGCTTCACAATAAATGCTTGATGCGATACGAGCATGCCCATTGCAAAACTTTTCCATGTTAATTTTTCAGGTGCTTTCAACCGGCGGTGGGCAATGAATTTTCCGGCATCGTCCGCAATATCGGTTTCACCGTACATAACATCAGGTAATTGACAATTGACGATTGACGATTGACGATTGACGACATCGTCATTGCGAGGAACGAAGTAACCTTTCAAGGTAGCCACTATTTTTTCAACAGTAGTATCCTCGTGGAATACGTCACCAGCGTTCATGAACCACACGTAGTCGCCGGTAGCACGGGCTATGCCTTTGTTCATAGCATCGTACAGGCCTTTGTCGGGCTCGCTTACTAATTGAGAATTGAGAATTGGGAATTGAGAATTACGTATTATATCTAAAGTTTTATCTTTTGAGGCGCCGTCAATAATAATATGCTCAATGTGCGGATAGGTTTGCGCAGCCACGCTTTTCAATGTGCGTTCAACAGTGCTTTCAGCATTGTAAGTACAGGTGATTATGGAAAAAACGGGGTTCATAAAATTTTAATCCTGGTTTATTAACTTGCGGTACAAATTCATCCACTGTCCGGCCACATTGTCGGCTGTATATTTCCCGCTACTATCTACTGCCCGCAGGGACATTTGCATTCGCTGTTCCGAATCTTGCATAATTGCCGACAATTTATTTACATAAACTTTGATACAGTCATTTGGGATAATAAAGCCATTTTTGTTATTGATAATAATGTCATGCAATGCGCCAAACGAATCGAAGACAACCGGAACAACGCCCATTTGTAACGACTCGGTCAATGTCATGCCCCAGCCTTCTGCCGACGATGTCATCATAAATACCGAAGCTCTTTTGTAGTAAGGCACCGGATATTGCCGTCCCTCAAAACCACACCGGTTTAATTGCAACTTCGAAGCCAGATAGCGGTAATAACCTTCATCGTCTCCGGCTCCCACAATGATGAGTTTCCAGTCATCCAACTGTGCATTTTGCTCTACTTGTTTCCATATTTTCAATGCCAATGATAAACGTTTGGTGTGTTCTTCCAAGCGAGCCACAATCAACACTTCTTTTTGTTTTTGCCGGATCTCATCACTGCCTGCAAATTCATCAAAAGAAAGCATATTGGGAATACTATGAAACTTGCCTACATTTTTTGTACCTACCAACTTTGCATAAGGAGCAACGTAATGAGGCGACAATACCACTACTGCATCGCTATGCAAATATTGTGCACGGTATTTCGGTCTTAACAAGTAGCGGACAAACGGTTTCAATAAAGTATAAAATTTACTGATCAATAAATTCCGAAATTCCTCCTTGATTTTCTGTCCTGACTTGAATGCATACAACAGTTTTGAAAAGCTACCATAGGTTACTAGTTCAAAACCAGGACACATGTGGAAGCAGGAAATAACAGGAATATTATTACGTCCGGCAACATTGTAAATAGCCGGAATATGGCTAACATTATACTTTTTTAAAAAATTAATTTGCACCACATCAATTTTATTGTGTTGCAAAAATTCTTCGAATAAATGAGCGTTGAACGGAAGAGAGAGTTTTATTTTCGCATCGAAATCGGCTACCGGCACCACCGGATTGTCTTCAAAAAAAGCAAGAAAACAATTTACCTGGTGATGCCCCTTGAGCATGCGCGATAATGTATAGGTTACCCTGTTTACCCCGCCGCTATTGGGAGATACATCGTAATTATTAACAAACAAAACATTCATCTACTCTGCCGTTATATCGTGTTGTAGTGTTTGAAGTATTTTCTCCGAAGGCATCACTCCGTCTTCCGGATACAAATAACCGGTAAAGAATTTTTGCCGTTCGCTTTTCAACAGATCATTCCCCTTCAAGACGGTGTCCTGTATAAAATTTTCTATTCCATTGCTATCATACGCATGATAATGCAAGTTAAAAGCCTTTATCCCGAAAGGATTCCATTGCTGTGTAACCGCTTCGTTTTTTACTGTAAACAGCACCGGTTTCAGCACATGCAGGTATTCGATCGTAAACGATGCACTGTCGTGGATCATGGCATCGGACGTTAAAAACAAATCGGTATAATAGCCCTCTTCTATTTGTGTATTAGGCAGTGTCTCCCAACGCTTGTAGTATTCGTTTGTTTGCTGTTCGCCCCATAAATTTATCAACTTAAATTTCAATACCGGGTGAGGTTTGAAGGCAAACTGTATTTCGTTCTCGTACTTCTTTGCCAATTCAAGCATGGTTTCACTATAGGTTAGAAAAGTTGAAAAATTGAACAGGTAGTCAATCGTATGGTGCGGCGCCCATATTATACGTTTTTTCTTTACCGGCTGCGGCTTCCACACATCTTTCGGAGAATAATTTTTATCAATCAGCTGTTCGGTACCCAAACTACCGGATACTGTCACATTTTCGCCGCCAAGTAGTGAATAGTCTTGTGCAAATTTTTGTTGATAGCCGGTTTCTACAAAAAAATGGTACAGTAAATTATGAAACGGCAGGTTGTAATTCATCCGATACAGGTTCAAGCACACAAAACCATACGATGTATAACAAGTAATTTTGTCGCTGAAATTATAAATATGATAAGCCGGAAGAGTATCTTTATAAGGCTTTGTAAAAAAAACAATATCGGGCGCCAATGTTTTTTTTATAGCTACCCACGATTGTTTTCCGGCATCAAAAGAAGATACATAGCGGTAATTCATTTGGCTTGCAAACTGTTCGGCTTGCTTCATCACACGCAGGCACTCCTTTTTATCGTAATTCAAATGCACATTGTAAGGTGTAATTACAACCACAGGGGTAAATCGCTCCGACTTTTCCAGCAAGGCATAAAGGCGGTCGTATTTCCATACAGACGGTGTTTGAAGAAAAAAAGCAACGGTTATTTTTTCCTTTTTTTTAAGTTCCTCTAGCGTTTTCTGCTGCTGCTTACGAGCCTTCCGAACGCGCCGTTTCAACAAAAATGGGAATGCCGTAATAAACATATCTTTATATGTAACCGATTTGTAAAGCGCATCTATAAAAGAAATTTCAAACATTTCTTTTATCTTCAATGCTGTTTCTGATAGTATTTTTTTTGTTCTCATAATGTAACCGGCAACACCGTTGCCCTATCAAATAAATTAGTACCCAACACGCTATGTGCCCATTGCAACACCGTGTCGATATGCGGAGTCTCTTGCCCGACACGCATAGCCACCGATTTTATAATAGCCAACCCATAAGGGAAATCTTCTGTAAAATAACGGCTACCAAAATCAGGAACAAACTCCTGTTCGCTTATTTTTTTCATAGGCGCCAACAGGCCCTTGAATGCTAGAATGGAGCGGATTTTTTGTGTCAACGACCATGCATCCCGGCTTTCATAGTACCGGAGCAGTGAAGGAATTTCTTGCTTATCGACCGGTAATTTATCCAGCAATGCCTGAAACTCATTGTCACAAGCCACGAGCAATTCTGATGTTTCATTCGTCCAGTCTTCGTAGAACCGAGATTGCACCGGATACGTTTTTCCATCGGTATAGTCTTTGAAAAGAGTATACAACCGCACCGTATGCAACAGTGGGTTGCTGTTAGTCAGAGCCGCTTCCAAGTAGTTACCGAGAAGCGCCACGGGAGTATCAAAAAGTTCCGACAGGCATTGTGCAAATGACCCGGGAGTTGGAATATTTACTGTTGCCACTTTCAACAAACTCTTATAACCCAACAACGATGCCGATTTTCCATATTCCGTTGTTCGTGCAATGAAAGGGACCCGTTGAAAGCCAAACCGGCCGGTTGCAGCATCAAGTATTTCTGCCGCCATGAAAAAAAATCCGGTACTCGAAACTATCGAACCTACACACTGTTTTGTCGTGATAAAAGGTTTTATTTTTTGCAATGTTTCTGCTATTGCAAAGCCCGGCAAGCACAACAATACAATATCGCTTTGCGGAATTACGTCTGCGGGGTCGGAAGAAGCAGTTGCTATGGCGCCTTTGAAAATTTTCCCGGTATTATCTTCTACTATTATTTCATGATGCCAGCGTTCCGGAGAATTGGTCAAAATGTTAACTTCGCAATTCGCTTTTGCACCTACGTATCCAGCAATGGTGTGTCCCAGCGAACCACCTCCACAAATGCATATGGATATTTTTTTACTCATGCTATAAACTCAACAATGTTTGCACCAGTTGCAAATTATCAGCTCTATCGCGTACAGCAATGCGAATATAGCTGCTATCTGCAAATCCTGTTTTTCCGGCACAGTCTTTTATCAATATATTTTTATCTAAAAGCCGTTGGGCTAATTGTGTCGAGGTATATTTATCCGTAATCCGGCACAAGAAATAATTGGCTTGCGAAGGGATTACCTGCAACCATTTTATTTGTTGCAAATCCTGGTAAAAAGCCTCCCGCTCTTCCATGAATTTACGGCACGCCAATTTATATTGCGATTCATACTTGCCATAAATTTGCATATAAAATTCAGCAAAGGAATTAATATTCCAAATAGCCACATCGCGTTTAAACGAAAGAATTAGTTCAGTATCCGAAGAGGCCAAAATCCCCAAGCGCAAACCGGGAACACCATACGATTTAGATATGGATTTAATTACTACCAGATTCTTAAATTGCTCCAACACGTTATTTTGTAACAGCGTGTTGCGACCTGTTTCCTCGGCAAAATCAACAAACGACTCGTCTACAATAAGGCGTATTGCCTTTTGTTTAGCCCACTCGCACAACACTAACAAATCACTGTACGGAATGTAATTGCCCGAAGGGTTATCAGGATTAATTACTAATAATGACGAAATATTTTTATCGGCAAAGTAAGCCATTAGGTCTTTTGCAGTATAGGAGAAAGAAGGGTTCGCAGGTGCAAACGAAACAAGCCGATTTTTTGAATAGCGGTTAGCATATTCTTCAAAACCGGGAACAGTTATACCCAATGTGCCCTCCATGTTTTCCATCAAACTTTTAATCAATTCGGCAGCGCCATTTCCTACTACAATATACCGAGGGTGCACACCAAAATTTTTAGCAGCCAACAAGCTGTTTACTTGCAACCCCGATGGGTATTCGCTTATAAGGCGTTCGAAGTTGGATTTTATTTCGGCCAATAATTTTGCATTGGGGAAAAACGGATTTACCAGATAGCAAAAATCAATGAGCGACGGATAACGCCAATATCCGCCATACCGCTGCATAATCTTTTTAAGCTTCTGTTCCTTTTCAGCAAAAATCGACTCTGCAATATCGAGATCCTGAATATCGTCTATTTCATACCATGCATCACGGCTATCCAAACGCAATACTTTCAACTCCGGTTTATCCAACAACGTAATTACCCGTAGCACCTGTTCGTAATATTCGTTATTACCCAACGCCTTGCTGTAGGCCTCGAGGAAAGGCACGTAATAATTCGCCGAAAAATTCACACCGAATTTATAAATGTTGACTGTTTTATAATAGGACGGAATATCTTCGAACGAAAAGTTTGCCGGAGAAACAAAGCTACGAATATTATCGTCCTCGTCCAGCACAACCACCGTACCATCCATCCAACTTTCGAATTTAGCCACCAGTGCCAGGTTAGGATAAGGATGGGCAATGAGTTTATCCAATAAAACATCATCAAAGATCAAATCCGATTCAAAAAGTATCGTTTCTTTTTCAACCAAATAATCTTTCGCCAAATAAAGGGAGTAAATATTATTGGTTTGATCATATACCGGATTCTCCACATACACAACAGGTGTTTTCACCTGCAAGGTCGCAATATATTGCCGAAGTTTTTCGCCCTGGTAACCTATCACTATAACAATGCGCTCGAAGCCTCTCGAATCAATCTGTTCGAGCATCCGGCTGATTAAGGTTACACCATTTACCTCAATCATACACTTGGTGCGGTCTTTCGTAATTTCGCCAAGCCGTTTGCCCATGCCGGCAGCGAGTATAATTGCTTGCATAATCAATAATTGGTTAAACTTGAAAGCAGGTATTCCGCTAATTGTAAATCCTGCGGCCAAGTAATTTTCAAATTTTTTTCATCGCCTTTCACTATGCCGATTTTTTCACCGGGAAGGTATTTATGTATGACTCCACAGTCGTCGGTAGCTTTAAAGTAGGGATCGGCAGCCGCCAATTCGTAGGCCTTGCGGATAACGGATAATTTGAAGCCTTGCGGAGTTTGCATACGATACAATGCAGAACGGGATGGTATGGCGGCAATCAATTGATGTGTATCATCTACTTGCAAGATCGTATCGGAAGTAGGGATAGCAACCGTTACAGCAGAAACAACAGCCAGCGAATCAAGTGTATCGCCGGTAATGCGTGCCGTTACCAACGGGCGTGCCGCATCGTGAAAAAGAAGATTTGCTTCATCAATATCTTCATATATTTTCAATGCAGCCTTTGTTGAATCGGAGCGTTCTGTACCACCTGCTACTGTTTTTTTCAATTTCGTCCAATTATGTTCTGCGGCAATAGCTTTCCATAAATCCATGTGAGCAGGGGATACAACAACGGTTATTTCATCAATACGGGTACATTGTTCGAAGACATCCATGCTATAAGCAATAACCGGTTTGCCGCCAACTTCAAGAAATTGCTTAGGGGTATCTCCTCCTAAACGATTTCCGGCACCACCGGCCAAGATTATTGCTATATTTTTCATATACACTATTTTTCTTTTACTACTTTTTTATAAGTCCGCGATTGATACCTGAAATAATCTACACTGGATATAGGAAAATAAAGACCCCGTATCACTGCCAACACCGGGTTGGATTCTTGCCTGTAAAACAAACGATGCCTGTATTTCACAGTATAGAATGTTGTTTTGCAAAAATTAAAAAAGCCGCTCCCTGCATGCACGGCAGCCAATTTCATGGCAGTTGTTTTTGCAGTGGCATCGGCAGGTAGCAGGGACAACAAAGCCCATACATTTTTCAATCGTTCTACCAAATAGGGGCGAATCTCTTTATACAAACGGAAAGTCCGCCACATGTAGTACACCATATTCGGCAACGACTTGCTATAATTTTCCGGCGTTACATAGGTAGCTGCCTGCAAGTGCCTGCGATGATATACTGCCGTATCGGTACAGAATGTAATTTTATTATATGCAGCAGCCACTATTTGCAGCAAAAAATCGTATACAAACAATTGGGAGAATCGCGGTATATCGGGAATTTTTTCTATCAGATTTTTATCAATCACCATCGTGTGCCCCGGAAGAGCCGACATGTATAGCATACGCTCAATAGCATAATTCGGCTTTACCCGTTTTACATGAATATCTGGCAGTGGCTGTCCATCTAAGAATGATACCGAATAGCAAGCCGACAACCAATTGTCGCCTATGGTCGCCATTTGTTTTTCGATTTTATCCGGTTGCCACACATCATCCTGATCGGCAATGGCAATATAGTCGCCGGTAGCCCGCTGCATAGCCGAAAAGAAATTGGTATTAACACCCTGCCGCTTTTCATTACGAAAAACATGAATCGCCGAATAGGTATTTTGATAGGCTTGCAAAATAGTAATAGTATCATCGTCCGAACAATCGTCTTGGATAATAATTTCGGATACCGGATAGGACTGTTGCAAAATGGAATCCAATTGCTCTTTTACATAGAGCGATCCATTGCACGTACACATCACTACCGAAATTTTTTTACCCATTCTATTTTTTTCTAAAGGCATAAATCAATCCCTTCCGGAAATCAAAAGGCGCCACCATTGAATAGTCCGGTTTTTCCCAGAAAAACAACATATAGCCGGGAGACGGTATGGTGTCATACCCTTTCGCTCGTAATTGTTGTGTCAGTTTTAGCTCATCGCCGCTCCGGTGGTAGGTACACACCAACGCATCGTGCACGTCACTTGCAAGAAGTCGCTCTGCCCCCTGTATTACTTTGTCTTCAGCTCCTTCCACGTCTATTTTCAAAAGTGTTGGCGATTCCCTGTCCCGAAAAAAAGTGTCTAACGACACACATACTTGTTCATCTTTGTTCGATACGTATTTATTAATAATTTCTATCTTTTCATTCCACGGGCGGAATGTGGCTTCCAACGCTTCTATCCAATCCTGATTCGTTTCGAACAAATACGCTTTTTTTATATTTTCAATAAATTTCAAACTGAATATACCTTCCGCCGCCCCGATGTCTGCAACCACAGTGGTCGTAGGAGAAAACGACAACCCTGCAAAATTATAATGATGCGGCGATGCTCCGTCTTGCTCCAAACAAAGACTATTATACAATGAGCGAATAGCACAGGCACTCATGCCCCGCTTAAAATACAACCGACGATATTCCGCAGTCAATACATAATGCAATCCTGTTTCTTTATCCAATCGAACCTTCACTCGCCGGTACAGGTAGCGGGCTACAAATGGGTAATTAAAAACCTCGATTAAATGATTGCGCAAAAACCGGAGCATTTGATTGCACTCTATTTCGCTCAAAGGTATAAGAGCGGTCGGCTTTTCCAAAAAAGCAATCACACGCCTTGTCAATAAATACCGTGGCGTTTTCTTGAAGCGCTGTTTCTGGTATTTCAAGTAGCTTTTTATTTCAGGAATAACTGTCATACTATGGTACGCATTTTTTGTTTCACCAATTCTACCATTTCTTGTAATACTTTTGAACCTAATATGTAAGTAATCGCTAAATAGAATACTAATCCGGCACCTATTTGTAATAACAACAAGAGCCACGCTTGTTTAATTACAAACGAAAAACAATAAACTCCGACAGCCATAACGGCGGCTATACATAAGTAGGGGATAATATCTTTCATTTGCGCTGTTACCGAATAGGTCGTCCGGTGCCCGATAAACAAAGAGCTTACTACAAAACCGGATAAATGCGCTAGCATCAAACCGGTTATCATCGCCGACAACGAAAGGTATATGGTGCAAGCAGCCGCTAAAAGAATCAATCCTTTTTTTAAAATTTCAACTTTTAATGATGTACCTGCCAACCCGCGCACATAAAATATATTGACATGTAAATTCATCAATATAACAAATGCCCAGGCCACTGATAATTTCTGGATATATGGAACAATAGCTATCCACTTACCGCCAAGAAGCACCTGTACCAATGAAGGACTTACGGCAGACAAAGCAAACATAGCGGGAAAAGCGATAAAGGCTGTAACACGCATGGTTTTGCGAACAGCACGTTGCAAGCGCTCGTCGTCGTCAATTTGCGATAGCACCGGATAGGTGGCCGTTTGCAAACCACCACTAAGGCTTGATGCCGAAAGGGTAGTAAATTTATCGGCTTGAGCATAGTAACCCACATCCTGTAACTGGTAAAACTTACCAATGAGCAATGCATACAAGTTATTGAAAACAGCATTCAGTATGCCGGTTAATAATACTTTAGAACTAAAAGGCCATAACTCTTTAATTACACTTCTGTCAAACAACCACAAAGGTCGCCACGAACTGTAGAGCCAAAAGCAACCATTGCGCACCAACATAAATGATACGCTCTGCAACACTAATGCCCAAACACCCAAACCGCCCATAGCCGCAGCCAGGCTAATAACTGCCGAACATAGCAAAGCAATGAAATTAATTTTTGTAATAGTCCTAAAATTCAAGGCGCGCGTAAGGTTCACAAATTGCGTAAAACCAAAAGCGCTAATCACAAAGCTAAGCCCTGCAACCCGTGTCAATGCCACCAAGCGGGGCTGTTCGTAGAAACCGGCAATCAATGGAGCTATCAAAAAAAGTAGAAGGTATAGCCCGGCACCAGCCAGCAAATTAAAATAAAAAACCGTCGACAAGTCTTGCCGGGTAACTTCCTTTTTCCGGATTAATGCATTAGGAAATCCGCTATCCATCAAAATACTTCCCAAGACTGTGAAAATAGCCAGCATTCCCATCAATCCATAGTCGTCCGGCGATAAGAAAAAACGCGCTAACACCAATGAAAGCAAAAACTGCAAAAACTGCTGCCCGAACTTGTCGATAAACGTCCAGGTAATAGCATGCGCCGTTTTTTCTTTCAACGTTTTTTCCATATTATTTGTATATTTTCTTCAACGTATCTTGCGTTTCCAACCCGCGCCGCAAAATTATTTTCTGCACAAACGACGTGATGAACCCCCAACCGTAGCCCACAATCTGAATGACCGACGCCCACACGGCAAGAACCGCTGTACTTATTTTTTTAGTTTTTCGCAAAGCATCGAAGAAGAGTAGTAGGCAATAGGCCGCAGGCAGTATAAAGAGCAGTAGGCAATAGGCAGTAGGCAGTATAAAAAGGGAAATAACAAACCCCAACAACAAGCAGATGCCACCAAGCAACATCAAAGCAGGCAAAGTGTGTACCGCTTTCAGCGAGCCTTTGTGCAATAATGCCAAGCCAACCCGCCCGGCGCCAAAATTACGCACTTGCTTGTAGAATTTTTTGAAACTCACGCGGCGCTTGTGGTACACAAATGCATCGTTGTACAACACAATGCGGAAACCCGCATTGGCAATGCGAATCGAGAGGTCGATATCTTCGCCCAACATATCGTTGAACCCTCCTACCCGCTCGTACACCGCCCGCGAAAAGCCCATGTTGAACGTGCGCGGTTTGAATTTCTCCATCTGTGTTTTCCCACCACGGATGCCGCCCGTCGTAAAAAACGACGTCATGGCATAATTTATGGCTTTCTGCCTATCAGAGAACGACTCGTGCGCCGCATCAGGCCCGCCGAAACAGTCGCTGTAATTATCGCGCAGGTCTCTATCAAGCGTTGCAAAATAATGTGGCGGAATCACGCAATCGGAATCAAAAAAAACAAAATAATCGCCTGTAGCCTTTGCCATGCCCACATTGCGCGTGTCGCTACGGCCGGTGTTGGACTTCGCATAGTATACAATACGCAGCCGATCGGCATAGCACGCCGCCACCGCATCGCACGGCAACGTCGAGCCGTCTTCGACCAACACCACCTCGAATGCCACGCCACCCTCTTGCTTGGCAAGGCTGTCAAGCAATTCCTCGACTTCGTCGGGGCGGTTGTACACCGGAACTATGATGGAGTAAAGCATATACTAATTTTTTAGTTATTCGGGTTTAATAATTATCCATCGTCCACCAAAAGTACCCTCGCGCATAATCAATCCTAGTTCTTTCAACTTTTCAAAATGCTTTTGAACAGCAGATTGATTGATGCCTAAAATAGTGGCCAAATCCCTTCTTGAGACTTTTGGATTTTGTGCTATCTGCCAAATTATTTTTTTCTGAATTTCACTAAGTTGCAATGTCTGACCACCTGTCCGACCACTTGTCTGACCACCCAACATATCGACTTTGCCATCTTTCAACATAAAAGTGACCTTTGTCTTATCAAGCCGGTTTTCGAAATGCACTTCGCGGTTGGTTTCCTTTTCCCACACCAGCATTTTATCAAAACCGTAACCCGCATTTTCGCAGAACTTAGCACAACGACACAGTTTCGCAATTACCGGATTGCGGGGAATAGACACATCTTCCTTCAACAATTCTTCGACAGGGCGCGGGAATGCACCCGGATTTTCGAACTCGATGCGGTTGGTAAAAACCCGTATGCGCGGCTTCATCGGACTAAAATAGTCGGCATGCATAAGCAGGTTTACCAGCGCATTGAATTTATTTTTTGAACGGAGCGTGGTCACAAAATCCTGCTCTATTTTTTCGGGATTCGTCACGCCGGTTATGTCGAAGCGCTTGCCTTGCTGCAGCATGCCCAGAACAATCCAGCCACCTGCCGTATTAGAAAATGTGCTAACCGTTTCCCAAACATTTTTGGGAAGCTCCGCCGCAGCTTCTTTTACTTCAAAATCGTCCCATTCAATATCGGACAATCGTTTCAGCAGGGTTTCTTTATCCATAACTAACTACAAAGATACAATATATGCGTGGTATACTAAAATAATCTATTGGTATACAACTCGTGCGAAACAAAAAAACATTTTTTTGCAGATTTAAAAAAAAGTTGTACCTTTGCACTCCCAAACGCGGAAGTAGCTCAGTTGGTAGAGCATAACCTTGCCAAGGTTAGGGTCGCGAGTTCGAGTCTCGTCTTCCGCTCCAAGATCAAATCCTGAAATTCATTTTTCAGGATTTTTTTATTATCTTTGTTACCAATCTTTAAATTTTTAAACCAAATAGGATGGAACGACGGGATTTTCTTAAAACAGGCGGCATGGCGCTGGCAGGCGCAGTGTTGCTGCCCCACCTCTTGGAATCGTGCGGCGCCGGCACGAAAGAAGGTGCCTCGCTGATGTTGGCACACTTCGGCGTAACCGAAAGCGACCTTAAAAAAGTAATAGCTACAGCCCTCGAAAAAGGGGGTGATTATGCCGATTTATTTTTCGAACACACATTCAGCAATTACCTTACACTACGCGACGGAGCGGTGAACCGCGCCTCGTCCGACATCGATTTCGGCATGGGTGTGCGCGTGGTGGTGGGCGACCAAACAGGTTATGCCTACGTCGAAAATACGAGCCTGAACGAAATGCTGAAAGCGGCGCGCACGGCCGCACGCATTGCCACCGGCAACAGCAAAACACAAAGCGTGAACGTGTCCGAAAAAACATTTGCCAACTACTACCCCATCGTGAAATCGTGGGAAGACGAGTCGGTAAAAGACAAAGCGCCATACATACAAAAACTCAACGACCGCTGCTTTGCGCTCGACAAGCGCGTGAGCAAAGTAATTGCTTCACTGAGCGACAGCACTTCGTACATTTTATTTTGCAACTCCGAAGGCACTTTGTGCCACGACTACCGCCCAATGGTATCGCTATCGGCTTACTGTATCATGGAAGACAACGGTAAAACCGAAAATTTCCATGCAGCCCGCTCGTTCCGCAAAGGCGTTGAATTTTTGAGCGACGATGTAGTGGAAACCATTGCCCGCGAAGCCGTCGAAGGGGCAGGACGTATGTTCAAAGCTGTGAAACCGAAAGGCGGCGAACTGCCTGTGGTAATGGCTGCCGGAGGTTCCGGTATTCTGTTGCACGAAGCCATCGGCCACGCATTCGAAGCTGACTTCAACCGCAAGAACACATCCATTTTCTCCGATAAATTGGGTAAACAAATTTGCGATACGCACATCAACATTGTGGACGACGGCACCATTGCGGGCAACCGGGGTTCTATCAATTTTGACGATGAAGGAACAGCCAGTCAAAAGACTTACATTGTAACCAACGGTACGCTCACCAGCTACCTGCACGACCGCATCAGCGCGATGCACTACGGCATTGCCTCGACCGGCAACGGGCGGCGCCAGTCGTTCCGCTTTGCACCCATCCCGCGCATGCGCTGCACTTACATGGAAAACGGCAATGTGAGCGAACAGGATATTATTGCCAGCGTAAAGAACGGCGTGTATGCCGAAACTTTCACAAATGGCCAAGTCCAAATTGGCGCAGGCGATTTCACGTTCTTCGTTAAATCGGGCTACCTGATTGAAAACGGCAAACTCACACAGCCTATCAAGGACATCAACATCATCGGCAACGGCCCGAAAGCGCTGGCCGATGTGAGCATGGTGGCCAACAACCTGAAGCTCGACGACGGCACCTGGACCTGCGGCAAAGACGGACAGGGAATGCCCGTTACGCAAGGGCTGCCATCGGTACTCGTAAAAAAATTAACTGTAGGCGGTGAGTAAAGCAGTTTAAGATTTCATGTTTAAAGTTGTGCAAAGCGCACAAACAAATATTCCAATAAACTAGAAACCTTAAACTTTCAACCTTAAACTAAGAAGTTATGATAAAAAAAGAACATAAAGACCTTGCGCTAGAAATGATGGCTTTCGCCAAACAAAACGGCTGCTCGGCCAGTCGCGTAAGCATTGATGCAGGCACCGAAACTACTTTTGAATACCGCGACGAACAACTCGAAAAATTACAACAAGCGTCGGAAAACCGTTTTTCCATTTCACTGTTTGTCGATGGCCGCTATGGTTCTTACTCTTCGAACAGAATGGAGAAAAAGGAGCTCGAAAAATTTATCAAAAATGCGATTGATTCGACGCGCTACCTGGCGCCAGACGATTGCCGCACGTTGCCCAACCCCGATTTGTATTACAAGGGACACGACGCTCCCGACGCCTGTTATGATCAAACGATTGACAGCTTGCAACCCGACGAAAAGTTGCAACTGGCAAAAGCCGCCGTCGACGAAATATATAAAACCGACCCGCACATCATCTCAGTATCGGCGGACTATGGCGATTCGAGTTATTTCGGGTACCTGGTAGACAGTCAAGGGTTCGAAGGCGAAAAAGCGCAGACCTCATACAGCCTCAGTGCCAGCGTGTCGCTCAAAGGCGATGGCGATGCGCGCCCCGAGTCGTGGTGGTACGACAGTTCGCTATTTTGGGATAAATTGCAAAAAAGCGGCATTGGTCGCAAAGCATTGGAACGTGCGCTACAGAAGCTGGGCCAAACGAAAATAAAATCGGGAAAATATACGATGGTAGTCGACAACATGAACATCGGCAACCTCCTCTCCCCTATTATTTCCGCGCTTAGTGGTGGTTCGCTCGCACAAAAAGACTCGTTCCTGATTGATAAAATCGGGAAGAAAATTGCAGCCGATAAACTGACACTTACCGACGATCCGCACATCCCGCAAGCTATGGGTAGCCGTTGGTACGACTACGAAGGCGTGGCTACCAAGAAACGTGCCATTATTGAAAACGGTGTGCTGCAAACCTATTTTATCGACACCTACAATGCCCACAAAATGAAGGTAGCCCCTACCATTAGCGGCACGTCTATCCTCACATTTAATCAAGGCAACAAAGATTTGAACGGATTGATGGGCGACCTCAAAAAAGGCATACTGGTTACGGGATTCAACGGTGGCAACAGCAACAGCAGCACCGGCGATTTTTCGTTTGGCATCGACGGATTTTTGATTGAAAACGGCAAACCGACCAAACCCATTTCCGAAATGAACATTACCGGCAACATGCTCTCCCTTTGGGAACGCCTGGCCGCCGTGGGCAACGATGCCCGCACCACCTCGTCGTGGCGCACCCCGTCGCTCGTGTTCGACGACGTGGCATTTAGCGGATTGTAGAAACAATTTTTTACAAGCGTGGCAATGGTTAACAAATTGCCACGCTTTTTATTTGTTAGCGCACGCAGACTCCATATGTAAAATTAGTATTTGCTTTAATTAAAACCAGTGTTCCTGCCTTACGAGAGCAACTATACGCATCGCAATTGGCAACATATGCGTACCAAAAAAGGGCTATATAACCTGAAGATGAAGTATAGTCAACACAAGGACTCCCCCAAGTAGCGCACGTACCGGTATTGCCAGCTCTTTCACTACCCCAAAGCAACATTATGCTCTCCCCATTATAAAAGTTATAATAATTTCGATTCGACCACATGCATTGCAATTGTGCATTCGTAGGTAAATGCCATCCACTAGTAGCATCGCATAAACTTTCAGACCAAAATGAAGTCTCTGTCGGTTTATTCTTTACTTCAAAGCCACAGCCTGTATAAGAAAGCACATTGTCAGCTACCAAATCGCGGCAATAACCGCCCACAAGTGTTAGTCCACTACAGCAAGCACCTTCACTTACCGCTTGATTTCGCATTTTACAACCTGCCGGGCAGCCTGTTGCATCTGTCATGGCTATGACATTTTTATCTAAACTACTATAACTTTTTGTTGTTACTGTTGTTGGCGATTCGTTTTCGTATGTTACATAAAATGGCGCAGTACCTTTAAATGTAAAGCTCGATCCTCCATTATATACCGCCTGTGGCGGACAATCGCTCGCAAAAGCGCACCAATTAAATTGGGCAGGAACATTCTTTAGTGTAACTGTAACGGTTGCATTTTGTTCAGCCGTTGCCTGTCCCTGATACCAAAAACCTTTAGCGTTAGTACCATCGGCAGTGCAATTGGCGGGTAGTTTCGTTAAATCAATATCTGCACGTTTCCAGCTACCAGCAAGCGTGCCATTTTGGATCTCTTGATAATCGACCAGCACCCACACTTTGGAGTTATATACTTTCCCAGTATATGTTCCACGGCTACCTGCCGCCCACGAGATGTTGAATGTAACTTGCCTGGTGGCATAGTTAGCGCTTACTGATTTTGTAAACGTGCGCTGCTGGGCTGTTGCTACTATACCGAGCAACATGAATGCAAATAAGTAGGTTTTTTTAGCTGCGCTGAACTCATAAATGTTTTCAAATTTTAATAGTGTTCGGTTCATGTTAGTTTTGTTTTTGGTTATTACTTATTTTCTGAACGCAGAGGCGCGGAGTCGCAAAGACACAGATATGTTTGTTTTCTCAGCGTCTCCACGTTTTTGTGTTTCTGCGTTTAAACATTTTTAACTAATTATTTAGTCCCCATTACGAGGAACGAAGCTATAATTGTCGTAGCTTTGAAGTTGTTTTATGTCAATAGAACCAACAAACACAAATGCATAAAACAACCTCTTGCTACGATTTTTTTTCGCCGCCTATCATTGCGAGTTCCTTCGTTCCTCGCAATAACACAAAGCAATCTCTTTGTTTATCGCTGTGTTCATGTTATCGTTACGTACCAAAGTAAAAAAACATGAACTATGCTTATTGCTCATAGAGGTTCTCGAATACCTATAGAATAAATAAGAATAATTCACGTTTCGATGTGAAATTCTTGTATATTCTTATTCTATGATGAAATTTTCGAGATTTCTATGAGCAGAATAAAACAAAATACTAAAGAACATGGATTGTTTAGCAAAAATAGAAGATTGTTTTTACATACACAAATATATTTTATCAAAAATAGAATTTTCAAATACATTTGAAAATTTAATACATTCAGAAACTCATTTATTTTCACTATTTTTGTAAAAAGAATATCCATGAAATCTGTACGCATTTATTGCGAAAATACCCAAACCTACATTTCGTGCTTGCCCGGCACCACGCTGTGCGAACTGGTAAGCCAACTAAAAATAAAATTAACATCCGATGTACTGGCGGCGTTGGTAGATAACCAACTCAAAGATTTATCGTACGAATTATTCATGGCAAGTACCGTTCACTTCATCGACATCTCGCACCCCGACGGTATGCGCACGTACCAACGTTCGCTGTCGTTCCTTTGCCAGAAAGCTATCCGCGATGTGCTACCCGACCACAAATTTGTGATTGAGCATTCGGTATCGCGCGGGTTGTATGGAGAAATTACAAAGGGTGGAAAGCCTGTGAGCGAAGAACTGCTGCAGAAAGTAGAGGAACGTATGCGCGAATTGGTAGAAAAAAACCTACCATTCATCCGCCTGAAAGAAGAAACCGATAAAGCCATTGAACTGTTCGAGAAAAACGGGCAACCCGAAAAAGCCTTGTTGCAAAAGACCCTCGGACGATTCTACACAACGATTTATTACCTCGAAGAATACCCCGACCATTTCTATGGGCCGTTGGTATTTTCAACCGGCTACCTCAAACTTTTTAAGCTCAGCAAATACAAAGACGGCGTGTTGCTACGCATGCCGCAGGCCGCCAATCCTGCCGAGTTGGAGCCCATGCCGAAACAACCGAAAATGTTTTACATTTTCCAGCAACACAAAGATTGGAACGCTATTATTGGCGCTAACGGCATTGGCTCTATCAACCGCGCAGTGCAGGAAGGCAAAGGACGGCAACTGATTCAAGTGACCGAAGCGCTGCAGGAACGCGAATTTGCAAACGTGGCCAACCTCATAAAAAAAGAGCACGAGCGGATAAAAATGGTGCTGATGTCGGGTCCATCGAGCAGCGGAAAAACTACTTCATCAAAACGCCTAAGCCTGCAAGTGCGCGTGGCCGGGCTGAATCCGGTAGCCATTGAGTTGGACAATTATTTTGTAGACCGCGAACAAACACCACGCGACGCCAATGGCAACTACGATTTCGAATCTATCAATGCGCTGGACGTGGAGTTCCTTAATCAACAACTCGACGAACTGTTGAGCGGCAAGGAAATTCAACTGCCGCATTTCGATTTCATCGAAGGGAAGCGCTTTTTCAACGGGGCGCGGCTCAAAATAAACCCCAATGATATCTTAATTTTGGAAGGCATTCATGCGTTGAACCCCAAGCTGACAAAGGGAGTTGACACGAACAAAAAATTTAAAATTTACACCTCCGCGCTTACATCTATTTCGCTGGACGAGAACAATCGCGTGCCAACGACCGACAACCGCCTCATCCGGCGTATTGTGCGCGATGCCAAAACGCGCGGTTACACGGCCCAACAAACCATTGCCCAATGGCAAAGCGTGCGGCGCGGCGAAGACACGTGGATTTTCCCCTATCAGGAGCAAGCCGATATCATGTTCAACTCGGCACTGTTGTTCGAATTATCGGTACTGCGTGGTTATGTAGAACCGTTGTTGCGTAAGATACACCCCACCGAGGTGGCCTACAGCGAAGCCTTGCGGTTACTCAAATTCCTAAGCTATTTCGAAATGATTGCGTCCGAAGATGAGGCCACTATTCCGCCTACATCCGTTCTCCGTGAATTCATAGGTGGCAGCAGCTTTAGTTACTAATCTCATCCAAAAATACAGTTTTATCCACGAATTACACAAATTAACACGAAAAGATACGCATTGAGGCACTAAATAAAAACTACACGAATTATTGTCCAGTTAATAATTCGTGTAGTTTTTATTTTGACTCTTTATGCAGTTCTAAAATTAGTGTCTATTCGTGGATAAAAAAAGTTATCCTTGGTGTTCCTTGCGCAGCAAGTCGTTCACCGTTTTCACCGGGTTGAATGTAATCAACGGCACTTCTACAAACACCGTGTTCCAATCGCTCATGGCGCCATTCCAAAGGCCAGGTAATTCCTGCGCTTTCAACGTTTTTCCATCTTTGCTTTTTATGGAAATAAAGCCGGTAGCAGGGTCGCGGAACTTTCGCAAATCGAATGTACCTCCATTGTAATCGCGGAACGAACACACCAAATCCACCGGATTGAAGTGCGTGGCTTCACTGAATATTTTTTTCGTATCAGGGTTGTTTAAGTCGAGCTGTGCGCTTTCCACTACCTGCAACGATTCCGAGCCATCGGCATTACGGGCAATAAACGGGCCGCCACCGGGTTCGCCCACATTTTTTACCATGCCGCACACACGCAATGGGCGATTAAGCTTGGCATACAACAGCGGCGCATAATCGCGTGCCGAAACTTCGGGCAACGTAATCGAAAAAGTATTTTCCAGAAACTCGGCTATCTCCTTAAGCTTAATAGGCTCGCAACCATTTTGCAAGTCGGTAATATAGTGATAAATTTGTTCCCTCAGTTGCAGCACCAGTCCGGCCAGTACTTTCTTCCAATGGATAGTTTCGGCTTTCAACGAATCGGGTACTATGTTGTCAATATTTTTTACGAACACTACATCGTCGGTAATTTCACTCAGGTTTTCGAGCAAGGCGCCATGTCCGCCGGGCCGGAACAACAATGTATTATCGGCATTGCGGAATGGTTGGTTATGCTCATCGGCCGCAATCGTGTCGGTCGATTTTTTCTGTTCCGAAAACGAAATCTCAAAAGTAACATTGTATTTTTTTTCGTATTGGGGTCGCACTTTTTTCACCAATTCTTCGAATTTAGCGCGGTGCTCCGGCGATACGGTAAAATGCAGCCGGGCTACGCCCTCGCTATCTTTGGCATAGAGCGCCGCTTCCACCAGGTGTTCTTCAAAAGCGGTACGCGGCCCGTCGGGGTAATTATGGAAGAGCAATAAGCCTTTCGGTAAATTACCGTAGTTCAAGCCCGGTTCGCCCAGCAAGGTATTCAAAACAACCAGCTTGTCGTTCTTGTCCATTTTTCCGGTATGCATCAATTCGTTATAAAATGCAAAATCGTGCAGGCGGGTAAAAAATTCCGCACTTTCCTTATCTTTCACTTCGCCGCATGGCGCTACGGCTAACTGTGATTGTGTTTCGAATAGCGATTTGAACATGCGCGTAGCGGCTCCCGAAGCGGGCACAAATTTTAAGCGACTCCCCCCCCAATTGTTGAAACGATCCACTAATGTAGCTTGTTCCTGTTCGTTGAATTGCGTGATTCCGTGGCCGGGCGTAGCCGGTGCGGTTACCGGCAGGTAAGGAAACCCTGTACGAAAATTTTCTAATTGCTGTAACGCGTCTTTTTCGCTGATTCCGGCTTGCGCCAATTGTTCGAGGTCGTAAAGGTTAAACATAGGTAGTGGATTTACAGATTGACAAATTTACAATTTACAGATTTAATCACCAACTCATTTCTTAATTTGTACTGGTTACGTAACTGTTCAAAATTTTGCGGTTGCCCACGCAACTGTTTATCGTCTTCAAAGATAGGATAATTTTCTGAAATACGCGAATATAAATCGCTCTTTTGCATCGAAAAATCGAGGGGTATTTCTACTTCATCAATTTTTGCCACAAAGTTTTTCAATGCTTCTATATTAAAAGTCTTTGCCAATGCTTGCACCACCATAGTAGTAGCATTGCGTTTGCCTTGAATGGAATAGCCGGCAATGTGCGGCGTAGCAATATCAACAGCATTCATTAATCGCAGGTTTATGTGCGGCTCGTTGCGCCACACATCAAGTGCTACGAAGCTAAGTTTAGCATGCGCTTGCAGCAAGGCAACCTCGTCTACCACCTCGCCACGCGAAGTATTGATAAATGCCGCACCATTTTTTAGTTGCTCAAAAAAGCACGCATTGGCAAGGTTTTCCGTAGTAGTATTGAGTGGCACATGGAGCGTTACAATATCGGATGCTTTCAACAGTTCGTCCAATTCGACAAATCCGTCTGTACCTTCGCGCACGGCGCGTGGCGGGTCGTTGAGCAGGATTCGCATACCCAATGCTTGAGCCACTTGTTGCACCCGCCGGCCTACGTTTCCCACGCCAACGATTCCCAATGTGCAATGCCGCAAGTCTTTTCCCGTTTTTTCTTCGAACGCAACCAATGTCCGGGTCACGTATTGCATCACGCCACCGGCATTGCAACCTGCAGCCGATGCCACAATAATATTTTTTTGTGCACAATAATCCAAATCAATATGGTCGGTGCCGATAGTCGCCGTACCGATAAATTTTACTGAAGAACCGTCCAGCAGTGCCGCGTTACAGTGTGTGCGTGTGCGTATCAACAAGGCATCGGCATCGCGCACCAATGCGGCATCAATGGCTTTGGCAGGTGCATACACCACCTCGGCATACGGCTCCTGCACGCCTTTTAGCAAGGGAATATTTTCGTCAACTACGATTTTCATAAATCTGTAAATTGCAAATCTGCAAATTTGTAAATCTACTGTAGAACTATTTCATCAATCACCTTTCCTCCAGCCTGTTGATTCAATTTTTCGACAATCTCGGTGCGCAGCATAAACAACTGCTGCCGCACAATCGAAGAATCCAATTGTACAAAAAGCTTGCGATTGTAAATATATTTTTTTCGCGTTACCCGCGCCACCGTCAACCCCAACATCTCGTCCCAATAGCCCAACACGCGCGTTTCCTGCAACTTTTCTTCCAGCCCTTCGGCTTGAATAAATTGCTGTAACACATCTTTGAGTAGCTGGGTGTTTTGTTTCTTCATAGATCACAGATTACACAGATTTTAGAAATACAGGTTTATTTACGCGCTTGCTGCCATTCCTAATTACTAATTCTTAATTCCTAATTTAAAAACTCCCCTTGCTTCGTCGTAAAAATTTTATACTCCTGTGTCAATTCTTTTACAATCTGATTTAAGCGGACTTTGTTGCTATCGGTTAGGAAAATTTGCCCATAGGCTTCGTGCGCTACTAATGCTACCAATTGCTGCACACGGCGTTCGTCGAGTTTATCGAAAATATCGTCGAGCAGCAGAATAGGGCTGCGGCCGTTATGCTGTTTCAGGAATTCGTATTGCGCCAGTTTCAGGGCTATGAGAAACGTTTTTTGCTGTCCTTGCGAACCTATGCGACGCAAGGCATAACCACCAAGCTGCATGGTAATATCGTCGCGATGAACACCCACCGTGGTGTGTTGCATTATGCGGTCGCGCTCGGCATTCTGCAACAACAGTTCATTGAGTGGCGCTGTGTCCAAGTCCGAACGATAGCCCAGCGTTACAGTTTCTTTATCTTCCGACAATGTTCTGTAAATAGCCGAGAAGAACGGCTGTAATCCTTCTATCAACACTTTTCGGCGTTCGTGCACAATTCGTGCATAGCCCGACAACTGATCATTGAGGGTAAGTAACAAATCTGAAATGCCGGAATAATTCGGGTTCTTCAATAATTTGTTACGATGCGCCAATAAATGGTTGTAGTGTGTAATGGCGTTCAAATATTCTCTGTCTATTTGCACTAATAATGCATTCAAATATTTCCGCCGCTCTTCACCCGATTCATTTATCAGCTCGCTATCGGTCGGCGAAACTATTACCAGCGGCAAGAAGCCGAGGTGGTCCGAGAGGCGGTCATAATTCTTGCCGTTACGTTTCAAGACCTTGCCCTCGGAACGTTGTACACCGCACGAAATAACTTCCTCGGCATCGAACAGTTGGTAACGGCCTTGTAACAGGAAAAATGGCTCGCCATGCCGGATATGGCTGCTGTCGCTGCCACCAAAACAACTTTTGGCCATCGACAGGTAGTAAATGGCATCGAGCAAATTGGTTTTTCCCTCGCCGTTGTCGCCGATAATACAATTAATGTTCGGCGAAAAATCCAACTCGGCCGATTCAATATTCTTAAAATTCGTTATGGACAGGTGTCGTAAAAACATACGTACTGGTGCTATCTTACAAAGGTACAAAATTTTATTTTCACATTCCCGAAAAATTTTGTATTTTTGCGCCCTATTAAATAAAAAATGTGTTATGTC
This sequence comes from Bacteroidales bacterium, assembly GCA_031551625.1. Lineage (GTDB taxonomy): Bacteria > Bacteroidota > Bacteroidia > Bacteroidales > UBA932 > JAVBNJ01. The sequence continues at coordinate 2,477 of JAVBNJ010000065.1, read as the reverse complement.
AAAAGCTAAATTAGATGCCGAAGAATCGGTAGAAAAAACGCTTAGCAGCGCCGAACAATTTTTGGAAAAAAATAAAAACTACTTGCTCTACGGCTTGGGAGCATTGGTAGTAATTGTTGGCCTCTATTTAGGGTACAAAAAATTATACCAGGAACCGCGCCACGAAGAAGCCCTCAGCCAATTGTTTACCGCTGAGCAATATTTTGCCCGCGATTCGTTTGCCTTGGCGCTCAATGGCGATGGTAATGCGTTTGGTTTCTTACAAATCCAAGACGAATACGGCAGTGCTACCGGAAAGTCACTGCCTCTTTATATTGGTATATGCCAATTACACTTGGGCAACTATCAGGAAGCTATTTCCGCATTGAAAGATTATAAAGGTGAAGATGAAGTTACCCCGGCCCGTGCCCTGTGCTGCATCGGCGATGCTTATGTGGAATTGAACGACCTGCAATCGGCGCTCAGCTACTATCTCAAGGCCGCCAATCACCGCAACAATGCTTTTGCCGCGCAATACCTGATGAAAGCCGCCTCGGTAAGCGAAGAAATGGGCAACAAAGACGAAGCGTTGAAATACTACCAACGCATCAAGGATAACTATCCGCAAACGAACGAAGGCCGCGAGATTGACAAATACATCGCACGTTTGAACCCAACGATTTAAATTTAATAAATAACCAAGTCCGCTTGGTTATTTTTTTACGAGGGCTTTGCCAACCGAGCTTGCAAGCTCACAAAGTAATCTTGAAATCAAAAATTTGAAATCAGAAATCTAAAAATATGGGAAGAGCATTTGAATTTAGAAAAGAACGGAAATTTAAACGCTGGGGCAATATGGCCCGCGTGTTTACCCGCTTGGGAAAAGAGCTAACCATTGCAGCGAAGGCCGGTGGCCCCGACCCTGATAACAACCCGCGGTTGCGCGCCATTATCCAAAATGCACGCGCTGAGAACATGCCGAAGGACAATATCGATCGCGCCATTAAGCGTGCGGTAGAGAAAGACCAGAGTGATTACAAGGAAATGGTGTATGAAGGCTACGGCCCGGGCGGTGTGGCATTTATTGTGGAAACCGCTACCGACAACCCCACCCGCACAGTGGCCAATGTCCGTAGCTATTTTAATAAATACGGCGGATCGCTGGGAACTTCGGGTAGCGTGGAATTTATGTTTGAGCGCAAATGTGTGTTCAAAGTAAAAGCCAAAGAAGGTATTAACTTGGAAGAGCTCGAACTTGAATTGATCGATTACGGCTGCGAAGACGTGTTTCAGGACGAAGACACGATTATGATTTACGCCCCGTTCGAATCATACGGCGCCATTCAAAAATACATCGAAGAAAACGGTTTCGAGCTTATCAGCGGTGGTTTTGAACGCATCCCCGTAGGTGAACTCAAAGAAGTAACCCCCGAGCAAAAAATAGACCTCGATAAAATGATCGACAAATTCGAGGAAGACGAGGATGTGCAGAACGTATATAACAACTTGAAGTAATCAGAGTTTAGAAATCAGAAATAAAAAGGCCCTCCATTGCTTATGCTTTGGAGGGCTTTATGTTTTTCGCGTAATTTTGATTTCTAAATTCTAATTTAAGAATATAACGATTCGTCCCGTACCAGCATTAATATCGCGGCATTCGGTACAATGAAATAGTTGTCGTCATTGAATTGGATTTCCCATGCGCTGCTTTGCAGAAACACAGCCAAATCGCCTTCGCGCAGTTGCAGCGGTACGTATTTTACTTCATCGCGATGCTCTTTCCACGGTTCGTCGGCATCGTTCACTGCCGGAATAGGATAGCCGGGGCCCACTTTTACCACGTAACCGCTTTTCACCGGTTCTTTTTCTTCCACACCGGGCGGTAGCAGCAAGCCCGACTTGGTTTTCTCCTGCCCTGTGCGCGGCTTAATCAGTACGCGGTCGCCCACCAGCACCACATTTTTTAAATCGTCCGAGGATATTGAAATAGACATGGCAAGTTGTATCTTTAGTTTAAACAAAGATACTAAACCATTTGCATATTCAAAAATTTGTTTTTACATTTGCCACATCGTCAATGTTCTTTTTACTTAATTTTTCCGTATTTACGAAATCTGCAAAATTTCAATATCACAACGGAAGCCAAGCCCGCAAATGGGCTATACGTGAGCTTTTATTTATTGTTGTGATAGGTTTTGCAGAACCTCGTAATATGATAAATCAAAGTTCACGTTTTATTTTTAGTCCTCAGATTTGTCTACAGATTTCACAGATGATAGAACAGATTACACGGATTAACACAGATTGAAACGACAATGACAATAGTTGCAAAAATGCAGCAGGGGTTTTTAATTGATGATTGACAAATGACAATTGATAATTGGCGCAAAGCGCACGAATAGAGGCGGGAAAATTTCCGCCCGAATGGAATTAAAAAAAAGAAATGGGTAACGATGGTAGTCCGTAGGGCTTTGATAGTAATAGAACAAATAAACAAT
>JAVBNJ010000036.1:0-26775 GCA_031551625.1 Bacteroidales bacterium | reverse complement strand
GTTGGTGGTCGACGTGTCGTGCAGGCGCATCTTACCCCGCACCGTGCAATCGACCAATGCACCGTTCGCCGGATTTTTCACCAGGTAATGGCTGCCCGTATGCTTATATACCGTCCCTGTAAACATGGCTGCAAAGATACGAATTATGACGTAAAGCGTATAGTTAAATAGCAGATAAAAGTTATATAAATTTATTTTATCTATGAAAAAATATATAAAATTTGTATTTTTCCATACATAATGAAAAAATATAAATGTCCGTATGGCATCCGTTTATCTCAAAAGAATTTCGGATTTGAAAATGGAATTAAATCTATTCCGCTTTATGCCGCATTTTGCAGTCGGTAAAGCGCTAATACAGCAGCCCGAACATCCATAGCGGGATGCGGTTGCCGTGCCCTACTTCGGTATCGTCTACCGCTAAATAAGAGTCGGGCAGGCAGGCAATCTGGTTAAACGTTTTGTTGCTGCATCCCACTTCAAATATATATTTTCCGTCCACAGTAAAATCGCCTTTTGCCGCACTGGTTACTTCGCCCACGGCACGCAGCTGATTGAAAAAAAATGTTTCGCACAACGTGCCTATGTTGGCATTTTTTTCATTCAACGCATAGGCCAAGTTCGGATTGTCCAAATAAATTTTTTCCGGCTTGCTCATATGATTAGTCTTCCGGCCGGGCGCCCGCAGCAATCCCAACAATCGTGCCCGTTCCAGGCGCTCGAGGTTTTTTGGCAGGTTGCTGCGTTGTATTTCCACCTCGCCACCCAGTTGTGTCATATTGGGTGTAAAAGGCGCAAGACCGGCAATAATACTCAGCAACCGCTTGAGTTTTTGTACCGACACAAATTCAATATTGTCCACCGCCGGCAAATCAGTTTCAAGTACGGCATTTACGGTGTTGAGCAACCGCCGGCTGTAGTTGTGTAAGTTTTCTTTGTAATAGGGATAATAGCCCGTTTTTAAATATTGGCGAAATAGCGGCAGGATCTTTATGTCTTTCGTTATCTTCATCGCTATTTTCACATGGTTGCTCAGCAATTCATCCAGCGAAAACGCTTTTATATGCAACACTTTTTCGAATTGCAAAAATTCGCGGAACGAGAGCCCGTATAGTTCGTAATCAACAGCCCGGCGGCTCAAGCCCGCATTACTCCGGTATATTTCCAAGATAGATGAGCCCGAAAACGTAATGCGAAAATCAGGATACGCATCATAAATATTTTTCAACTCCTGCGCCCAGGTACCGAAAGAATACTTGTGCACCTCGTCTACAAACAAATGGGTAACGCCATCTTGCCGCAATTTTTTTGCCGTATCGAACAGCCTGTTCGTCGAAAAATAAATGTGGTCAAGACTCATATAAAATGCCTTTTGCGGATCCAGATTTTTTTTGAGATACTGCAACATTAACGTTGTTTTCCCAGTGCCACGAGCACCCACTATGGCAAACAACTTATCGGTCCAATATACTTGCGGCATCAAATAACGCACCACCGTTGTTTGCGTGTCTTTCAATTTGTCAAAATAAATTTCCCGTAATGTTTCCATAGTAGCGTATATTTGAATATACAAATATACATATTTTTTGTATATTTAAAAATACACTATTTGTTTTTACAAAAACAAAAATTATTATTGTATGATAATTAGCACATTATGCAATTGAAATATAAAGCGCATATTTAAATATACACTTTATTTCGTAAAACGTATATTTGAAAATACACGCTTCTTTTTCGACAAATAAAAATCAACGACAATACTGCGCCGGTAGATGCCCGGCACACGATTGTTGCGGTTCATTGAGCGCTTTTCACGCATTATTTTCCGCGTTTTCCAAAAGGCTATATGCGCCTTCCACACGGCAGCCACCGACGAAAATTTGCCTTGCAACACATAAATAATTGCCGAAATTCCATCAATAACCATTCGAGTGAAAATAGTAATGGGCCGCGTTCCATTGGGTAGATTTTTGTACAGTAAATATAAACTGTTGCGGTAATTGAGAAATAATTTGTGTGGCGAATTGTTCGACAGGGTGCCACCGCCCACGTGATACACTATCGATTGTGGATAGCACATCACTTTATAGCCGAGTTGCTTTACCCGCCAGCAGAAATCAATTTCTTCCATGTGGGCAAAAAAATCTTCATCGAGGCCGCCCTGCTGGTGATACAGATTTGCACGCACTACCATGCAGGCGCCGCTTGCCCAGAATATTTCGCGCGGCGTGTCATACTGCCCGCAGTCTTCTTCCACACAATTCAGGATGCGCCCGCGACAGAACGGGAAGCCGTACTTGTCAATAAATCCGCCGGAAGCACCTGCGTATTCAAAATAGTTACGTCGATCGTATGCCCGGATTTTCGGCATACATGCGCCTACGTTGGGGTAGCTGTCCATGGCGTCTATCAATGTCTGCAACCAATCTTCGGTTACTTCTACATCAGAGTTAAGCAACACATAATAATCAGTATGTATTTGCTGCAACGCACGATTGTAGCCGCCGGTAAAACCATAATTTTTGTCGAGTCCAATCCACCGGATTTGCGGAAAATTAACTTGCAGGAACTCATGCGAGCCATCGGTCGAGCCATTGTCGGCCACCACCAGTTCCACACCGGGCAACGACGTATGCGCTACCAATGCGGGTAAAAATTTCTCTAAAAAAGATTTCCCATTCCAGTTCAATATGACAACAGCGGTAGTGCTCATTCACACAACGAATTTTTATCGGGCGCCGGATAGTCGAGCGAATAGTGCGAGCCGCGGCTCTCGCGCATTTCCTGCGCACTGCGGATAATGAGGTACGACACTTTAATCATATTGCGCAACTCGCAAAGGCGCTTGGTGAGCAACGATTTCCGGTAAAGGTCTTCCGTTTCCTTAAAAATAATTTCGAGCCGGTTGAGCGCCCGCTCCAACCGCAGGTTCGAACGCACAATACCTACATAGTTGCTCATTATTTGCTGCATTTCTTTGTAGTTTTGCGTAATAAGCACCATCTCTTCGGTGTGCGTGGTTCCCTCGTAATCCCAATCTTTGATACCTTCGCAGTAGTTATATTCCTGCATACGCGGCACGGCGTGTTTGGCGGCGCGGTCGGCATACACAATCGCTTCTATCAGCGAATTTGAGGCAAGGCGATTGGCGCCGTGCAAGCCCGTACACGATGTTTCGCCCAATACATAAAGACGTTTAATGGAACTCAACCCATCCATGTCGACCTTCACGCCGCCGCATGAATAGTGGGCTGCCGGCACTACCGGAATAAAATCTTTGGTAATATCGACATCAATACTCAAACATTTTTGATAAATGTTCGGGAAATGCGCAATCGTATCTTTCGCCGGTTTGTGAGTAATATCAAGGTACACGAACTCGTCGCCGCGTAACTTCATTTCATTGTCGATGGCGCGGGCTACAATGTCGCGCGGAGCAAGCGCACCACGTTCATCATACTTTTGCATGAACTCTTTACCGTCTTGCGTGCGAAGCGTGGCACCGAAACCGCGCATGGCTTCGCTAATGAGGAAATTCGGCCGCTCACCGGGGTTATACAAGGCCGTTGGGTGGAACTGGATGAAGCTCATATTTTCCACTACGCCCTTGGCGCGGTAGACCATTGCCACACCGTCGGCCGTAGCAATAGGCGGATTAGTGGTCGTGTGGTACAAGTTTCCCAATCCTCCGGTGGCTATTACCGTAGCACGCGACAACACAGTATCGACCTGTTGCGTTTTCAAATTCAACACATACGCACCGTAGCACTCGATGTTACCATCTCGGCGGCGCACGGTTTGCCCCAAGTGGTGTTGCGTCAGCAAGTCCACTGCAAAGTGGTGCTCCAGCACTTGAATGTTGTGGTGGGCGCGTACTTTCTTAATCAACGCACGTTGTATTTCCTGTCCCGTATTGTCTTTGTGGTGCAGGATGCGGTGTTCCGAATGACCGCCTTCGCGTGCCAAATCATACGTCCCATTAGGCGCACGGTCAAATTTCACACCCCATTGAATGAGTTGTTTTATCTGATTGTGCGCATCGGTTACTACCATGCGCACTACTTCTTCGTTGCAAAGCCCCGCGCCGCAGATAAGGGTATCCTGTACGTGTTTTTCCACATTGTCGGGATCATACATGACCGAAGCAATGCCGCCTTGCGCAAAGCTGGTGTTCGATTCGTCGAGCGTCGATTTGCACGCTACGATAACTTTCGCTTTATCGGCCACTTTCAATGCAAAGCTAAGTCCTGCAATGCCGGCACCTAGTACTAGAAAATCAGTTTTTGTGGTCATTTCAAAATAACTTTTCTTCGAGCATGTTTTGTAAATATCCTTCGTCTTCAGGCAAACACGGCTGCTGCGAAGCCGCTACGGCCAGCTGGTCGCAACGCTCGTTGAGCGGATGTCCTGCATGTCCTTTCACCCAATTGAATTTTACTTGATGCCGGCGGTATATTTTCAAAAAACGCATCCACAAATCAGGATTTTTTTTCTTCTTAAATGCCATCCGTTCCCATTGGAACAGCCATCCTTTCTCTACCGCATCCACTACATACGACGAGTCAGTATATACCTTCACACGGCATCCTTCGTATTTCAATGCTTCCAGCGCAACAATTACCGCCAGCAATTCCATCCGGTTATTAGTGGTATGCGCATAACCCGCCGACAATTCCTTGCGGTGTCCACCGCACATCAGGATAGCGCCATAACCGCCTGGACCAGGGTTTCCCGAGGCTGCACCGTCGGTGTATATCGTAATATCGTGCATTTTGTAATAGTTGAATAATAAACTGAACGATTAACAAATCTATTATTCAGTTACTATCTATTCGGAAGTTTTTCGACATCCACTGGTTTTAATGGATTGGCGGTTATTTCATCATATGTTTTGCGATGGCGGAAAATGTCGCACGCCGCATAAATCGATTCGCGAAAAGAGTCGGGAGAGGCAGTGCCAGCATTCACAATATCGTAGCCGGTGCCGTGGGCAGGCGATGTACGCACTACCTCCAGTCCTGCCGTGAAATTAACACCCGATTGGAATGAAAGAGCCTTGAAAGGAATCAACCCTTGGTCGTGATACATGGCCAACACTGCATCAAACCGCTGGTACGAAGCCACACCGAAAAATCCGTCGGGTGGATACGGACCGAAAGCAAGAATACCCTGCTTCTGCGCTTCGAGTATCGCCGGGCTGATAATTTCTTCTTCTTCTTTGCCCAGCAACCCACCGTCGCCCGCATGCGGATTGAGTCCCAGCACGGCAATACGCGGTTTATGTACGCCAAAATCGCGTTGCAGCGAGCGATTTAGTATTTGTAATTTCTGTACAATAACTTCTTTGCTGAGCGATTTCGACACGTCGGCCAGCGAAATATGTCCCGTTACCACGCCTACACGCATTACGTCGCTGCACAATATCATCAAATCCTCTTTCGTGTCGAACGATTTGGCCAGGAATTCCGTATGTCCGGGAAATGTAAACCCGACGTCGTGCATCGTCTGTTTATTGAATGGCCCGGTTACCAACACATCTATCTTCCCGCGTTTAATGTCGGCCACAGCCGTTTGCAATGCACGCAATGCTGCCTGTGCGGCATCGGGTGTCGATTTGCCGGGGTCGACTTTCAAATCGTCAGGTACACAGTTTATAATGTTTATCGTTTTCGGATTGATATCGCCTGTGATAGTTAAGCTGCTATACGTAAATTGTTCTATATTCAACAGCTTGCGGTAAAACGATAATACTTTGGCAGAGCCATACACCACCGGTATGCAGAAATCCAGCATCCGTGCATCGGCCAGTGTTTTTATGATTACTTCGTAGCCTACGCCGTTGCTATCGCCCTGCGTAATACCTACACGTATTTTTTCATTCATAGTAATTTAATAATTTAGTTGTAACAAAGATACGAAAAATAGATGGCATGGGAGCTCAACGGTCTAAAAAATTATTTGAATGAAATCGCGTGGATGAAAATTCATCCACGCGATTTTACGGAATTAAAATACCTATCGCACTTCTTCGCGGAATCCTTTTTTCGGGACTTTTACTACATACGTTTTCTTCGCTGCATTGGTAAGTTGCGCTTCGCGCAGCCATGGATTGAAATATTTGAATAATTTATAATTCGTGCCGTGTTCCAATGCAAAGTCTGCCCAATTTTCTACGGGACCGGTAATTTTCACATCGTCCCATTCCAACTGTGAAAACAAGTCCTCGTCTTTTAAATTAAACCCATACAGGCACGGATTACTCAGCACCATTTTGAACACCACGGCGCGATATACATAACGGCCGGTTTCTTCCGGCAACAGCAAGTCGTAATAACTTTTTTGCTTTTGCCGTGCCATTTGTTTATCTACATTGCTTTGTCCCACATTGTAAGAAGCCGCTGCCAGCGCCCAATTGCCATACTTGGCATACGACTTTTTAAGGTAAGCACAAGCAGCGCGTGTCGATTTTTCGATGTGGTAGCGTTCGTCCACTTCCGTATTTATTTCAAGCCCGAAGTCTTTGCCGGTGCCTTCGAGGAACTGCCAGAAACCCGCAGCCTTGGCGGGCGACACCACTTGTTGCAAGTTGCTTTCGGCTACGCACAAGTATTTAAAATCATCGGGGACGCCTTCTTCTGCAAGGATTGGTTCAATGAGCGGGAAGAAGCGGTTGGCCAATTGCAGCGAGTAAAGCATGCTGGCATGCCAATAGCTGATAACCGACATTTCGCGTTGCAGCGATTCGCGCACATCAAAATATTGCAACGGCACCTGCTCCCCCGCAAAGTCAATGCTTTCGGGTAGTGGCGGTGTAATAATACTTTGATTGAGTAAACAAACAGGTGCCTCATCGGGCGTTTTATCAAAGTCTGCAACACTTGACGTGGTGAGAAGTAGAACAGGCAAAGCGAGCAAAGGCACGCAAGCTAACCAGTAAATTTTCTTGGACATACTTAATTTTTCTTTTTTTAATTAAATTTCAATGTTATCCCTCAAATACACAAAGGGTACAAAGATAAACGATGTAGACTTAAATTATTTAATCATTATGGTATTTTGTAAAACCTTTGTATTCTTTGTGTCTTTGTGAAACAACTATTTTACTCCTGTTGAACCGAAGCCGCCGGCACCACGAGCGCTGTCAGTCAATTCGGCCACCGGCTCCCACTCTACCTGTTCGTGGCGGGCCACCACCATTTGCGCAATGCGTTCGCCAGGTTGCAGGTCGAATGGTGTGTCCGAAAGGTTGACTAAAATTATTTTCAGTTCGCCACGGTAGTCGGCATCAATGGTGCCGGGCGAGTTGACAATCGAAATGCCGTGCTTGGCAGCCAATCCGCTACGCGGACGTATTTGCGCTTCGTGACCTGCAGGAAGTTCAATAAACAATCCCGTTGGAATCATAGCGCGCTGCAACGGGTTCAGTGTAATTGTTTCAGTGGTGTTGGCGCGCAAATCCATACCTGCCGATAACGGTGTGGCGTAGTGCGGCAAGTCGAACGGCGAGGTGTTAACAATTTTTACTTTCAACATATAATTTACTTTTTAGTTACAGAACTATCTCTTTAATTTTATAATTCTTCTTACATCCAATTTTTCCCAGCGGAACCAGAAGGCAATGAAACCCGCGAGTAGTGCGGTGTTCACTATCCATTTTATCCATAAATTCGGGAACGGGATGGCGCGGCTGATAAAATAAAGCGCCGTGCCGACGAACACATAACCAATGATTTTTGTCCAATTATACGGAATCGGGTAATATTTGGCGCCCAACCATGCACTGAAAATTACCATTATCAAGTAACTTATCAGATGCCCCCACGCGGCGGCATGGTAGCCGTAGCGCGGCATGAAGAACAGGTTGATGAGCAACGTAACCAACAACCCGATCGAAGTAATGTAAATAGCAAAATTTGTTTTACCCGAAAGCTTGTACCACATCGAGAGGTTAAAGTTGATACCCAGCAACACATAGGCGCCCAGCATAATGGGTAAGATGTCAAGCCCTTCGCGGAAATTGCGGCCAAGGAACAGCCCGATCGCATCGAGGTAGAACAGCACAAACAGAAATATTACCATGCAGAAAGCGGTGAAATGATTCATCACTTCGGCATAGAGCTTGGGTGAATTTTTATCTTTTACACCGGCAAAAAAGAATGGTTCGGCTGCATAACGAAACATTTGTACAAACAGCGTCATAATAACCGCCAGTTTCACGCCGGCTTGAAAAACCCCCAGTTGTTCCTGCCACGGTACATCGGTGGGTGCGTAAAAACGGAATAGTACACGATCGATAAAATCGTTGGCTACACCGGGTAAACCCGCAATCATCAACGGAAGCGAGTAGAGCAGCAAATCGCGCCACAATGTTTTGGAAAACGAGAAACGGATGCGCAGCAAGTCGGGGATGAATAACAATAACGCCACTATACAACTTACGAATACGGCAAAAAGCATGTATGTATAGTTCGGCGCAGGTGCTACAAATGTCAGCAACCATGAGTCGGAATGCGAAGCAAAGTAAGCAGGCATTACGAGGAACAGCAACAGGTTTGCACCAAGCTCCGTGCCTATTTTTATAATTTTGAACGTAGCAAATTTCGCGGCTTTGTGTTCGTAGCGCAAACGTGCAAAGAGGATGGCCGTAAAACAATCAATGGCGAGCACCGCACCCATGTATATGATGGAGATGCTATGGTCGGCATAGCCGAGCCATTGCGCAATGGGACTAGCAAAGCACGCGCAAAGAACGAAAAATACACCGCATACTGCTAACACCGTAGCGAGTGCGGCGGAAAAAACTTGCTGCGGATTGTCGTGCTTGTTGGCATAACGGAAACAACCCGTTTCCAAACCCAGCGTGAGCACTACTTGCAGAATGGCAATATAGGCCAGGAATTCCGTGATGATACCGTAATCGGCACGGCTTAAAATGTATGTATAAAGCGGTAAGAAAAAAAAATTAAGCACACGCGCAACAATAGTACTGGTGCCGTATATGGCTGTTTCGCCAGCTAATTTTTTCAACGGATTCATAGCTTAAATTTTTATATCCAACAACAAACTGAATGTAGGCCCGCTGCCATTGACCAATGGTTGTGCATAACGAATACCCGCCGCTACAGGGAATCCGAAACGCAATGCATGAAAATCGGCTAACAAGTCGGCGCCCACCGATACAATACTTTGTTCCTGCGCCAATGTTTTCCAGTGAGCATAATCGCTGAAAAGATTCATCCGAAAGCGTTTGAAATAAATCACCCAACTGATATTCCAATCCGGATAGAACAACGGGAACGAATAATCAAGCGTTATCCTGGTCAACTCCTTTGTCGAGAAAGTAGAATACCCCCGCGGAAATGCCACAGGTGTAAACGCGCGGTAACGCAACTGATCGTTGTGTGTTTGCCATGCATAGCTTGCCGTAAGCGATATGCCGTGATTGGCAAAGAAGCCAGGAACATAGCATCCACCTTGTATTGCCAGCGACGGATAAATATTATCGTTGAATACCGGGAACGAATACAGCGCACGCAATGTGTAGCCCCAACGTGGAAAAATATCACGTACGGCCAGCGGTAATTGCCGGTAAAAGGTGCCACCTACAGTCATGTATTGCATGTACTGGTATTCCAAATTGCCAAATGAAAAATACTCATCATTTGTAAAGCGATACTCCACTTGCGGCATAAAACCTGTTTGCCATACACTGCGCGTAAATTTAAACGGAATATACATGCGCACATACGTGCTGATGTATGGTTGCGATGTTTCGGCCACATAATTTTTTATACGGTTATCTGCAGGATCGATCATATAGCGGTTTAGCTCGCGATGACGATCATTCACATCAAAATTGTAATCAATAACCGGATAAAAACCTTGATACGTAAACGACAGATGACCGGCGTGGAATCCATTCCTGTATTCATAGGCTACGCGGGAAGTAAGTGTGCTCAATACATTTTGCGACATTACCGTAGCGCCCAGTCCTACTTGCTCCAAAATATCTTTATCAAGCGAAGCCGATTTCAACACATCGGAATTAAAGTAAAACGGCATCCAGCTATGAACGTTGAACAAGTGTGTGAATCCGCTGTATCGTTTGCTTTTGTATGGCTTTTGCGGAATACTGAGCGTATCAATATTGTAGTCGGCTTGTGCAGAAAGTGTGTCGGCCATTGAAAAACGAGTGGGAGAAGAGAACGATGTTTCGACCCACCTGCTTTCGTCTATCGGCTGCTCGGCAATGGTGTAGCCGGTTGACACATAGTTCGAAAAAAGCAACTGCGTACTATCCGCAGACACTGCTGGGTCGAATGCACCAAAACGCACATCGGTAATACGGAAAACTTTTTTCGACTGCGTGTCCAGCGCATAAATATTATTGGTGCCATTATAACCACTTTCAAATAAAATATAATTTTTATAACACATGAGACGGTTGATGTGGGCAATGCCCGGCAACAACAACTCGCTCCATTGCGCTTGCAGCAAGTCGTATTGCTGCAATGCCAACCCTTCGTCCGAAAGAATGGCGGCATAAATTTTTGTAGCATCGTTACTCCATGCAATATTCTTTGGCACTTGAAGTGCCGGCAACGCAATACGTTCTGCTGGTTTATACTTTTCAGTATCAAGCAGCGTAATAAAATTTTCTCCCTTCGGTGTATTTTCAATTACAGCCAACCAACGTTCATCGGGCGATGGTACAGGCGAAAAATAGCGTGTGCGGCGGGTGAGTTTTGTTACTTTTTTAGTCGAAAAATCGTAATTTTTAATAATCGAGAACGACACTTGCTCCCATCGTTCATGTGGCACAGGCGCGCTCCAGTATAGTTTGTCGCCTTGCCGGCTCAACGTGCTGTTGGCCGAACCGATGTAACGCACAAACTGTTCATGCCCGCTACTATCTACGGTTACCAACTGCTGCGGACGATCCAGGTCGGAGCGGATGGCTATCATTGTAGCCGGGTCAATGGCCGTAACCGACCGGTACGACAAATACCCTTTTGTCACCGGCTGCGTGATTTCCTTTATTGCAGATGGACTCAATGCCCTTATCGAATCATCATGTTGCCATTGCGCTTTCATGTAGGCAAACGATTGTTCGAATAATTCCGTTTCGGTAAAACCACCGAATCTCTCTAAAGCATTTGATGGGGGTGGAATATTAAGTGGGCGATGCGTGGTATATTCATACATGTCTGCAAAAATATACTTGCCCGCTTGTTGATAGGCATACGCCGATAGTACGTAACCCAATTGGTATTCATTCGGTATGTTGTAACGGTACGAGCCGTTTATCCACGTGTCCCAAGAAAACGTATAATCGTCCAACACAAATGCCTTTACCGGCATCAAAAATTCTGCTTGCCGCCCGCGTCCGCTATTAGATGCGGCCGTTTCCGAAACCACCGCATCGCCTTCCAGAAATCGTGCTGCCAGGTAAACCCCTGCTGCTATGCTTTCCGACTGTTCTCCGATAAAGTAGTGCAGGTACTTGAAAAAACCATCGTTCAGCTTGCTCATCTGCGCCACATGCCGTGTTTCATGTAACGCCAGTTGCCTGTCCCACATTTGCGAATAACTGTTAACAGGAGGCGTAGTAATAAGCTCCATCCGTTTAGGCGCCCATACTACTAATCCATTGCTGTAGATGTTATAGGGATGCAATACCACCGGCACATGTTCCAAATCAACACGCAAAGATGCTTGCACCGCGCGATACGACTGGTCGAGCAGCCATGCATAGCGCTGCGCAATCGAATCAATTTCGCGCGGGTAAATAACGGTAAACTTATCGGTTTTTATTTGCCGCCACGGCACCGTAGCCGATTCCGTTCCCGCATTGTAGTACTGCGCACGCGCGGTAACCACCATGAACAAGAAAAATAGGAGCGACAAAAAGTGTTTCAAAACAACAAAGGAAAATATTAGATGTTTCTACATTAAAGACCTAACAGCTTGCTGGAATCTGTTAGGTCTAAAATCTGCGTGTTAAATCAATCTGCGTAATCCAAACTAATTTGTGGTTTACACGGTCATAATTTCTTTTTCTTTCTTCGCAAACGCTTCGTCCACGCGCTTGTTGAATACATCGGTCTGCTTTTGCAATTCGGCTTCGGTATCTTTGGCCACATCTTCCGGCAAGCCGTCTTTCTGCAATTTCTTCACATGGTCTACCGCATCGCGACGGGCGTTGCGTACGCTGATGCGCGCATTCTCGCATTCGTTCTTGATTTGTTTTACCAACTCCTTGCGGCGCTCTTCTGTCAGTGCCGGAATATTGAGGCGCACATGTTCGCCGTTGTTTTGCGGCGTCAGGCCGATGTTGGCCGCCAGAATCGCCTTCTCAATCGGGGCAATCATCGTTTTTTCCCACGGTTGAATAAGCATTGTGCGGGCATCGGGCACCGTAACGCTCGATACTTGTGCCAACGGTGTCGGCGTTCCGTAGTAGTCGACCATCACGTGGTTCAACATCGCCGGACTGGCTTTACCTGCGCGGACTGCCGTTAGTTCGTTGTCGAGATGTTCCAATGCTTTTTGCATTTTTTCCTTAGCAGCATCTACCTGTTTCTTTGCTTCGTTAATATCCATAGTTTACTATTTAAAGATTTAATAATTTAAAGATTTCAAAAGCCCTCTTGGGGAGTAGAGCTATTTAATAAGTGTACCGATTCCTTCGCCTTTCACCACGCGCCATAAGTTGCCCTCGGTATTCATGTCGAACACAATTATCGGCAAGTTGTTTTCGCTGCACAGCGTAAATGCCGTGAGATCCATGATGCGCAAATTATTTTTGTACGCTTCGTCGAAGGTGAGAATGCTGTACTTAACCGCCAGCGGGTCTTTTTCCGGGTCGGCCGTGTACACGCCGTCTACGCGCGTTCCTTTCAGCAAAATATCCGCTTCTATTTCGACACCTCGTAATGCAGCACCCGTATCGGTGGTGAAGAACGGATTGCCGGTACCCCCTGCCATAATAACCACTGTGCCACTTTCGAGGTAAGCCATTGCTTTGTCTTTGCTATAACGCTCGCCCACCGGCTCCATGCCGATAGCCGTAAGCACCACTGCTTTGGTTCCCAAGCTTTGCAACGCACTTTGCAACGCAATACTGTTAATTACTGTAGCAAGCATTCCCATCTGGTCGCCCTTCACGCGGTCGAACCCTTTGCTTACACCGCTAAGGCCACGGAAAATATTACCACCACCGATGACAATACCCACTTGTGTGCCTTTGTCGGCCACGCTTTTAATTTCGTGGGCATAGCGCATCAGCACACCGGTATTGATGCCGTATTTGTCTTCGCCCATCAGGCTTTCGCCGCTTAATTTCAGTAAAATGCGCTGGTATTTTGACATACTCCATTCTAATTTAGCGCAAATATACGAAATTTTTAGCGTTGGCGGAAAGCAGAGAAAATTATAATCATTGATTTTACTAACGTATGCAAATTGTAGCTGCGTCAGCTGCACAATACCAGCACATACCACCCTGGCAACCCGGGCAGGTAGGAGAATCCCAATTAAATCGGCAAATTGTCGAACAACTATTACAACTGGAAATGGGAACACAGCCTGCGATTTCTAAAAAATTCAGTCCTTTCAACTCTAATAGGGAGTTCTTATTATCCCACATTAATTTTACCTCGGTTACATTAGGTATCCTCCACCCGCTTGGGCAGTTATTAGTGTTTGCACTACCATATTGCCAACCAGTATAATTCTTTTTAATTTCGAAACCGGGACCAACAAAAGAACATGCGTTATCAGCCGGCAAATTGCGGCAATAAATTACATAGCCATTTACCCCACCCACTTTTGTCAATCCCGGGGCGCATGTTCCATTATTTGTCCGGACATCGCGCTCTATCCAACCGGGGCAACCGGTGGCATCGGTAATGACATTGATAATTCCACTTGAATACGTTTTACTATCCACGGTTGTTCCGTTTATTACAAAAGGTTTCGTACCTCGTAATGTATATGTACCGTTGTTATAGGTTGCAGCATTTGGCGGATAGTCTGTGGCAAAAGCGCACCAATCATATTGTGCAGGCAAACCACTTGGATTTAATGTAAGTGTTACTGTTTGCGAAGTGCTATTTGTGCCATATATCCATACGCCTTTACTGTTGCCGGAGTTAACCACTGTTCCGGACGAAGCTGCCGCGATTGTGGCACGACTCCATGTATTACTTTTTGTACCTCCAGTTACCGCACGGTAATCGACAAATACCCATGCCGTATTGCGGTGGCTCGAAGCATCGCCGCCACACCCCGTCCATGTAATAGAAACGGTTATTTTGTTGGTTGCGTAATCGGCTTTCACTTGCTTAGTCGATATACAGTTGGTTGCATAGCTGTTATGCATGCACAACATCGCTAATAATAAATAATAGATTTTTTTCATAATAAATTTGTTTTTAGTTTATATTATCGTTTTTCAGTACCGCGAAGCGGGGCAATGTGCATAACCGCGGGTGAATCGCGACGATAGAAGCGATGTAACCCGTGGTTATAAGAGCACCGTCTTGATTGCGCGGCGGATTCGCTGTACCCTCTTTGGGTTGGCCATCTTCGCCGCGCTGTGCAATTCGCTTCTTCGTACCCCGGGCAACGTCGCTATCGCTCCTCGCTCGGGGTTATTCACATTTATCCCCTTTCGGGGAAATTATTAATGTAGTTTCATTTCAACTAATTATTTAGTTTATAAATTTGTAGCTTCGGAAACCGGCGCTTATCAACAAACAAACATATTTACCGATTCCCGTTGCTACTAAAATTTCCTGCTACGATTTTATACTCGTTGCCGTTAACGTTTCAATCTGTGTAATCTGCGCTATCTGTGGGCAAAATAAAGAAACGTGAACTTTAATCTATCTGATTTGAGGTCTTAGGATACCCACAGCTACAATAAATCAAAATCCACGTTGCATAGTGGTTGATTATTCTCGTAGCTATTGAAATTTCCTAAGTTTCAAATCATCGAACGAGCCGTTGTCCGGCTCTTTTCACCGTACATTAAAGAACATGCTATAATGATGCAAAAGTATAAAAATATTTTTGCCTTCCAAATAAAATTTGCACTATATCTAATTTTTATATTCGATATATTCGTCGACCTTCCATTCGCCATCGCGTTTGAACAGGTAAAGTGTTTCCTTGTCGCGCGGGCCGGCCTCTTCAACAAATTGGTAGGCCACCGTAGCGCTCGAATCCGCCACATTCACTTCAAAATACTTGATGGTTATCGCTTGTACTTGTTTTTGTATTTGCGCTTTTTCTTCAGCAGGCCAACGATCGACATGCGCCTGCATGGTTGCCAAAAACAAAGTGGTGTTGGGTGTACCGTATTTTTCGGCTTCGGCAAAATCAAGATTTTTGAATGCTGTCAGGTACTTGTCGGCGACACTGCGCACTTCCCGCTCTTCGGGTGTTTGCTGCGAACATGCCCCATTTGCCAGGCAAAAAAGGGTGCAAAAAAGAATGAGGTATTTTTTCATTATTTTATATTGTCTACTCCACTTAATTTGTTTCTTGCAGGCACGTTTCCACATTCAGAATATAGTGTTCAGTTGCCGTCCTAATCTTTAACTTTCAAAGATTATCTTTACAAAGGTAGTGTTTATTTATAATTTTGTTTGGCGATTATAATTTATAGCCTCAACGGCTACTTTTGCTTTCTTTTTGAAATAAATTTGACGGTTTTAATAAAAAAACGTAACTTTGTACACAATGCAAAATATTTCTTTTTTCTAACATAAAATTTAGGTTATGAATACACAACTTCTTTTGGGCGATGAAGCCATTGCCCAAGGCGTAATTGACGGCGGTTTATCGGGCTGCTATGCGTATCCCGGAACGCCTTCGACCGAAATCATGGAGTACATCCAGCACAGCAAAGAAGCGGCGGAGAAAAACATCCACCGCAAATGGTCGACCAACGAAAAAACGGCTATGGAAGCGGCATTAGGAATGTCGTATGCCGGAAAGCGCACCATCATTTGCTTCAAACACGTGGGACTCAACGTCGCTGCCGATGCATTTATGAATGCCGCTATGACCGGTATTAACGGCGGGATGATCGTTCTTTCGGCCGATGACCCGTCGATGCATTCGTCGCAAAACGAACAGGACTCGCGTTTTTATGCCAAATTTGCCATGATTCCGGTATTTGAGCCGAGCAACCAACAAGAAGCGTACGACATGGCCTACGAAGCATTCGACTACTCGGAGCGCATCGGCTTGCCGGTGATGTTGCGCGTAACCACCCGCCTGGCACACTCCCGTGCAGGTGTGGCACGCAAAGCCAGCAAACCGCAAAACCCGGTGAAGTTGCCTAACGACCGCCGGTTTATCCTGCTGCCTGCCATTGCCCGCGCCAACTACAAACGATTGCTGGCTTCGCAAGAAACAATGGAGCAAGCATCGGATGCTTCGGCATATAACAAATATATTGATGGCGCCGATAAAAAATTGGGAATCATTGCATCGGGGATTGCCTACAATTACTTGATGGAAAATTACCCCGACCGCAAAAATCCGCACCCGATTGTAAAAATCAGCCAATACCCCATTCCCCGCAAAATGATTGAAAAACTCTACAAAGAGTGCAACGAGGTTTTAGTAATGGAAGAGGGTGCGCCTATTATCGAAGAACAATTGCGTGGCTATATGAACAACGGTAAACCGGTGCATGGCCGCTTAGACGGTACGCTGCCGCGTGATGGCGAATTGAACCCTACGATTGTGGCCAAATCGCTTGGCATGAAAGTAGAAGAAGGCGCTGCTGTACCGGCATTGGTAAAAGCACGTCCGCCGCAATTGTGTCAAGGCTGCAGCCACCGCGATGTAGCCGAAATGATCAACGCCGCTGTAGCTGAATACGGCAAAGGACGTGTGTTCGCCGATATCGGATGTTATACGCTCACCGCCATGCCGCCATTCGAAACTATTAACACCTGCGTGGAAATGGGCGCTTCGATTACCATGGCCAAAGGCGCTGCCGATGCAGGCATGGGCCCCACCGTAGCATTGATCGGTGACTCCACGTTCACCCACTCGGGTATGACCGGTTTGCTGGATGCGGTAAACGGAAAAGCAAACATCACCGTAGTTCTTTCCGATAACTTTACAACCGGTATGACCGGTGGGCAGGATTCAGCCGGAACAAACCGCTTTGCAGAAATATGCAAAGGCCTGGGAGTAGAGCCGGAACATATCCGCATTATTACACCGCTGCCGAAGAACGCTGCTGAAAATTTGCAAGTGATGAAAGAAGAAATGGCTTACAACGGTGTATCGGTAATTATTCCGCAACGCGAGTGCATTCAAACATTTGCCCGCCGCGCTAAAGCAAAGAAAAGCGAATAATCATTCTCTAAAGAAAAAGTAAAAACATGAAAACAGATATTATTTTAGCAGGCGTAGGCGGACAAGGTATCTTGTCAATTGCAGCAGCTATTGGATTGGCTGCCGTAGAACGCAAACTGTATATCAAACAAGCCGAAGTGCACGGCATGAGCCAACGCGGCGGCGACGTACAATCGAATCTCCGCATTTCGGACAGCGAAATTGCCTCGGACTTAATTCCGTTTGGCGGTGCAGATATCATTCTTTCCATTGAACCGATGGAAGCATTGCGTTACTTGCCGTATTTGAAAAAAGACGGCTGGGTAATTACCAATACAATTCCGTTTATCAACATTGAAGGCTATCCGGCTCCGGAAAGCGTAATGACCGAATTGAGCAAAATAAAAAATCACATTGCTATTGATGCCGACGCTGCTGCTAAAGAGGCCGGTTCGCCGAAATCGTCGAACATGGTAATGCTGGGTGCGGCTTCTCCTTTCCTGGGCATTCCGTTCGAAAGCCTGGAAGCTGCCGTACGCGAATTGTTTGGCCGGAAAGGCCCCGAAGTGGTGGAAGCCAACCTCAAGGCATTGCGCGCCGGAAAAGCATTGGCCGAAAAGAAATAATTAACTAAAATTGATTCATTAAACAGGCCGCTCTAGAACGAGCGGCCTGTTTTTTATTCTTTGAATGGTAATAAATTGCTACCTTTGTAACTTGGAATCTAAAACACATTGTGTATGCTACAACATATTAAAATAGAAAAGTTTTGGGAGAAATATACCATTGATTGGAAACCAAATTCAGATGTAAATATATTGGTAGGTATCAATGGTAGTGGGAAAAGTACATTGTTACGCATGCTTGATGTAGCTCTTTCAAACAGTTCAGACGTAAAGTCTTCCTTAGACAAATTAATGCCAATGTGGAATAAAATTTTGTTGAAAGGGAATAAAATTCTTGTTGATCTTAATGGTTTTGGAGGGAATGACATTAATAATAATGAATGTCTATATAACTTCATAAATACGTTCGATGAGATTATCTATGAAAAAAAAGCATTGAATCAAGAATTAACACCTCTTACGGCACAGTTGGATGCTGTAATATTTAATACAAAAGCAAACTCATTAAATAGTTATCGTTTAAAAGCCACAGAAAACCCAACAGCAGGCATCCGTGTTAGTGAACAATTGCAGCAATGGATAGAAGTTGTAAATTCCTTTTTTGCAACCACAAATAAAACATTTGAAATACAAGGTAGCGATGTGTTTTTTAAACAAGAGAATGGCAAAAAATTGACATTAGATAAGCTTTCATCAGGAGAGAAGCAAATGTTGGTTATTCTTACAAATGCGTTGGTGCAAGATAAAGAACCATTTATTTTATTAATGGACGAACCCGAAATTTCGTTGGACATTGACTGGCAATACAAATTAATCAGCACGATTCGAACCCTTAATCCGAACTGCCAATTATTCATTGCCACCCACTCTCCTGGTATCTTTGGAGACGGTTGGAGCAACAAAATAGTTTTCATGGAAGATTTATTGAAAAAGAATTAGTATGCCAGACAGAGAGATTCAGAAATGGGCTAAATGGTATACCAATGAAGCAAATTTAAAACGAGTCGTTGCGGTTGCTCTGGTGGAGGGTAAAGACGACAAGTCGTTTTGGGAAAGAATATTTACGCATACTGGAATATCAATAAGAGTTCATTTTGGCTCAGAACAAGATCTTCCCGATGGAAAATCTTATTGCTTAAAATACCTACCATATGTGAATAGTCATTTCATTTTATGCATAGATAGTGATTACGATTATATTAAACAACAACGACCCGATTGTTGTGTAGGGAATTTTGTATTGCAAACCTACACCTATGCTATCGAAAACCATTACTTAGCCTCCAATGCAGAGATACTAGAGTTCCTGCAAAAATATTCTGCTATCATATATCCGGCTTTTTTGGCCCACTTGTCAGCACGGGAAAGAGGGCACTGTATCAACGACTTCTGTAAAGAGATATTGCCACGCTCCATCAGTGATGAAGCATTGAGAGAATTGCAAAAAACAATAAGCGAAACCTACCCTAGTCAGAAACCCAATGCTTATGCAGCAAGCGGTCTTACCGCCGATAACACCTACCTATACATCAAAGCAAAACAGCTTAAAAAGCATATGCATTGTGATGACAACTTATTGTTCACTCATTTCCCAATGACCAAAATAAAAGAAGACATAGTTGAGTTGTTCCCTACGACCTAAGGGCTATTCAAAACTATTTTTCGCTGAATGGGTTTTCGAGATGGCGATCTTCACGTAAATTTTATTTGCACATATAAAAACAATCGTTTATATTTGCAACGTTACTCTCTTTGCTCTTTGCAATATAAAGATTGGTAGATTTACTATAAATTTCATTGATTTTTATTCTACGGAACGGACCAAAATCTCGAAAATTTTAACCCCTGTAAATGTAAGTAAAGTCTATGCTATATATAAGGTTAGGCATGGACATTGTATTTATTTTCAGGGGTGGGTTTTCGAGAACCTTGGTCTGTATTAAGTGCAGTGTCCTTTGCTTAGGGCGGGTTAGGGGAAAGTACTTAGTCAATTGCAAGTAGAACTTATAATTGGGTAAGTATTTTCTTTTTGCACCAATAATATCAAGGTAAAAGTTTTAAATTGGCAACGATGAAAAATCGTAGCAAGGAGTTGTTTTGTCAATCAGTAGTTCCCCTTTCTGTTTGTGTTTGTTTAGTATGTAAATAACCCTAATGCTACGTAAATATAATTTAATTAAATAACTAAAAATATAGAATATATAACTAAAAAATTAATTGTTATGAAAAAATCTACTTTATCGCAGCAATGCTATTAAGTGTCGCAACAACTGTACAACAACGCTCATTTACCAAATCGGTAAGCGTAAACTATGCAACCAAACAAGTAACTTTCAACATCTCGTGGGCAGCTGGAAGTCGCGGCACAAGTGGCGCTAGCACTTACAATTCGAAAGTATGGGTATTAGTCGATTATCAAGAAGTGCGCAATAACGCTCCCTACGGTAGCTGGCAGCGTGCGAACATAGATTTAACAAAGCTACCTGCCAACTGCACTGCGGATGGAACAAATACCAAAGGTTTCTGGTATCAAGGGCAAACAAGTGCTGCACAAAATGCCAACATTACCATAACACTAACCGACGTACCTACACAATTTAAATGGTGTGCATTTGCCAGTGATTGTCCTCCAAATGTAGTGGCAAATAACGGTGGTGTTTATACATTCAGGGGAACTCCTCCATTTACCTTAACAGCTGTGAATGGTACAACTAAGCAAATTGTTAATGAGAAAACAGCAACAGCCACAGCTTTATCAATTATCCCGAAAACAATAACCGATGCCACAGGTTGTTCCAATTCATTCTGCCCATACACAGGAAACGATTTATTGTTAGACGCTTCTCATACTTGCCTACAACGTACAAGTGATGCAAAAAACTGGGAAGCATGGATAAAAGATGCGCGCGACAATAAGATATATCGTATAGTACTGATGCCCGATAATAAATGGTGGATGGCGCAAAATCTGGATTATAGAAAAGGTAACTATTTATGCGCTTACGATAAAGAATCTTATTGCGGCAAGTATGGCACAATGATTTATATTTATGATGCGATCCCGACGTCACACTGCCCTTCCGGATGGCGCTTGCCGGAACAAGCAGAATTATACGCTATAGCTTATAATGCAGCAGCCGTTTATAAACTTCGAGCAACCACTTCTTGGATTGGAGACAGCAATAGTACAAGTTATAAAGGAACGGATGATTATGGGCTTACAATATTGGCTACAGGATTTAGAGATTATATGCAACCTTTACGGACAGATTATGGGCAAGAAGGACTACTATCCTACTTAATTAGGTAATCCAAGTGTTAACACACCTAATACAGAAAAACCATATTGGTTCAGCGGAGCTTAGGGAGGTATGCCAGGAGGTATCGGCACTAATAGTGGAAATGACTGGGCCTACACAAGGTGTATCAGACCTTAGTTTATCATATTCACTTCTTCAGCTGTTCTCTATATTAATAGAGATTTTTACCAGGCAATTCTGAGAATAAAGGGCAGCCTGTTTTTGCTGTTTGCATTTTTGCACATTACTTTGTAACTTTATAACTGCTATGCGCAAAATTATTCATATCGACATGGATGCTTTTTATGCTTCCATCGAGCAACGCGACAACCCGGAGTATCGGGGGAAGCCGCTGGCGGTAGGCTATTCCGGCGACCGTGGGGTGGTTGCGGCAGCCAGTTATGAAGCACGTAAGTATGGCGTTCGTTCGGCGATGCCTTCTAAAACGGCTTTAAAAAAATGTCCGCACCTGATTTTCGCACCGGCTCGTTTCGATGTGTACAAAAGCGTTTCGCAACAAATAATGAACATTTTCCACGACTATACCCCTTTAGTGGAACCGTTGTCGCTCGACGAAGCATTTCTTGATGTTACACAAAATTACCGGAATATGCCATCGGCTACGTTAATTGCCAAGGAGATTAAGCAACGCATTAAAACCGAAACAGGGCTTACGGCCTCCGCCGGTATATCGGTCAATAAATTTTTAGCGAAAATAGCCTCTGACTACAAAAAGCCCGATGGTTTGTTTGTAGTAAAACCCAACGAGGTAGAGGCATTTGTAGAATCGTTGGCTATTGAAAAATTCTTTGGTGTGGGAAAAGTAACCGCCGAAAAAATGCATGGGTTGGGTATTTCGACCGGCGCTGACTTGAAAAAATTGTCGGAACAAACATTGGTTCGCCATTTCGGGAAAGTGGGGCACAACTATTACCTGTATGCCAGGGGGATTGACGAGCGCGAAGTGAATCCCGACCGCATCCGTAAATCAATGGGTGCCGAAAATACATTTTTTACCGACATTAATTCTGCGGATGAATTAGAACAGGAACTGCGCAACATTGCCGAAGAAGTATGGCAACGCATCAGCCGGCGGCATTTTTTCGGACGTACCCTTACGCTAAAAGTAAAATATGCCGACTTTGAGCAGATCACACGCAGCAAAACAGCCCTGCACCAAATTACGGATTTCGATGAATTTTGGCAGGTGGCATGTGAATTACTGGAACAGGTCGATTTATCGCAAAAGAAAGTACGGCTTATCGGATTGACCAAAAGCAATAGCATAGATGAAAGTTCGCCGCTTCCCCAGTAGGCCGTACAATTGAAGCTGGATTTTGAATACTGTTGTTAACGTTTTACACAATGCACCAACCCTGTTTGATTACAGCACGCGGATCCAATCCGAGGATTTTCTACAGAATTACATGCGGAGTTAAGCGCTACCTGTTGGCCTATTGTGAACAAAAGTTCAAGTTTTATAAAAGGATTTTACAGGTCGCGCGATTACTACGGATGGACTGACGGGCCATCAGGCGCTGGTGTCCGCTGTGTTCGTGATAAATAAAAAAGTCTGCGGGCAGCACATTACAGCTTAATTCGCATCCCTAAACACCGTACACAGCAGTTCGTCCGGTATTGGATAAATAATTTAGTTCGCGTCGCGGAACATCGATGCCACCTATAAACTTTGGCATAGGCTCAATAATTTAACACAGAAATTTTGCAAATTAAAAATAATTTCCTTCCTTTGTATCATTGTACGTTCTTTTAACGCAAGATTTATTCTTCGATTGAAACTTGAGAAATTTCTAACTATAGAGAATAAAATTCTACCATACGTGGATTTTGTTTATTTTATAGTTTGGTTTCTCAAGACCTCAATCGAGATAAGTAAAAATCCACGTTTCTTTTGTTCATAGTTTATATAGATTAATACAAACAGAAGCAAAAGGCAACGAAGAAAAATCGTAGCAAGGGGTTGTTTTGTTTGTTTGTTGTTATTAGGGTAGTCCTTGTGGCTACCAAACAACCCCAATGCTATACGAATTATAACTAATAATTTAATTAAACAACTAAAAACTTAATTATTATGAGAAAAACATTTTTATTTCTTTTTTTTGCAGCGCTTGCCAGCACCATATTTGCAGGCAATTGCGCATCAACGAGTTCGGTAAGTACTGATTACAAAAACGGGCGAGTTACATTCAAGCTGACATGGACAGCTTGCAACAATATTACACACCGCAATCAAGTGTGGGTATTTGTCGATTACCAAAAAGTAAGTAATGGCGTACCCACTGGAAATTGGGCGCCTGCTACTGTAATAGGTGTTTATTCACTTGCACCCGCAGCAGTGAGTGCACAAACAGTGACAGGAAATAAGCGAGGCTTGTGGATTACCGGCAGCAATGGAACTACAGCCACTATTGTGCTACAATTGGACAAAAACAACATGCCCACGCATTATAAATGGTGCGCTTATGCTACCGACTATCCGCCGAATACAACATATAGTAACGGTAATTACACATTCAAAGGTACACCACCATTCACGCTAGTCGCAGCCGACGGCATCGAAAAACAAATAGTAAATAGTCAAACACTGGCGGAGTCTGCTTTAACTGTTACTCCGTCGGCAATGACTGATGCGACAGGCTGTCCCAGCCTTTTTTGTGCTTTTATGTACGATGGTTGTCCTGTTATAATTGCGTGTCGTGATTTGCCAACCTGGCCTAGTTCCGTAGACAATGCAAATAGCTTATGTGTAGCAACCTTCGGGGCTGGTTGGCGCATACCTACACTGGCGGAGTTAAGCGCTACCTGTTGGCCTATTGTGAACAAAAGTTCAAGTTTTATAAAAACATGGTACATGTCGAGCAATTACTATGGATGGCATGTAGGTTCTTCTAGTAACTATAGGTGGT
The DNA here is from genome assembly GCA_031551625.1 of Bacteroidales bacterium. GTDB lineage: Bacteria > Bacteroidota > Bacteroidia > Bacteroidales > UBA932 > JAVBNJ01. The sequence goes on along the minus strand of JAVBNJ010000036.1, from coordinate 2,556 downwards.
ATTGCTGTAATAAAGGATGTTCTACCGGATGTTCATCAGGCTGTCTATCTGTATACGGATGGACTGACCCGCCATCAGACGGCACTGGTGTCCGCTGTGTTCGAGATAAATAAAAAAATCTGCGAGCAGCACATTACAGCTTATTTCGCATCGCGGAATACCGCGCGTAGTAATTCATCCATTTTGCTTACCGCCACCACTTCTATTTTCTTGGTTTTCGGCAAGCCTTTCTGGTTGTATTTGGAAATAAATATTTTTTCGAATCCTAATTTTTCGGCTTCGGCAATACGTTGATCGACGCGCGATACGGGGCGTATTTCGCCGCTCAACCCCACTTCGGCGGCAAAGCAATAGTGCGACGATACCGGCAAATCGAAATTCGACGAAAGGATGGCCGTAACAACGGCTAGATCGACCGCAGGGTCTATCACTTTCAACCCGCCGGCCATGTTCAGGAATACGTCCTTTACAGCCAATTTGAATCCGGCGCGTTTCTCCAATACGGCCAACAGCATGTTCATGCGGCGCACATCGAAGCCCGTGGCCGAGCGTTGCGGTGTGCCGTAGGCCGCACTGCTTACCAACGCTTGCGTTTCTATCAAAAACGGACGGATACCATCCAGTGTCGCCGCCACGGCAATGCCGCTCAATGCGCTTTCGTGCTGCGTAATCAACAGTTCCGAAGGGTTGCTTACTTCGCGCAAGCCGCTGCCCAGCATTTCGAAAATACCGATTTCGGAAGTAGAACCGAAGCGGTTTTTGATGCTTCGCAGAATGCGATAGGCGTGTTGTCCGTCGCCTTCGAATTGCAACACCACATCCACAATATGCTCCAATACTTTCGGCCCTGCAATGGTGCCGTCTTTCGTAATATGCCCGATAATAAAAACGGGAATGCCTGTTTGTTTGGCGAATTTCAACAATTGTGCGGCGCATTCGCGTACTTGCGAAATGCTGCCGGCCGACGATTCCACACGCTCGGTGTAGAGTGTTTGAATCGAATCGACCACGATGAATTGCGGTTGCAGTTTTTGTGCCTGCGCAAAAATATTTTCAAGATTTGTTTCGGCCAGTATGTAACAATTGCTGCCGTCGCCGCCCAGACGGTCGGCGCGCAGTTTAATTTGCTGTGCACTCTCTTCGCCCGATACATAGAGTGTTTTCATCGATGGGCAATGCAGCGCCAGTTGCAAACTCAATGTCGATTTACCGATACCCGGCTCGCCACCGATGAGTACCAGCGATCCTAATACCAGCCCACCACCCAGTAGCCGGTTTACCTCTTCGTTTTCGATATTCAGCCGTGGCTGTTGCTCAAAATCAATTTCATCGACCCGTTGCGCTACGGCTTTATCGTGACCGAACGAAAAAGTTGTTGCCGTGGGCGCTTCTTTACCTACCAGTTCTTCGGCAAAAGTGTTCCACTCGCCGCAACTGGGGCAGCGCCCCAACCATTTGGCCGATTCGTAGCCGCACGATTGGCAGAAATAAGCTTTTTTTAGTTTGGCCATCGTTTTTTAACAAGTTTGTTTTAAACAATGTTGTTTAAAACAGGTTTGTTTAATAAATAATAATGTAATTATCAATTGTTTATACGACAATATTCACGATTTTCCCCGGTACAACAATCATCTTTTTCGGAGTTTTTCCCTCCAGGTATTTGATTGATTGTTCGTCGGCAAGCACGGCTTCTTCTATTTCTTTAGCCGAAATACCCAAAGGTAATTCTTTTTTAAAGCGCAGTTTTCCGTTGAATGATACGGGATATTCAAAGCTGTTTTCAACCGTGTATTTTTCTTCATACACAGGGAAAGCAGCTAAAGCAATACTGCTTGTATGCCCCAGTTTTTCCCACAGCTCTTCGCAAATGTGCGGTGCAAACGGGCACAACAAAATAGCCATCGGTTCCAATATGGCGCGCTTGTTACACTTCATATCCATGAGTTCGTTCACGGCAATCATAAAGGCGCTTACCGACGTGTTGAACGAAAAGCTTTCGATGTCAGTTTGTACCTTATTGATCAGTTTGTGCAGCGTTTTCAGTTCTTGCGGAGTTGCTGTTTCTTCACTCACCGCTACTGTTTCGCCGTTGAAAAACAGGCGCCAGAATTTTTTCAGGAAACGGTGCACGCCGTCGATTCCGTTGGTATCCCATGGTTTCGAGAGTTCCAACGGGCCGAGGAACATTTCGTACATACGCAACGTGTCGGCGCCATAGTTCTCACAAATCATGTCGGGGTTTACCACGTTGTACATCGACTTGCTCATCTTCTCGACCGCCCATCCGCAAATGTATTTGCCGTCTTCCAGCATAAATTCGGCATTCGCATACTCAGGCAACCATGCCCGGAATTTATCGAGGTCTAAAATATCATTGCTTACAATGTTTACATCTACGTGTAATTCCTGCGTATCGTATTGGCTTTTCAACCCGAGCGAAACGAATTTGTTCGTATTCTTTATACGATACACAAAGTTACTCCGTCCCTGTATCATCCCTTGGTTGATGAGCTTTTTGAACGGTTCGTCTTCGCACACATACCCTGCATCAAACAA
>JAVBNJ010000073.1:0-2518 GCA_031551625.1 Bacteroidales bacterium | reverse complement strand
GGCTTCAGGAAACAATATTTGAAATAATTCAAGTCCCAGAAAATAGATGTGCGGTCAAAAACCGGCACCGGGTAGCATTGGTTGAAATCAAACCCTTCGGCTCCGTGAATTTGCAAGTGCGCCAACTGTTCCACTGTTTTTTTCAACAATGGTAAATTTTCTGCTTCGGAGTGCTTACCCAGCAATGAAAATAACGAAGTATCGCCAAAATCTTCGACCAAGTAATAATGTTCGTCAGCGGCGACAGCATAGACTTCGGGAACATTTACGCCTTGTTTTTTCAGTTGCCATGCAATAGCAATGAATGCGCGGTTCTCGGCCACATCGCTGCCATAGACGCCTATAGCTGTTTTCCCATTGCCCGCCAAACGGTAATACTGCCTGTTGGATCCAGCCGCAGCCACGGCTTCTACCACTACGGGTTGCACACCTGCCCATTGGGTAAACAAAGCAAATAATGCGGTGATATGTATATCTGTTGCCACTGTCTTCTCATTGAATTAGAGTGCAAAGATACTATTTTCAATGGAACTACCGAACTTGTGATCAGTTGAATTTTATAATCAACGCCACAATTTGCTCCAGATAGAATTTATCAATTTCGTCAAAATAATTTAAGTGCTCGCTGTCTACATCAAGCACAGCGGCTACTTCGCCCTTGTGAAAAACGGGCACAACTATTTCGGAGCGCGAAACAGAGCTACAAGCTATATGTCCTGGAAATTGGTCGACATCAGGCACTACAACGGTTTCGGAAAGTTGCCAAGCCGTACCACACACACCACGCCCGCGGGCAATACGCGTGCAGGCAATAGGGCCTTGAAAAGGGCCCAGCACCAACTCATTGTGGCGTACTATGTAAAAACCGACCCACCAAAAGCCGAACGTTTCACGCAAAGCTGCTGCCACATTGGCCATATTGGCCACTTCGTCGCTTTCACCGGCCACTAATGCTTGCAGCTGCGGCAACAACGTCTGATACTTTTCCGCTTTGGGTAAACTTGCCTCTATCAACAATGATTCCGACACGCTACTAATTCCTAATTTAAAATTCTTAGATTAAAAAATTACCATTGACAGAAATCAATTTCTTCATTGTTCTCCAACTGCATAAGTCGCCCATTCTCGCAACGCAACGTGCGAGCCGGATAGTTTTTCAGGATAGTAAGGTTATGCGTAGCCATCAACACCGCCGGGCCTTGGTGGCGATTGACATCAAGCAGTATTTTCATAATATCGGCAGTGGTTTCACTGTCGAGGTTCCCGGTAGGTTCATCGGCAATAATCAGTTCAGGATTATTAAGTAGCGCACGGGCAATGGCTATGCGTTGCTGCTCGCCACCTGAGAGTTGATGCGGCATGTTATCGGCCTTCCGTTTCAGCTCTACTTTTTCAAGCACGCTCATAATGCGGTCGTCAATCAATCGCTTGTCGTGCCAACCGGTAGCATGGAGCACAAACTGCAAATTGTCGTAAACAGAGCGGTCGTGCAGCAGCTTGAAATCTTGAAATACCACGCCCATCTTGCGGCGCATCTGCGGAATATGTTTCGATTTGATGCCTGCCAATTCAAAACCTGCCACCTGTGCACTCCCCTTGTCGATAGGCAACTCGGCATGAATGGTGCGGATAAGACTGGTTTTACCGCTGCCTACCTTACCAATGAGATATACCCACTCGCCCGGCTCTACTTGCAAGTGTACATTTTGCAGAATCAACGAATTGGTACCATGAACCACATCTATGCCACAAATATCAATGATGTATTTAGTATCCATTTTAAAAATACTGATTTACAAAGTATTATAAATATTGTTAATAACACGTTAACTATTTGCCGTTTTCGGCATCTAAAAACGACACAAAGTTACGCATTTAGTTTGTATCTTTACATGCTTTTTTTGAAAATTATTTAGTTTTTATGAAGATAAAACTACTTTTTAAAGTCTTTTCCGTAATATGTATAAGTTTGTATTGCACGGAAACAGCGCTATCGCAAAGTGTCGAGAAAAAATACAATGATTTATATCAAAAAGGTGTCGACCTTTTTGACAAAGAGTTGTATACCGATGCCGAAGATATGTTTTCGCGGGCTATCAAGGAAACCGATCCGACCGATGTCCTCACGCTTTCGCAAATTGCCTACTACCGGGCCATGTGCGCCATTGAGTTGCAGCAGCTAAACATGGAAAATCTCGTATATGAGTTGCTAGACAATTATCCGGAGAATAAGGATATCAACGAGGTTACATTTGCATTGGCGAACTATTTTTACCATGTACGCGATTTCAAAAAGGCCGTGCGCTGGTACGAAGAGGTAGATAGCCGCGCCTTGCGTTACAATCAACACATTGAGTGCACATTCAAAAAAGGGTATTCGTATTTTGAATTAGGTTCGTACAACAAGGCATCAAACTGTTTTGTAGAAGTCAAAGATGTTCCCAACAATACCTACAGTATACCCGCCACTTATTATTACGGACATACGGAGTTTAAAAAGGGAAATTTAGTATCGGCA
>JAVBNJ010000050.1:0-9265 GCA_031551625.1 Bacteroidales bacterium | reverse complement strand
ATGAATATACTAACGAACAAATCAAACAAATACAATATAAAATTAACCGAAGACCAAGAAAAAAATTAAATTTTAAATCCCCTAAAGAAGATTTTTTTGCATCTTTGCAGAAAGTTGCATTCGATAGTTGAACCTATCATTGCCCATTGGTAGTACTATTTTATCCGGCCAGTAGCGATTTTTTTTGTATCTTTGTAAAGACCGTCTAACTTATAAATCACAACCTGCGGCTTTATAAAATTAGACCAACATGGAAAAACTGATTGGAATCCGTAGCGAGAGCAAATCGCCTCGTGAAACGCGCGTACCTGTTACGCCTTACTTTGCCGAAAAACTGATGCGTAACAACGACATCCATGTCATAGTACAACGCTCGACACAGCGTGCATTCAAAGACATAGAGTACGAACACTGCGGTGTTGATGTGGTCGATTCATTGGCCGCTTGTCCTGTTATCTTTGGCATCAAAGAAATTCCGGTACGTGAAATCGAACCCAACAAAACATACATTTATTTTTCACATACCCACAAAGGACAACACTACAACATGCCGATGTTGCGCACGCTTATCGACCGGAAGTGTACACTCATCGACTACGAATGTATCAAAGACGAACGCGGCCACCGCCTCATTGCCTTTGGCTACTATGCCGGACTGGCGGGCATGATAAACACACTGTGGGCGTTGGGCGAGCGCTATGCCCGACAAGGTATTGATACACCTTTTGCACAGTTGAAACAAGCGGTGAGCTACAAAAATATGATTACCGCACGCCGCGAAATACGTGCTATCGGCGAACAAATTTCCACCGAAGGGCTACCCGGTGCTATTGCGCCTCTCACCGTTGGAATTGCCGGGCGTGGAAAAGTGTCGAAAGGAGCGCAGGAAATCATGAATCTGTTGCCGGTAAAAGAAATTACACCGGTCGAATTGTTACAACTGAAAAATAGAGGCAACTACTCCAATAAATTTATTTATAAAGTAGTGTTTCATGAACACGACATTGCCGCACCCGTAGAAGCCGGCCAACCGTTTGTATTGCGCAATTATTACAAACACGGAGAAACTTACCGAAATATTTTCGAGCAGTATGTTCCTCACCTGTCTGTAGCCGTTAACGGCATTTATTGGGAAAAGAATATGCCCCGGCTGATTACATCGAACTTTATAGAGCAAGTGTACCGCGAAACAACCGTTCCGAAACTCACGGTAATCGGCGATATCACTTGCGACCCGGGCGGATCTATTGAGTTCATGCATGCACCGACCGATGTCGAGCATCCGGTATTTGTATACAATCCTTTAACGCACGAACCGGCTACTGGCCTCGACGGTGATGGCGTAGCGGTAATGGCTGTCGATATCCTGCCAAGCGAATTGCCGCGCGATGCCTCGAATAGTTTTTCGGAATTGCTGGAAGAATATATTATACCCATTGCACAAGCCGATTATAGCAAGCCATTTGAACAATTGGAACTCCCCGCACCACTCAAAAAAGCAGTGATTGTACTACGCGGCAAGCTAACGCCCGGCTACCAATACTTGCAACAACACATTGCGTACAACTACCTCAAAGAGTTTGGATACGAACTGTCGCAAGGGGTTTTGCAGACATTGCAACGGTTAAAGTCCATCGTCACAAGATAATCAATTGCTGACAGCCCGTTGTTTACTGTATTTTTGTTATCTTTGTAAGTTTTATAACCAAAGACTTATGACGGTAGAACAATTTTTGAGCACGGAGTTAGCGAAAGCTATCGGCTCTTTATATGGACAACCCGCACCCGAAGCGGCATTGCAACTGCAAGCTACGCGCAAAGAATTTGAAGGCGACTACACCGCCATGATGTTCCCCCTGCTGAAGACAAGCCGCAAATCGCCGGAACAAACCGGTGACGAGGTGGGCAAACAGCTACAAGCGCAATGTCCGGAAGTAGCCTCTTACAACGTAGTAAAAGGATTCCTGAATATAAAACTGTCACCGGTTCTCTGGCTGAAACAATTTGAAACTATTTCAAAAACGCCCGGCTATGGCCGGCATGCGCCGTCGGGGCGCACGGTGATGGTCGAATATTCATCGCCCAACACGAACAAGCCGTTGCATTTAGGCCATGTGCGCAACAACCTGCTGGGCTATTCGGTCGCCAAAATTTTGGAAGCAAATGGGCATACGGTTATTAAAGTAAATCTGGTAAACGACCGCGGTATCCACATCTGCAAGTCGATGCTGGCATGGCAGAAATTCGGGAATGGCGAAACGCCCGATAGCAGCGGAATGAAAGGCGACCACTTGGTTGGCAAATACTATGTCGCGTTCGACAAAGAGTACAAAAAGCAACAAACCGAACTGAAAGCCCAAGGCAAAACCGACGAAGAAGCCGCCAAGCAAGCGCCTATTATGCTCGAAGCGCAGGAAATGTTGCGCAAATGGGAACAGGGCGACAAGGAAATTGTCGACTTATGGCGCACAATGAACAGTTGGGTATATGCCGGCTTCGATGTTACCTACCAAAAAATGGGCGTAGCTTTCGACAAAACGTACTACGAATCGAATACCTACCTATTCGGCAAAAAAATTGTAGAAGAAGGTTTGCAAAAAGGTGTGTTCTTCCGCAAAGACGACGGCTCGGTATGGATTGACCTTACGGCCGACGGCCTCGACCAGAAACTGCTGTTGCGCTCGGATGGCACATCGGTATATATGACACAAGACCTCGGCACAGCGCAACAACGCTACGAAAAATACCATTTCGATGAACATATTTATGTGGTAGGTAACGAACAGAACTACCACTTCCAAGTACTGAAATTAGTGTTATCGAAACTCGGCTACACATGGGCCGATGCCATTTACCACTTATCGTACGGCATGGTAGAATTGCCCGAAGGAAAAATGAAATCGCGCGAAGGCACGGTAGTCGACGCTGACGATTTGATCGACGGCATGATTGATACGGCACGCGAAACATCGCTCGAACTGGGCAAGCTCAACGAAATGCCGGACGACGAACAGCAGCAGCTCTTTGAGATGGTAGGCCTTGGTGCGCTGAAATATTTTATCCTGAAGGTAGACCCGAAGAAAACAATGCTGTTCGACCCACGCGAGTCCATTGACTTCAACGGCAACACCGGGCCATTTATACAATACACGCACGCACGTATTAAGTCGGTGCTGCGCAAAGCCGACGAGCAGGATTTAAAACCGAAACTAAGCGGTGTAACACTAAATGAAAAAGAAATTTCGCTGGTAAAGTTGTTGAATAATTTTCCGGAGAAAATCCGCGAGGCCGGCAGCGAGCACCCCCCTGCCCTTGTGGCCAATTACACGTACGAGTTGGCCAAAGAGTTCAACCAATACTACCACGACGTGTCGATACTCAAAGAGCCGGACGAAGCGTTGAAAACACAACGATTATTGTTGTTACAGCAGATTGCCGGAGTGCTGAAAACAGCTATGAATTTGCTGGGCATTGAAGTACCCGAGCGGATGTAGATTTTCAATAAGTTGTATTTAAGTATATTACTACTACGCATTTTGCGTATCGCAAAATGCGTAGTAGTAATATACTGGTTATCAGTAGATATTTAACATCATTTCATTTTGCCGGAATAATAAAAATATGTATCTTTGTAACGCAGAATGTATAGCACATTTTGCGCTACGCAGAATGCGTAGTCGTAAAATGCTGAAAACAAAATTTTTACAAAATGAACTTCGTCGAAAATCCTTTTTTGGTGACCGGCTACCATTCCCCAGCATACTTTTGCGACAGGGAAGCCGAGACCAAAAAAATAACGAACGCATTGGTCAATGGCCGGAGCCTAACCCTTGCATCAGTTAGGAAAATAGGAAAAACGGGGTTGATTCGTAATGTGTTTTATCACCTGCAAAAGAAAAGAAACTGGCGAGTATTATATATAGATATAATGCCGACCGAAAACCTCAACGATTTTATACGGACTTTTACAACAGCGGTTGTGGAGCAGGAACGGCAGCAGTCGAAAAATTATCTGAAGAAAATTGCGGCGCTCTTATCCGGCATACGGGCTAAATTATCGTTCGACCCTGTGACGGGCGCACCGGAAGTGGAAATAGATTATAAAACACGAACCGAGGCCGAAAAAAGCTTGTCGCAAATTTTCGCTTATTTATCGGCACAAGGCGTTAATTATGCAGTGGCTATCGACGAGTTTCAACAAATAGTGCATTACCCCGAAAAGAATATGGAAGCCTTGCTGCGTTCGCATATTCAACAATTGAACAATGTTCGTTTTATTTATTCGGGAAGCAATAAACATTTGCTATTATCCATGTTCTCGGACTATGGACGGCCGTTCTATCAAAGCGCCGATTTCCTGTATTTGAACAAAATTGACACGGAGATTTATTGCAAATTCATTTCTGAAAAATTCAAGGAGGCACGTAAATTCATTACACTAAAACAGGTAACCGAGGTTGTTGAGTATTACCAGACACATACTTTTTATGTGCAATATTTTTTCAACCGCTTATTTGAGCATAGCGAAAAACAAGTGTCGCCGGAAAGCATAGAACGCATACACCGCTTGGTGTTAGACGAGCGCGATTATATTTACTACGGCTACCGGAGCTTGCTAACTCCTTTTCAATTTCAGTTGCTAAAAGCGATTGCCCATGAAGGTGGAGTGAGCCAACCGAATGCATCCGGTTTTATTTTCAAATACCACCTAAAACAAAACAGCTCCGTGAACAGAGCTTTAAGTGCATTGATAGGGAAAGAAATGATATACGAAGAAAATGGCATCTATTACGTGTACGATGTATTTTTTTCAAAATGGTTAGCTAAATTGATGTAACAAAACATATAGTCATGAATTACTTTAACGAATTAGACTGCGCTATTACCGTTTGCGACACTAACGGCATAGTGGTTTACTGCAACGAGAAATCAAGAAAAACCTTCGCCCAGGGTGGCGACCTGGTTGGAAAAGATTTACGTGAATGCCACGGCCCTGCGTCATGGGAGAAGATACAGCATTTATTAAAAACCGGTGAAAGCAATTCCTATACCATTGAGAAAAACGGATTAAAGAAAATTATCCACCAAACCCCATGGCGTGAGAATGGCGAAATAAAAGGCCTTGTGGAATTCTCGATTGTTATTCCGTTCGAAATGCCACACTATGTACGTGGCTAATTAAACGATTTCTAATTCAAAAATTCAATATTGATGAAAGCGAAGCAACCCCAGGCAAAGCAGCCGCAACCAAAAAAGCCGATAGTAAAACAACCAGCGAAGCAGAACAGCAAAGCGCAAGTTGTTGTACCTGAAAAAACACTGAGTAACAAAAAAGCGTTCTACCTTTTACTTGGGTTGTTGGGAGCCTTGGCGTTATTTGTGTTCCATGATTTCATTTTTCTTAATAAAGTCTTTTTATATAAGGATATCGGGAGTGATTCAATAAATGGATGGTATCCGGAATTTTACCATGTTTCCGATTATTTAAAAAACCTAGGCGGTATTCCTCGTTGGACATTCTATCAAGGGATGGGGCAAAATTTCACGGGAGAACTCAAAGGCGACCCTTTCACATTATTGTTATATTTCGCGAATCCCGATAATATTGCTTTTCTAGTTGGATTCATTGAAGTGTTAAAATTTCTTACCGCTGGAATATTTTTCTATTTATTTTTACGTGAATTGACAATAACTCCTTATTCAGCTATTATCGGTTCCATGTGTTTTGCATTTAGCGGTTTCATTGTATTAGGAAGCTGTTGGTACTGGCAATCTGAAGAAGTCTATCAAATAGCCATTTTACTCTTTTCTGTTGAAAAACTACTACATAAAAAGTGGTACTATTTTCCATTTGCAATTGCATTGATTGGTGTTGTCAATGCTTTTAATCTTTTCCAGTATTCAATTGTTGCAGGGGTATATGTATTTGTACGTCTATATAACCAATATGGATGGAACAAAAAGATGTTAACTATATATGGGCAATTGATTGGTTTAGGCGCTTTTGGGGTCGGTATCAGTGCATTTATTCTGCTAAACAAAGTACAATTAATGCTGGATAGCCCACGGGTAAGCGGCACTGCTTCTTACTTTGCGCAATTGATGAGCACTCCTATTTTTCAATTCGACAATTTATTGTCCAATGTAACTAAGATAGGCCGCTTGTTTTCCAATGACATGCTTGGTACTGGTAACTATTTTGCAGGAGCAGAAAACTATTTGGAAGCACCTTTATTCTATGCAGGTCTAGTTAGTTTACTCTTATTTACGCAACTATTTCCATTTTTATCTAAAAAGAAAAAATGGGTATTTGGTATTGTTCTAGGTCTTGCATTACTGCCTTTCATATTTCCGTTTTTCCGTTATGCTTGTTGGCTATTTGCAGGGAATTACTATCGTGTCTTGTCATTCTTCTTTGCATTGTTATTGTTGATGTATAGCATCCTTTCTTTAAACTACATTGACACAATCCGCAAGGTAAATTACAAAGTTCTGATTGGAACATTTCTGATTTTAATTTTCCTGTTATTCTTCCCCAACATAGCAGGTATCACGCATCCATACCAAGCCAATGCCCCCATTTTCCAATCTAATATACAATCATTTTGTTTCGCCTTTTTAATCATATACGCTATACTTATTGGGTTATTGCCATTAAAAAATGTAGCACGATTTGTAAAACCAATACTAGTAGTATTTCTTTTCGTTGAGCTTGGCTTCATGGCCAATATTACGGTGAATAAACGCGATATTGTAAAATATGGGGAAATGAAAAGTAAAGTCAGCTACAACGATTATTCGGTAGATGCGGTCAAATACCTTCATAGTCTTGATACATCTTTTTATAGAATTCAAAAAACATATGGCTCCAGCCTTGCTATACACAAAAGCCTAAAAGACCCGATGGTGCAGCGGTATTACGGAACTACAGCATACGGTCAGTTTAATCAAGCCAACTATGTTCGGTTTTTATTGGCAGCCAATGTGATCCCACCAGATAATGAATATGCAACTAGATGGTTAGAAGGATTGACTGTTGAGCGCCCCCTTTTGCAGGTATTCGGGAATGTACACTACAACTTATCAAAACAGATATTCCCGCCGCAAATGTTGTTTTTGAACGATTCCATAAATAAAATTGGGGATGTATATATTTACAAAAATAAATTTTCATTGCCATTTGGATATACATACTCTCACTACATGACTCGCAGTACATTTGATAGTTTATCATTCAAAGACATTGCTTTACTGGAATCCGCTGTTGTTGACGATACCGATATCGCAAAATATGCAACTTTACAAATACTTTCCACACCTCAATCACAAAATGATTATGGTTTCGAGCAATTAGCTGCTGATGTGAATAGTCTTAAACAAGAATCGTTACAAGTATCATATTTCAGCCAAAATAACATCAAAGGAACTATTGTACTAAATCAAGAGAAATTATTGTTTTTCACTATTCCATTCGACAAGGGTTGGAAAGCTTTTGATAACGGCCAACCGATAAGTATAGAACAAGTAAACATTGGCTTTAGTGGATTGTTACTACAGGCTGGGGCACATGAGATAGAACTACAGTTTGAGTCGGCAATCTATTATCCGAGTATGATTATTTCGTTGATTGCACTTCTTGTAACGGTATTGTTGATTGTGTGGTGTTGCTGGGGAAAACAAAAGTTTTGTTCAGCAAAAAGCCAAGCAATCCTCCCGGAATCGCAAGAATAGCACCTCCTATATAATTATTGATGCCAACATGCAAAAATATACGCAAGCCAACATAGTTAAAGAGGTATACAATGGCATAGACTAAGAAAAACCTGCCAATTAATTTATTGTTCCTACTATTAAACACTAACCGTCCATAGGTTTTGAAATTGAATAAAACGCCAAGAACAGAACCAATAAATAATGCCCATGGGTAGCTAATGCCAACCCATATCAAAAAAGCAAAGATGCAATAACTAAACAATGTATTCAAAGCACCAACTAGAAAAAAACGAATGAGTTGGTGCTTCATGGCATTTTTGCAAAATTGAAAGACAGGCTTCATTTACAATTTCTCAGTAGTTCTTTTGCTTCAGGGATATTATATATTGCAGCTAGTTGCCAATCTGCACAGGCTTTATCCACAAGCCCCATTATAGAGTACATCTTTCCACGGTTCAAATATGCAATAGCATTTTTAGGATCTTGACTTATCAAAAGGTTCATGTCTTTAATAGCTTCCTCTCGCCTACCCATATCAAAATAACAAATGGCCCGATTCATTCGCAGATTTGTGTTTAAAGATTGTAATGAGATAGCTTCATTTAATGCTGCAAGGGCTTCTTTGTAGCGTTGTTGGGTAAGAAGAATATTCGCTTTTAATTCATTCGCCATTGACAAAGTCGAGCTATCTGCAGAAAAAGAATTAAGATGATCCAGTGCGACTAATGCGCTATCTGGTTTGTTTAAATGACTCCACAGTTGAGCTTTTTGCAAATAATGCCGGGCGCTTACAAAATGTAAGTTTGTCATTTGATCAATTTCTTGCAATGCTTTATCGTATTGTTGAGCCGACAATAATATGTTTAGATAATTTTCATGAGAATATTCATCGCTAGGAAAAATTTTAGTTGCTAATTCCGCAGCTTGTATACCTTTTTCTACATTACCAGCTTCCAATAAGTAAGCACCCGCTAAAGTATGTAAAGCTGGTACATGGAAAGGATATTTTTTATATGCATCAGTGAAAACAGAGACCCCATTCTTAAACACAGGGATACGCTTACTGGTCGAAATAGTTAACAAGCCAATGAATAGTATAACAAATGTAATATACAACGGAAATGCTCGTTTATGTAATAGCTGTTTATGCTCTGATAGATATTGAAATGCCCATGCAATAAAAAAGATAATACTAACCATACCTACATAAAAGTATCGATCGGCACCAATAGTTCCTAACACAGGCGACACCCGCAAAGCTGAAACTAGGCCTGTAAAATAAAACAACAAAGCAAAAATAAGTGGTCGCCGAATAGTTTTAAATCGCCATATGGCAATCGCCAAAATAACCAAAACGAATGGATAAATATAAAAATCCATTGACAACGGTTGTGTCGAGCTGTATGGGTGTGGGTAAGGCAATGCCAAATTTATAGGAAGAAAAAACTTAACCAAATAAAATGTTAATGGATAAATAAGAATTACAAAATGTTCTATTGCCATAAAATGTTGCCAATATTCCGACAAGGAAGCTGCGTGTTGTCCCCGTGTA
>JAVBNJ010000071.1:0-4929 GCA_031551625.1 Bacteroidales bacterium | reverse complement strand
CTTCAAAAGCGACGACCACGGGAAATTATGTAGCGCAAGTGCGGTCATATACCACCGCCAGCGGCATCAGTTGCTTCAGCGCGTATACTTCCAATGTAACAGGAGTAATTGTGGCAACGCCTGTGGTGCCGACATTGACGGCAACCAATCCTTGTTATGGTACGGCTATTACGTTTACGTCTTCTTCTGTGAGCGGGGCAACGGGCTACCAGTGGACAGGGGCAGGTGTAACAGCAAGTTCGGGTACGGCGCGAACAAAAGTATCTAAGGCTACCACTGCCGGAAGTTATATAGCACAAGTGCGGTCATATATCACTACTACTGGAATCACTTGCTACAGCGCCTATACATCTAACTTGACCGGTGTTATTAACGATGGCGGGGCCAGGGACAAGGCGCCTAATTCGTGCGGATGCGCAACAGGGTTGACAAAGGTAGGAGGGGTTAATGGCTATAGCGCTTATTGTAGAGACCTGACGGCCGATAACGCCTTTGCCGGTTGTGGTTTTGAAATTAGTAAGGATCATAAAAAGGTTGTAGTAAATGCTTCCAATGATCAGTGTCCGGCAGGATGGCGATGGCCTACTTATAGCGAACTTGACTGTTTCTATGGTACAGGTACAGGCGTTGAGTGGTATTCGGTAGGTGCTGGCTGGTACTTGAGTTCATCGTGTTGCTCGGGAGCTCCATACTCTGCTGCTGTATGGGTTAGAGCTGCAGATGGTTGTGGAGGTGCTTCTAGAGTTAGGGCTGTACGCGGTAAAGGTTATGATCCTAATTATTCGTGTTATTGTTCGTATACTTGCATAGGATTGGAGGAGTACTTACGATGTGTCCGCTAGTATTAATTGCTCATTGTTAACTATTCTGTCCGCATCTTAAAATTACGTAAAGCAGTTTCTTTTTAATTAGCAGAAGGGATAGTCATAATTTCCATAATTACGCAGCCTGGCGGTATAGTTATACCGTTAGGCTGCGTATGGAAGAGCTGAATAATGTTTGGTACAGCTACGTTTTTAATAGGTATGAATACTGCCTTGTGCCGATGGAAGATAGTTAACACCGATCCATGTAATCATCAGCAGGAGAAATGCTACCGGCAACACCCATAGTGTGAATTTAGGATGCCACTTTCGAAGTCGCGCATGAATGTATACCAAATAAGCAGCCGCAGTAACAAACGCCCATGTTTCTTTCGGATCCCACGACCAATAATGTCCCCACGCTTCTTTTGCCCATACGCAACCCATCAGCATGCCAAGCATCAGGAAACCGAAACCAACGTACACCAGATTATCCGTTAATTGGTATAGATTTTTATCGGGATGCCCGCTGCTTAATTTACGTAATTGCATGATGGAGGCAATGGTTGCCGCGCCCAGCATGGCATACGAAAGGATATATACCGTAACGTGCGGCACGAACCAGTAACTTTGCAACGCAGGCATCAGGTTCTTGGAATGTATTTCCGGCTTGAAAATATTGATACACACAAAAACACAAGCCATCAAACTGCTGAACGATAACAGCCATTTATACTTCCAGCGTTTGTAAGAAACAAAGCCGACCAGCGATAGGAAAAATGAATACCAGAGGCGTGTTTCGCCCATTGTACGCAGGGGGGGACGTTCCAGCCCGATCCACAACGCGATGATGAAAGCTGTAAAAACAACGGTACCGGTCAACATTAACAGATCTACAATTCGTCGGTTGATTTTGCTATAAACCAACACTCCGGCGCTTCCCCACAATGCAATGGCAGGCAAGGCAAAGAAAAGAAATTCATTCCATGTCATCGTTCGCCTCTTTTCGTTTATTACCGCCCCAAAGCATACAAACCGCTCCGCCGGCCAACAGGATGATTCCGATATACACCGGAATTACCCATGGATCGTATACCAATTCGAAGCTGCTATAGGTCGACATCGTACCAGCATCGTTGTCGTATCCGTACTGGTACAACATCCAGTGCCCCATTTTATACGGCTTGTTCACTTCCAAGAGGGCGTGCGCCTGCTTTCCATTTTCCGAATAGATATTGATATCCGAAACAAACCGCTTGGGTTCGGGGCGTGTCATAGCAAGGCAATAATGCTCGTCCAAATTTACCACCATGTATAGTTGAGCAATGTTTCCCGCACAAACCCAACCTTCTTTCCAAAAGCCTGTTTTAGAATTTCGAATCTCCACTCTTACAGCAGGCGAAGCCCCCGGCATATGGACTTCGCGATACGTACTGTCACTGTTGCGAACAGCTTCGTGGATATATTCTTTTACGAAAACAGCCCATCCTGCAATGGTTCCTTCAGAAGGCTTTTCGTCGATTTGAAAATACTCCGGTTTATGTTCCGGTTGCGAAGCGCCTGTTTCCCTGCTTATGATTGTCAACTGCGGTGGGTACTCTTCCATGTAGAAATCGTTGAGTTCAATGGCAATTGGAAGATCCAATACATCCCCTTTATCGTTGTATACCCGCCATTCCATTTCCCCTTCGCGTACATGCATCACATACCGTTTGATATCTGCAGCGCCCAGTCCTGCGGCAAAAAGCAATAGCCACAATCCAACGTGATTCAGGTAAAATGCGTAATCTTTAAGGCGGAAAGGAATCATACGCTTGACGATTACGGCGCCTAACGAAAGTAAGGTTAATATGTAAACCAATACAAAAGGCCAGGACGAAGTCATCTGGGAAAATCCCACGCGAGAAAATAGTGTTTCGTTTTCGCTCGCAGTGGGGGAGGTGGGAGTTTGCGGCGTCAACCCCATGATGATACCTAAAATAACCAATGTGCTAATCAACGTAACGGCTACTGGCGCTCCCGAAAGCCACTGGTAAAACGAACTTTTCAGGTTGAAAGAAAACAGCAGCAAGAGCAAAAGAATGACTCCGCCAAGAATACAATTTGCCGGCCATTGCAGTAAATCGAAATTAAAAGCGCCAACTGTTAGTTGCAACATTAATCCAATGACAACCACTCCGCCGACTAAAACAACAGATTCTTTGTACCGCCAAGGGAATTGCCAAAATTTTCGCTTGTGTTCCAATTTATTTACTGCTTACTAAACGTCCTTTCTCTTTGGCTATTTGTACCCATTGCGGCACAATTGTTTCCATCCATTTGGCTTTTTTCTCACGGATAGTTTTCATGTCAAGTCCGATGTAAGCCTGTGCTTTTTCTTTGGTAGAAATGTCGGGCATTGTGGTGTTTTTAACGCCGTGGGAAAAAAGTACTTTTTGTACTTCCAGTTGCGCCAATAATGATTTGTCAAGGCTATGTGCCAATATGCGTTGTGTTTCAACGGGTGCATGGAATGAAGCGCCATGTGAGGCTACCGCAAAATCCCAACGCCATTGCGCTTGGCGCAACAGTTTAAGCACCGGTGCCATTTCTGTTTCTGAAGCGCCGTTATCCCAAGCCGCTTTAGCCATGATGTGGGCTTTCGACAATTCCGTTTCGATACGATCACGGATTTCAAGCGCTTTATCTTGATATTGGTAAACGTAACTGCGAAGTTTATCTTCCGAATCGCGATGACACACCTGGCACGTATTTGCAATATTTTTCAGCGGGCTCACCACTTGGTGGTTGGAATATTTAATACCTCCCTCGGCCATATACGGCATGTGGCAGTCTGCACAAGCCAAACCGCGTTGCGCATGCGGGCCTAAAAGAAAAATCTCGTAATCGGGGTGTTGCGCTTTCAACATCGGCGCACGGCTTACGGCATGTGTCCAGTCTTTATAGTCGGCTTCGTCGTAGTATTTTTCCATATCTTCTACTGTCATACCGCTATCCCACGGGAAAGTAAGGTATTTTCCATCGCCTTTGAAAAAATATTCCACATGGCACTGGGCGCATATCAGCGAACGCATTTCCTGCGGTGTGGCATCAGCTATGTGATGCCCCCGGCGTTCGAATGCCTCAATCAATCCCGGACGGGTAATGGTAAGGTTCATTGTTTTCGGGTCGTGGCAGTCGGCACAACCAATGGGATTCACAATCTGGTCGCCCATGCTGCTCCACGGAGCTTTGTAAAAATTTTCAATACCCGCTTCATGCATCATGCGCGGAACGTCGGGGCTTTTACACGTCCAACAGGTAGCCGGCTGCATGTCTTTCGTCGTGGCATCGGGCGATCCGGTGCGCAGTGTGGCCCGTATATCTTCCACCGCATGCATGTGCCCGCGTGGCGCCGAATAGTCCTGTGCAAAAGCATACCCGGCCCACAATACCACCATGGCCGGTCGATTGGCCAGCACATCTTCGGGCATGTTCCCTAAATGTTTGCTACGGAAATCCATATCGGCGGTCTTTTTCCATGTATTGTATTCACGCGGATAATTTTCTCCCCAAATTTCATTACGCGACTCAATGCCGGTAATGTCAACTTTTTTATTATTGAACAGCGTGGCAATCTCGGCCCGCCGTTCGGTAATGGATGCGGCAAGTAATCCCAATGTAAACACTGCTACCATAATGGCGGCAAAAATTCCCCATCCTATAATGGGCTTGCGTTTGATGGCTTCTGTCAATCGTTTCAACATGGCTTCTGCGCTTTTAGGAGTTTATTTTTTTAGTCTGTTTTTCAACCAGTCGGGCACCGGCGATTCGGGCAGCGGAACAATCGCATTGGGCGACGAACTCAAGCTCCCGATCTTTGTGTGCGGGATTTGTGTATGGCAGTCCCAGCAAGCCTTTCCCTCGCCGTCTCGGGCTTCGGTATAGGAAATCATTCCGGTTTTAACAAATTCGGTATTCAATTGTGTGTGGCAACGGATGCAGTTTTCCATAATTACATTGTTGCTTTCCGTGCGCGGGCGTATAACTTGCGGTTCGCCTTCTACCGTGAAAACGGCGGCATGGTACAATCCGTCTTTTGCCTTGAAAGCATATTTCGAAACTACATTATTATGCGGCACATGGC
>JAVBNJ010000101.1:0-7364 GCA_031551625.1 Bacteroidales bacterium | reverse complement strand
AAAAAAGAGCGCTTTGTATTCCTTTGTAATAACCTTTAAGCGCCTTTGTGGTAAAGTTAATTATTTTTAAACACCTAACAGCTCGCGGGCATTGGCCATAGCAGCATCGGTAATACGTTCGCCGCTGAGCATTTTGGCAATTTCATGCACCCGCTCATCAGGCGTCAATGCTTTGATGCATGTAACAGCAGTTCCGCTGGCGCCAATTTCTTTGTACACTACAAAGTGCGAAGAACCTTTGCTGGCAATCTGCGGCAAGTGGGTAATATTTATTACCTGCATGTGCTGCGAGAGGTTGGCAATGATGCCACCCATCTTATCGGCCACTTCGCCCGACACGCCGGTATCTATTTCATCGAAAATAATAGTAGGCAATCCGGATTGCTTTGCCAACAACGATTTTAAGCTCAACATCAGGCGCGACATTTCACCGCCACTCGCTACGCGCGAAATTTCCTGCGGCGCCATTTCTTTGTTGGCCGAGAACAGGAATTGCACTACATCGCAGCCCGTGGACATATATTGTTCCGTGGGAGTTACGGCAACGGTAAACACGGCGTGCGGCATACCCAATGTACGCAACATTGTAGTAACATAGTTCGTTACCGTGGGCACTGTTTTCGTACGCTTGTCCGAGAGTTTAGTCGCCAGTTCTTTCACTTTCTGCAATGCGGATGAGCATTGCGTTTGCAACTCCGCCAACCGTTGATCGAAATTCTCGACCATGCGGATAGTATCTTCTAACGAATCTGTTAGTTCAATAAGCGATTCCACCGAATCGACACGGTGCTTCTGTTGCAGCGAATAAATTACATTCAACCGGGTCTCGACAAATTCCAAGCGGCCACTATCGGTAGCAATACGTTCGTTGGCGGCTTCCACTTCGTTGGCCACATCACGCAATTCCACACGGCACGAGCCGATGCGTTCGCCCAACTCCGTAGCTGCCGGCCACACATTGGCAATACGCTGTAAAGTGTGCTGCGCTTCGCGCAACAGATTGTCGGCTGCTGCTTCGTCGCCTTGTAACAATACACTGCTTTTGGTTAATGCTAATTTTATTTCTTCGGCATGAGCCAATTGTTTCTGTTCATCTTCGAGCCCTTGCTGTTCGCCATGTTTCAGTTGCACAAGATTCAACTCGTTATACTGGTGCAGCATGTAGTCGTAATTAGCCTTGCTGCTCGAAGCCTTATCCTGCAAGTCGTTTAACTGTGCAAGTGCTGTTCTGTAGGCAACAAATGCTTTGCGGTATTTTTGCAACACATCGTCGTGTGCGGCTTGCGCATCAATTACACTTAACTGGAAAGCCGATGTATTGAGTAATAAATTCTGGTGTTGCGAGTGAATGTCAATTAAACGCTCGCCCAATTCTTTCAACAGGTTCAGCGTAACCGGCACATCGTTGACAAAAGCACGCGACTTGCCGCCTGCAGCAATCATCCGTCGAATGGTAACTGTAGGAGAATAGTCAATATCGTTTTCGACAAATAACTGTTCAAGGCCATAGCCGCCAATGGCAAACTCGCCTTCGACAATGCAATTGCGCGATTCGTCTTTCAGTACACCTGTATCGGCACGCTGCCCGATAATCAAGCCCAGTGCGCCCAACAGAATGGATTTACCCGCGCCTGTTTCGCCCGTAATAATACTTAATCCACCCGAAAAACCTATTTGCAGTTTGTCGATTAATGCATAATTTTCTATAGAGAGAGAAACTAGCACTGATTACAGATTAAGATTGCTTCGTTCCTCGCAATGACATGCTTTGCAACTTCGTTCTGAACTCTAAACTTTGCCCTCATCACTAAAAGGAGTTGGTGGTTTGTTGGAGTTTTTTGTACTTCGATTCGTTCGTGCGGTCTACCTCCATCAACAGTTGCGCCATGCGGCTACGATCGGTTTGCGGAGCTTCCGAAAAAACATTCACAATCTCGTCGGACTTGGCATCGAAGAACAGTTTGAGGTAAAACATATACGGGTCGGGGCGTTCGCGATACACCCGCTGAATATCAAGCAGTGCATTCATCACTTCATCGCGCCCGTCGCTTATATTCTCGCTCATGCGGTCGAGCCCCAGTCGATGATACTTATAGTAAGCGCCACGCTCAGGGCTGTATTTCGAATTTAGTAAATTTTCAATCATCCAGTAACGATTGTTACGCGTGCCGTCGTATGGTTTCCAGCCACCTTCCGATGCATTCTGCGCCAACAGCACAATATTCTGGGCTTTTTTGAAGAAGTCGGTGCCGCCACGCAACGAGAACGTATCGTAGTCCAACCCAATGATAACGTAGGCATAAAACGCCATCACCGAAATCAGCGAGTTGTATTGGTTTTCGTTATATTCCAACTTGTCGTACTCAAGGTAGCGGAAAGCTATTTCGCTGTCCATAAAGTTAAGTACGGGCGTAGTGAAATTAGTGCCATACACCGGGCGGCTCGACTGCACTTGCAGTGTACCCTTGAAATCGCTCGTTCCTATTTGCTCGGTAATGTTAATAAATATAGAACATTCAATGCGTTCGTCGGAGCCAAACACGTTATTTGTCCACACCGTACTGTTCATGAAATCGTACAAGTCTTTTTGCAACGTATTAAATACCGATTTGTTGGTTCCTTGAATCCGCGACGAGTTGATGCTTATGTTGCACCGCAACTCCTGCGCTGTAGTTGCAGTAGGCAATAAGCAGTAAGCAATAAGCAGTAGGCTGTATACAGTACGCAGTTTCATAATTCCTAATTCCTAATTCCTAATTCTAAACTATTCACTATAGCTTCTGCCGCTTCTTGTTTCGAAAGTAACGGCAGGTGATTAATCTCTCCGGTGCTGGCAATAATAGTAATTTTATTGGTATCGACGCCAAATCCGGCACCCTCGTCGTTCAACGAATTCAGCACAATCATATCCAGATTCTTACTTTGTAATTTTTTGGTTGCATTGTCCAATTCGTTGTCGGTTTCCAACGCAAAACCCACCAGTACTTGGTTGGCCTGCTTGCGTTGCCCCAATTCGGCAGCAATATCAATAGTAGGTTTCAATTCAATGCTGAGCGATACATCTTTCTTTTTTATTTTCTGCAAAGCGGGATTAACCGGTGTATAATCGGCCACTGCCGCGCAAAGTACGGCACCATCCATCCCGGAAAAGTAAGTAGCTGCTGTTTCGTACATTTCACGAGCCGATGTGACATGTATTACATCAATAGCCGCATTGCCCACTTTCAGCGAAGTAGGGCCACTAACTAATGTTACTTGCGCACCTCGTCCGGCAAGGGCTTCAGCAATGGCATAACCCATTTTCCCCGACGAGTGGTTGCCTATAAACCGCACAGGATCTATTGCTTCGTACGTCGGGCCGGCGGTTACAAGGAACCGTTTACTTAACAGGGATTTTTTTTTTACGAGCAGATGTTCCACAAACTCAGCAATGCGTTCCGGCTCTTCCATGCGTCCTTTCCCATCAAGGCCGCTGGCAAGCTCTCCTGCCGCGGGTTCTACAATGTGTATGCCCCGTGTGCGTAATGTTTGCAAATTGGTTTGCGTAGCCGGATGTTGCCACATGTCCAAGTCCATAGCCGGTGCTACCACTACCGGGCAGCGTGCCGACAGGTAGGTTGTAAGCAGCAAATTATCGGCGATGCCCGTAACCATTTTAGCTAATGTATTAGCGGTAGCGGGCGCCACAACCATCAAGTCGGCCCACACGCCAAGGCTCACATGGCTATTCCAGTCTCCGTTTTCAGGGTTGTAAAACTCCGTAGCAACAGGGTGTTTTGATAGTGTGGCCATCGTTAGCGGCGTGATAAATTGCTTCGCCATCGGTGTCATCAACACGCGCACTTCAGCGCCTGCTTTCACTAACAAACGTACGAGCATAGCCGTTTTGTAAGCAGCTATTCCGCCTGTCACGCCAACGATTATGTGTTTACCCTTCAACATGAGCTTAGAAATTAAAATTTAGAAATCAGAAATTAGAATTATGTGGTGTCTATCAATTCTAATTTCTGATTTCTAATTTAGTCTTTCTTCTCTTCTATCTTGCGATAGTAAATTTTACCTTCTTCGAATTCTTTGATGGCCGTAAGCGTGGCCTTAGGCATACGCTCGTACTGGCGCGAAAGTTCGATTTGTTCGCGATTTTCAAATGTTTCTTCCAACGTGTCGGCATACGTAGCAAACTCCTCCATGCGGTGGCTCAACTCTTGCTTGATATCTGCTGCAACTTGATTAGCGCGTTTGGCAATAATCATCACTGTTTCGTAGATATTGCCTGTAGATTGCGACAGTTTACTAAGGTCGCGCGTAACGGTGGTTGTAACCGTCGGGGTTCTTTTTTCCATACTATTTTTTGAACTGTATTAAATTTTTCTATTTATCAACGCCCGTTGTTTCGGGTTGGGCATATTCCTTTTCTTTCTTACTGCGGTCAGCGTTCATTTGCGCCAGCGCTTCGGAGTTCCATTTTTCCACTTCTTTGCGGTATTTCGAATCAGGAAATTCGCTCACAAAGTTAAAATACTCATCAATCACCGCCTGGTAACGGTCTTTCTGCAAATGTTTGTAGCTATTGTTTGCATATTTATAGGCCGATGCAACCAACAGGTACAACACCTCTTCGCGGTGCTGGGTGTCGGGGTTATCCTTGAGCAGCGTACGTAGCGCAGTAGTTGAAGCCTTATAGTCTTCACGAATGTAGTACAGTTTCGCCGCTTCAAAACTTTTTTCATCCAGGCGCTGCAATAAATCTTTCTTAATTTTATCGTATTCTTCTCTGTAAGCGCTCCGCGGATAGGTATACGTAAATTCCTCAATGGCATTCAAGGTTTTCATCGTAGGCGTTTGGTCCAGCTCGTAACGGTTGGTCTGCCGGTAGAGTGATATAATTCGCAGGTACGAAGCTTCTTCGGCAAAGGGACTACGCGGGAAGTTCATCCGGAATTGTTCAAAATAAAATTCCGCCGAATATACATCGTTGTAGAGGTAATAACTTTTGCCTAAAAAGAAATTGAGCGAGTCGTCTTGCGGCGCACCACGAAAATACATACCTGCCTGTTCGTAAAGCGTAGCCGCTTTATCGTATTTTTTATTGGCGTAATATTCTTTTGCTTTTTCATATTTCAACACATAGTCCTGACTCTTGAGCAACTTGTCGTATTGCGACGTACAAGCAGCCAACAAGCCTGCAACAAAAAGCAATAATAAATATCCGGTGATTTTTCGCATTACCAACATCCGCAAATTTCAGCTAAAAAACGTTCGGCATCAATAGCAGCAGCAGCTCCCGAACCGGCAGCAATCACACCTTGGCGGTAGTTCGGGTCGCGCACGTCGCCTGCGGCAAATACACCCGGCACGTTGGTACACATACTCGGCGATTTGGTAATGATATAGCCTTCTTCGTTGGTTTGTACCCATTCTTTGAACAACTCCGAGTTCGGATGATGCCCAATGGCAAGAAAAAATCCGCTGATGTCGATCTTATGTTCCGAGCCATCTTTACGGATAAGCAGGGCGCCGGTTACACCACTCATGTCGCCCAATACTTCTTTGGTTTGGTGTTCCCAAAGGATTTCGATTTTCGGATTATTGAGCACACGGTCTTGCATGGTTTTAGAAGCGCGTAATACGTTACGGCGTACAATGAGATATACCTTGCGGCACAAGCCTGCCAGATAGGTAGCTTCTTCGCAAGCCGTATCGCCACCACCTACCACAGCCACATCTTGCCCGCGGTAGAAAAAACCATCGCATGTAGCACAAGCCGATACACCCTGTCCACGGAACTTCAGTTCCGACGGCAAGCCCAGGTATTTGGCCGTAGCACCGGTAGCAATAATCAAGGTTTCGGCTTCCAATTCGGTAGTTTCGTCAACGGTTATACGGAACGGGCGCTTCGAAAGATCCGCTTTTGTAACCGTACCGAAACGTACATCAGCTCCAAAACGCATGGCTTGTTCCTTAATTTCCAACATCATTTCTGGCCCCGATATACCTTTGGGGTAACCGGGAAAGTTTTCTACCTCGGTAGTCGTTGTCAACTGGCCACCGGGCTGCATTCCTTCGTACACCACCGGTTTGAGGTTGGCACGCGACAAATATATGGCCGCCGTATAGCCCGCAGGGCCGCCGCCAATCACTAAACATTTTACTTTTTCTACAGAAGAACTCATGTATTTTTATAATTTTACGTTACAGACCAACAAAGATACAAAAAAAATCGATTTTGGACAAAAAAATTACTACATTTGCATAAATGAAAAACCTATTCCTCATACTGCTTTTTTGCTGTACGAGTGTCGTGATTGTTACAGCACAAGTATGCCAGACGGTGGGTAACTACATCCGTTCGGTAACCGTTAACCAGTATGGCGAACCTGTAATTGAGTGGGATGCGCCGGCCGACCTGCCTGCCAATGCCACGGGCTATATTATATACAAATATATTGGAGGAAGCTATTGTACCGAAGAAATTGCACGGGTCAACCTGTCTGTACATTCGTATATCGATGCAAGTGCAGCACCGCTTACCGGTACACGTGCCTATACGCTGGCTGTGGACACCGACATCGAAGACCGGCCGATTACCCGGCAACACGCTTTCCCGTTCCTCACGGCCAGCTACGATAGTTGCCGCTACAGCATCAATCTACAATGGACGCCCTACGAGGGCTGGGCACAAGGTGCTACCTATAATGTATACGGCGGCGTGCAAGGCTTCGCCCCTGCCCTTTTGGCCTCGTCGGTTACAGCCACGCAATATACAGCTACCAACATTCCCGACAATGCATTTTATGAAGTGTATGTAGCGGCTGTGAACAGTGGCGATACAAGTGTACAAAGCACGTCGAACCGGGTTGCATTACACACCAAAACAGCACAGCGGCCCGCGTACGTAAAGGTAGACAGCATTGCATCAATAGATAATGATGTGACGTTGCATTTTACAATTGACCAGGCTACGAAACTGCCGGTTTTTCATTTGCTGCGCTTGCCTGAAGGCAGTACAGAAGCCACAACTATTTACACATTTAACGATAAATCACTCCGTTCGTATGTAGATAAAAATGTACAGACAATATGCTCCTACCAACTGGTAACCGAGAACTACTGCCAGCTGCAAGCGCACTCTAGCAACAAACTTAATACTATTATACTCACCGGGAAAAGCAGTAATGGAGCATGGGATTTGCTGTGGAACGAATTGTTTGACGAAGCCGGCATGCCCCAGTACTCGCTAAACCGCATGCTGCCAAATCCAATGCAATTGCTAGACCATTCGTCAATGCGTTCATACAGCGATCCGGTAGACGTTACCGCTACCGATCTTACGTATTGTTATAAAGTAACCGCTTATGGCTCGA
>JAVBNJ010000023.1:0-11339 GCA_031551625.1 Bacteroidales bacterium | reverse complement strand
CCGCTGCGCGGCGGCCGCCTTCCTGGCGGCCAGAAGGATTTCCCTCCTCCCTCCTGAACCCCGATTGGGCGGGCTTGGGAAGGGGGGAGTTTGAATAGCCAGTAGAATGGGGGCAGGCACACGATTTTACGGTGTTCACCTTTTAACAAAGGAGTTGCCATGAAAGAAACGGATCCAAACCGATGGCTGGAATTCAGGGCCGTCATTGAGGAGTTCATCGACAAGAACCTGGAGAGCAAGCTTAAAGAGTTGAAGAAGGAAGGCGTGGATGGCGCAGAGAAACAAGAAGAATTGCGGAAAAACTGGTTGTCCAATGCAGCACAAAATGCCAGACGACTGCAAATGGCCACCCATGTACCAAAGGCCACCCATTCAGCGTCTAAAGGGTCCAGCATTTATTGTCATCCGAAAAGCCTGCCGCAAGGAACCTATGTACTGAAAGCCGGTAATCAAACATTAACCATTATCAAACAATAAGAACCTATGAGAATATTTTTTCCATACCACCGAAATATACTATTAACCATTCTACTCCTGTTTACTTTTTGGGGACAACAGGAGCTGGCCGCCCAATCGAAACACGAATTATCGGTTGCCGGGTTCGGTGGCCTCTCCACACTCAAAAATCCGTTACTGTCAAATAAAATGGGTGGTGGTTTTTCCGCCGGTTATTCCTACCGGTTCAATGAAAAGTGGGCGCTCTGTTCAGGAATCGAATTTGCTTTCTATGGTGCAGCCTACAATGCTACCACACTCAACGAATCGTACCCGGTTGCTTCGCCCATCGACAACCCGCAACCCGGCTTTGACAATGCGTTTACGTTTCATGCCGACTACACCGGCTACGAAGAAAAACTCTCTGCCCTGTATTTGCAAATTCCTGTGATGGCGCAATATGCTTATCCTCTCGGTAAGAATTTTCTGTACGGCGCGGCAGGTATTAAAATCGGGATTCCGCTCACCGCTACCTATAAAGCCGGCGCACAGTCGCTCTCTACATGGGGACATTCCAATTATACGGGACAGGATTATACAAATGAATACGGTTTCGGAAGCTCTGGCAATCCTTCCCACAACGGCAACATGGAAACCGGGCCATCGGCAGCGCTGGCAATAGAAGCCGGCATGAAATGGATATTGAACGAAAAGTTTAGTTTATACTCCGGATTTTATTTCGACTACGGGCTCAACAATGTCAACAAAATGGAAGACGGCACGCACAGCACCATATACAACTACCCTGCCGACTATACATACAACAGCGCTGTAACCGGTAAAATGAACCTGTTGGCCGCAGGAATAAAAATCAAAATCGCAATGGGATTATAATACTTTTTAGAAACGGTTCTATTAGTCCCGAAAAAAGACCTCACAGGAAAATGCAAATCCTGTGAGGTCTTTTAATTTGAAATAAGCCGGAAGATTATCAAACTACTCCCCGAACAACGACGCAACGAATTCCTTCTTGTTGAACACCTGCAGGTCGTCAATCTTTTCGCCGAGGCCAATGAATTTTACGGGAATTTTGAATTGGTCGGAAATACCAATTACCACTCCGCCTTTGGCCGTGCCGTCAAGCTTGGTAATAGCCAGTGCCGATACTTGCGTGGCTTTCGTAAATTCTTTCGCTTGCTGAAAAGCATTCTGCCCCGTAGAACCGTCAAGTACCAACAGCACTTCGTGCGGTGCACCGGGAATTACTTTGCTCATCACCTGGCGGATTTTTGTCAACTCATTCATCAGGTTCACCTTGTTGTGCAAACGGCCGGCGGTATCAATCAGTACCACGTCGGCATCGTTGGCCACCGCCGACGACACCGTGTCGAATGCCACCGCTGCCGGATCAGAACCCATTTGCTGCTTCACAATAGCAACACCGGCACGCTCACTCCATACCGTAAGTTGGTCAACAGCCGCAGCACGAAACGTATCAGCAGCGCCCAACACCACCTTCTTCCCTTCGCCCTTCAGCCGGGCAGCCAGTTTCCCGATAGTAGTTGTTTTTCCCACGCCATTAACGCCGACAACCATTACCACGTACGGTTTTTTCGAAAAATCGAACGGCGTAGTCGTCGATTCGTTATGGCTCTCGGTAAGCAACGCTTCAATTTCTTCGCGCAGGATACGTTGCAGTTCATCCGTATTCATATATTTATCGCGCGCCACGCGGCTTTCAATACGCTCTATAATACGCAGGGTTGTTTCCACCCCCACATCCGATGCAACCAACGCTTCTTCGAGGTTATCCAACACCTCGTCATCCACCTTCGATTTACCGACAATACTGCGTCCCAGCTTCTCAAAAAAGCCGGTTTTGGTTTTCTGTAAACCCTGGTCCAAGGTCTCTTTTTCTTTTTTCGAAAATAAGCCGAAAAATGCCATAATTTTAATTTAAATTAAGAATTAGGAATTAGGAATTGATGGGCAATTCCTAATTCCTACTTATCAAAAAAGCCCCTAAGTCGGAGCTCTTCAGATATTTCTATGCAACAATGTTGCTTTCTACTTCTCAAATTTGCCGGCAAAGAAGTTTTTTACTTCTTCGGTCGGAACCATTTCTTCTTGGAATGCATACGATCCGCGATCCGATTTCACCATACGGATACATTTTACGGTATTACGTCCAGCGCCTTTTTCACGAAGGGTTGCTACTGCTTTTTTTGCCATAGTTACTTATTTTTTATCAGACGGAAAACCCGTCCCTTTAACATTATTTAATTTCACGATGTTTCGTCACTTTTTTCAAGTACGGGTTGTACTTATTAAGTTCGATACGTTCAGTGGTGTTTTTTTTGTTCTTGGTAGTAATGTAGCGCGACATACCTGCCACACCGCTTTCGCGTTGTTCGGTACATTCCAAAATTACTTGAACACGGTTGCCTTTCTTTGCCATGTGGTGATTCTCCTACTAAAATTTGTTAATCAATCCGGCAGCTTTAGCATCTTTAAGCGCCACAGCCAGGCCTTTTTTATTAATGGTGCGGATACCCGCAGCCGATACTTTCAACGTAATGAAACGTTTTTCTTCTTCCAACCAGAAGCGTTTGGTTTGGAGGTTTGGGGCGAAAACGCGCTTCGTCTTGATATTCGAGTGCGAAACGTTGTGTCCCACCAACCTGCTTTTACCTGTTATCTGACAAACTCGTGACATGATATGGTTATTTTTTTATAATTTTTCCTTTTTTGGGGCTGCAAATATCGGTATTTTTTCCGGATTAACCAAATTTATTTTCCATTGCCCCTGTTTTCCGTTGTCGTAGCCCCGGGCAGAATCGAACTGCCATCTAAAGTTTAGGAAACTTCCGTTCTATCCGTTGAACTACGAGGCCAATCTGATTGACAATTTACAATGGACAATTGAAACAATAATCAATCGTCAATTGTCAATAGTCAATTATCAATTAATATGCCCATTTGTAATACATGGCTCCCCACGTAAATCCGGCGCCAAAGGTGGCGAATATAATAGTATCGCCCTTTTTGAAACGCTTTTCAAAATCCCACAGGCACAACGGCACCGAAGCGGCGGATGTATTACCGAACCTCGCGATATTTATCAACACTTTCTCCTGATCCAGTCCCATACGGTTGCGAATAGAGTCGATAATGCGCAGATTGGCCTGATGCGAAATAAAATAATTAATTTTCTCGCCTGTCAACTGGTTACGTTCCATGATGGCATCGGCCACTTTCGACATGTTGGTTACCGCATGTTTGTAAACGGCATTGCCTTCTTGGTAAATAAAATGTTCGCGGTTGCGTATTGTTTCTTCGGTAGGCGGATACATCGAACCACCGGCTTTTTGATACAGGTACTTGCGGCCTTCGC
Organism: Bacteroidales bacterium; assembly: GCA_031551625.1. Lineage (GTDB taxonomy): Bacteria > Bacteroidota > Bacteroidia > Bacteroidales > UBA932 > JAVBNJ01. The sequence continues at coordinate 7,510 of JAVBNJ010000023.1, read as the reverse complement.
CATCCGCTTGCAAAATCACATCCTGAATCCCGAAGCCATCATAATTCGGCTCTACCAGTATAGCAGCAGCGGCATCGCCGAAAAGAGGACAAGTCTTGCGGTCGGTATAGTCGGTAATAGACGACATTTTTTCACCAGCCACTACAATTACTTTTTTGCAGGTACCGTTTTCAATAAAGTTTTTGGCTACCGTCAATCCATAGAGGAAACCCGAACAGCCAGCATTGATATCAAAGGCAAATGCATTTTTGATACCGGTTTTATCGCAGATGATACAAGAGGTGGCCGGAAACGGCATGTCGCCCGTTACAGTGGGGGTAATTACCAAGTCAATTTCATCGGGTGACGTGTTAGTACGCTCCAACAACTGTTGCACCGCTTTGGCACCCATCACCGACATCCCCTGCCCTTCCCCTTTCAGGATATGGCGTTCGCGGATGCCCGTATGTTCGACAATCCACTGGTCGGTAGTATCCACCATGTGACTCAACTCTTCGTTGGTAAGGATATAATCGGGTACATACCCTCCTACTCCTGTAATTGCTGCGGTCATTTTCATTATACCTGACATTTAAAACTATTTCTTCAAAGCTTCTTTAATTTTGTCTACCAAACGGGTTTGAATCGCCTGCTCGGTTTGCAAAATCATGTTGGTTACCGCCAACGGACTCGACGCGCCATGCCCGATAATTACAGGGGCATTAACACCCAATACCGGTGTGCCGCCATAGAGTTCGTAGTTGAAGCGGTTAAAATAGTCGTTGTTTATACCTAATTTTTTCGACAACACATACATGGCCTCGGCTTGCTTGAGTACAATATTGCCCACAAAACCGTCGGCTACAATAACATCGGCAATTTTACCGGAGAAAATGTGGTTGGCTTCAATATTGCCCACGAAGTTGTAGCCACCGGACTCTTTCATCAGTTTGAAAGCTTCCTTGGTCAGCAGGTTGCCTTTTTCCTCTTCTTCGCCAATGTTGAGCAGCGCCACGCGCGGATTGTCGAGCCCACTCATACAGTGTGAATAAATGGAACCAAGTATGGCAAACTGGTTCAATACCTCGGGTTTGCAGTCGGCATTGAGGCCTACATCTAAGATGGTGGCGCGGCTACCGGTGAGCAACGGAAATTCCGTAGCGATACACGGGCGCATAATTCCTTCGATGGGTTTAACCACCATCATGGCGCCTACCAACATTGCACCGGTGCTGCCGGCGCTGGCAAAACCATCAATCTTACCGGCACCCAATGCACCAAAACCAACCGTAATACTCGAATTGTTTTTTTGCTGAAATGCTTTGGCCGGATGATCGTTCATTTCGATAACCTCGGTCGTAGGTACAATCTCCACTTTCGAATAGTCAAATTGTACTTTTTCGCATGCAGTCACAATTTGCGCTTTGTCGCCAAACAAAACGAGTTTGGAATCCTTACCCAGCTTCGGAACAGCGTCAATCGCTCCTTGTATGATGTTACCGGGGGCGAAATCGCCACCCATTATGTCTATTCCTATCCTCATGAGGAAAAGGTTTTAGTTATGCCGTAGCTTTCTCGATAATCAAACGGCCGCGATAGTAGCCGCATTCGGGACATACGCGGTGATACAACACGGTGGTACCGCAGTTCGAACAAGAAGCCAATGTCGGAGCTTCGGCTTTGTAGTGTGTTCTACGTTTGTTACGGCGTTGTTTCGACAGTTTGTGCTTTGGATGTGCCATTGTTACTTAGTTTAAAAGTTTAAGGTTTAAAGTTTAAGGTTCGACAAGCGACTCAATCTTTTACCTATAAATTTAGTTATTATTATTTTATTTTAAATTCGTTCAGTTTTGCCATCATCTCTTTGTTGCATTCGCCGGCCTTATGTACACGTTGAATAGGCAAACTCAGGATGATACTATCATAAAAATATTGCTTCAAATCTACTTCATTCGTGGCAGCATCGACCAGCAACAACTCTTCATCGTCGCTCACCAGGTCGTCTTCCACCGAGTGCACCAGTTTGACTATCGGTGTACTGCGGAAGTTTACCTGCACCGGCAAATTATCCAGGCAGCGGTCACATTCAACTGTAACGGTTCCGGCAATAGCCACATCCAATTGCAAAAACGCGCTTTTCTTGTCGGCCACTACCGTTGCTGTAAGGGCACCATGTAACACTTCACACCCTTCAAATGCTTCAAAGAAAGCATTGTCTATTTCAAAGGTAAATGTGTGCATACCCAACGGTAACCCGTTGGTTGCTATAGTATATAACTGTTTGTTTTTCACACTTTACTCGCTAAAACAGCTTGCAAAGATAAGAAAAATATGTGAATGCCAAAAATAAATTTGATTTCGTATTTTTCGGTTTGACAGCAAAAATAGCAACTGTCAAAATTGGCAAATACTAGAGATGCAAAATTAATGATTGCATTCGCAGGTTGAACCTATCCGTCCTAATTTTTAAAGGTAAAGCATGGTGTTTCCCAAAAAATTCCGTACATTTGTAATTTGTATTAATTATTAGCACGACTATCATGGAGAACAATCTTCAAAACCCTGCTCCCGAGGAGCAATTCACTACGTCCACCGGCGCAGATGAAACTACGAGTGTACCTGCACCCGGACAACCGGCAGAAGAACACATGGGCAATGTGAACGACGATGCGGCACAAGACGCATCAAACGCCTATGCCCGCATGAGCCGCAAAGAGCTGCTCGAAACATTCGGCGAAATGTTAAATTCCACAGCAACCGAGACCGCCGAGCGGTTGCGCCAGGAAGCCGAAAATATAAAAACGGCCTTCTACAAATTGCTTTGGCAAGAGCGTAAAAATATTGCCCCCGCGGTAGAAAACATTAAGGAAAATGCCGCTGCTACGGAAAAAACCATGCAACAAATGGTGGAAGCCGTAACCGATGAGTTGGAAACACAGTTCAAGGAATTGTATAATGCCTACAAGCAGAAGCGTGCAGCCGTTGCCCAGCAAATCGAAAAAGACAAAGAAGAAAACTTGGCCAAAAAGTTGGCTATCATCGAAGAATTGAAAGCCTTGCTGGAAAAGCAGGAAGACCTTACGCAGACATTCCCCGCTTTCCGCGCATTGCAACAGCACTGGCGCGAAACAGGCCCGGTGCCTGCAGCCCATACCAAAGATGTGTGGGAAAACTACCATCATCAGGTAGAACTCTTTTACGATTACGTAAAAATAAATAACGAATTGCGCGACCTCGACCTTAAAAAGAACCTTGAGGTAAAAACCACGCTGAGCGAAAAAGCCGAAGAGCTATTGCTGGAACCAAGCGTTATCAATGCATTCAACAAGTTGCAGCAATTGCACGACCAGTGGCGCGAAATCGGCCCGGTGGCGCGCGAACTACGCGAGCAAGTGTGGGAACGTTTCAAAAATGCAACTACGGCTATCAATAAAAAACATCAGGAATATTTTGAACAGCAAAAAGAGGAGCAACTAAAGAATCTTCAAGCGAAAATTGCTTTGTGCGAAAAAGCCGAGGAGATTGCCGCCACCGAAGCCAAAACCAATGGCGAGTGGAACGCGCTCTCTAAAGAGTTGGACGAAATGTTGAAGATATGGAAAACAGTCGGGTATGCCACAAAAAAAGAAAACACAAAAGTATACGAGCGTTTCCGCGCAGCATGTGACAAATTTTATAACGCCAAGCGCGAATACTACGGGCAGTTCAGGGACGAGATGCAACAAAACCTGAAACTGAAAACGCTTTTGATTGAACAAGCCGAAGCATTGAAGAACAGTGAGGATTGGAAAAAAGTAACCGACAAATTCATCAGCCTGCAAAAACAATGGAAAGAAATAGGGCCGGTAGCCCGCAGGCAGTCCGAGGCAGTGTGGTCGCAGTTCCGCACGGCATGCGACGAATTCTTCAACCGCAAAGAAAAACATTTTTCGACCATTGATGTACAGTATGATGAGAATCTGCGACTGAAAGAAGCGATTGTCCAGGAAATTGAAAGCTTTGTACCAGGCGGCAATGCAAAAGAAAACCTGAATGCATTGAAGGATTTCCAACGCCGCTGGACAGAGATCGGCTATGTGCCGATGAAGGAAAAAGAGCGTATACAAAACGCTTACCGTACGGCTATCGACAAGCAGTTTGCCGCATTGCGCATCAGCGACACAGAAAAAAAACTCATCCGCTTCAAGAACCGGATTGAAGATATTCAGCAAACAGGCAAAGCCGATCGCATAATCCGTTCGGAACGCGACAAACTGGTGCAACAGTTGCGCCAATTAGAAAGCGACATTGCATTATGGGAAAATAATATCGGGTTCTTCGCCAAATCGAAAAATGCAGATATGTTGATTGCCGATGTAAACAAGAAAATTGCCGTAGCCAAAGAAGAAATTAAAACAGTAGAAGAAAAAATTAAATTGATCGACAAACAGTATGAATAAGAACACGGTAATAGCCCTTCTTCTGATAGCCGCTATTTTAGTAGGATTCAGCATATACACTTCGCACGAACAAAAAAAAGAACAGGAAGCACGACAAAAAGAATTACGCATACAAGACAGTATCCAACGCGCCAACTACGTGCCGGATACAACGGTTCGTAATACGGCTCCGGCAGCAGCTTTTACCACCTCGCAGCCGGCCATTGATTCTAGTTACGGTGCTTCGTTGATGACAGCCGCAAAAGGTGAACAGCAGTTGTATACGCTGGAAAATAATTTGTTGAAAGTAACATTTACCAACAAAGGCGCCCGCATCTATTCGGCACAGGTCAAGAAATTCAAGACCGCCGATAGTTTGCCGGTGATACTATTCGATGGCGATGAAAATAATTTTTCGCTCGATTTCTTTGCGCATAAAAAAGTGTCGACTTCGTCCTTTTTCTTCACGCCTGTGCAAACGCCTACTACTACCCTGCTGTCGGAAACCGACTCCGTGGCTACGTTGACCTATCGTTTACAAACAGCTGCAAATGCTCATATCGACTTTGTGTATACCTTGCGAAACAATAGTTACTTGGTAGATTTAAGTGTGCAGATGCAGGGCATGGATGCAGTAATTCCGCAAAATGTAACAACGGTTGATTTAACGTGGACAGCCGATGTATTGCGGCAAGAAAAAGATTTTACGAGCGAAGCAAACTACTCAACTGTGTCGTACAAATTTCCGAGCACAAGCAGCATCGAAGAGTTGAGCGAGCGGAAAGAGGCAGCCGACGAAAAAATTACCACCGCTGTGGAATGGGTCGCTTTCAAGCAACAATTTTTCTCGTCTATTTTGGTTGCCAACCCGAAATTTGAAAATGCAACTGTCGCTTACCAGAATAGCACGGCAGGCAATGCTGGCGATAAACTCATGCATTGTAGCGCTGTCATGCAACTGGCTTACAAAAGCGAGCAAGAAACAACTATTCCACTGCAATTCTACTTTGGGCCGAACCATTACAACACGTTGAAATCTTACGACCATTCGTTTGACAAGTTAGTCCCTATGGGCGGGTGGTTCATCGGATCTATCAACCGCTGGCTGATTGTGCCGGTATTTAATTTCCTGAGCCAGTTCATCAGCAATTACGGGGTAATTATTTTATTGTTGACTATTTTTATTAAAATTATTTTAGCGCCGTTCTCACAAAAATCGGTATTGTCGAGCGCCAAAATGAAACTGCTGCAACCCGAAATCCAAAAGATAAACGAGAAGTATCCGAAGACGGAAGATGCCATGAAAAAGCAACAGGAAATCATGGCGCTCTACAAAAAAACGGGTGTAAGCATGATGGGCGGCTGTTTGCCAATGCTCTTACAAATGCCTATCCTCTTTGCCATGTTCAAATTCTTCCCCGCATCGTTCGAATTGCGACAAGAAAGTTTTCTGTGGGCGCAGGATTTGAGCCGTTACGATTCTATACTGAACTTGCCGTTCAGCATCCCGATGTATGGCAACCACATCAGCTTGTTTGCACTACTCATGGCTGTGTCAACATTCTTCTATTCGAAAATGATGATGTCGCAGACACCGCAAGTAACCAGCCAGCCGGGCATGAAATTCATGCAACTGTATTTTATGCCGGTATTCCTCCTGGTGTTGTGTAACAATTTCTCGGCCGGATTGAGCTACTACTACATGTTATCAAATGTAATCACCATGTTGCAAACATGGATTCTCCGCAAGTTCTTTGTAAATGAAGAGAAGCTGCATGCCAAAATGAAAGCACGTGCTGCCGCTGCGCCAACCAAAAAGAAATCGCGTTTCCAACAAATGCTCGAAGATGCCCAAAAGGCACAACAACAGAAAGCAAAGCGGAAATAGGATACAAGGGAGAAAAGGTAAAAGGGTACAAGGAAAATGCTTGTACCCTTTTTTATTTTACACCTGCCAAAATACATTTCGTACAGCCAAAAGCATAGTACATACAATAGCGAAAAAAAACGTTGCATAACTCAACGGCTCAGCCTACTTTTGCAGTGAAAATCACACTGCACTATGACTGCTTCCAAAAATTACTTACGCTATTCTTTGTACACTTGTTTTACCATTGCCGGTATAACCGGCTTCTTCAGCCTCCTACCCAATTCCTTTCTAGAACGGTACCACTTAAAACCAATAGATATTTTTTCCGATATCCGACGAAATTTATCCGACACATGTACTACTACTACGCATAAAAATGACAGCACTTATCTAACACAATTAAGCAATTGCCCGGACAGTATAACTTGTTTCGAAGATTACTCACCTGCAAAAAACGGGCTAGACCGGTTTCTGTCTGCTCTAGGCGATAGTAGCCGTACAGTGCGTATTGCCTTTTTCGGCGATTCGTTTATTGAGGGCGATATCTTTTCCGGCGACCTGCGCGAACAACTACAGCTCATGTATGGCGGGAAAGGAACCGGAGTGTTACCGCTTTCCTCACCTGCCTGCCATTTTCGAAAAACCGTACAGCACGAGTTCAGCAACACTTGGCAAGTGTATAATTATTCGGATAAAAATAAAACTAATTATTTAGGTATAGGTGGAAATGTATTCATGCCTGTGAAAGAATCTTATGTATGCTATGCCGGGTCTAAACGAAAAACTAACGGCGACACATGTCGACGGGTAAGCATTTTTTACCGGTTGAATGAAGGCTCCGCCCAGGCAAGCTATACAATCAATAAAAACAACTCCGGAAACATGGTGCTACAAGCCTCCGGATGCATAGAACGTACCGATATTATAAACAACGGCATAGGGTACATTTCGCTCAAATTTCCGGCTAATCCGAATTTACATGTTTATGGAATATCGATGGAAGATACAACAGGCGTTATTCTCGACAATTTTTCCATGCGAGGCGTGCCGGGCACACATTTGCAGAAATTTGCACAAAGCACTCTTGCTCAAACCGACAGAGTGCGCCCTTATGATCTGCTCATTTTGCAATACGGGCTAAACGTTGCCAACAACAAGCAAAATAACTATACCATCTACATAAAGGAAATGGGCAAAACTATCCGCTATTTGCAAACTTGTTTCCCTCGTGCCGATATTCTAC
>JAVBNJ010000006.1:0-27395 GCA_031551625.1 Bacteroidales bacterium | reverse complement strand
TGCCAATCCGCCGGCTGGCGGCATGTTTAACTGGTGCGCCACAGCTTCAGACTATCCGCCCAACTTGCAATTTCCGTCGAATACGGAAATCAATAAAGTAATGCTGCACGGCACACCGCCTTTTGTGTTGACGGATAGCGGTGGCAGCGTAACGACTATTGGCAATACAAACCCCTACACATTTTACAATACAGCCAATAAAATTTATACGGCCATTACTGACCGAACGAATTATCCGGGCATCGTGAACTGTACTTCCAGTACCGACGCGAAAGGCCTATGCACAGGTAGTGCACCGGCATTACGTATTATTAGCAATCAATACTAAAAACAAAAAACTATGTACACAAAAATTTTGACAATGCTACTGCTGTTGGCCGGGACCTCGTTAACAGCGCAATCGCAAACACAAGACGTCTTTGAGATTTATTGCGGAGAGAGCATTACATTGATGCCCGATGGTGGTGCATTAGGAACAAACGCCAAATGGATATGGTATACCGGCTCGTGCGGAGGAACAAAAGTGAGCGAGACTAGTAGCTATACTGTTAGTCCTAAAAGTTCGGCAACTTATTATGTACGTGCAGAAGGTTCGTGTGGTACCACTACTTGCCGATCGGTGGTTGTTACTATTAAACCGCCTTCTTTTTCCATTGTCTCGTCAGCTGCAGAAGCTACAGAAGGATGTTTGATCACCTATGTAGCTAAGGGTTATCCGGCCGGAGGGACGATACTATGGAGTGGTGCCACTTCTATAGGCAGTAATGCTGCTACTATAACTATGCGACAAACGGCAGCAACAACTACCGTTAACGGAGCGGGCAATTATTATTTAGCCTATGCCACCTATACTATTGCTGCAGGCAATGAGTGTAAAGCATCTGCAAGTGACCGGACCCGATATACTTCTACGTGCCCCTATACTGGGAGCGATTTGATAGCAGGAAGTTGTTATCAAGATGGCACAGGAGCAGGCAATTGGCGGGCGCGTATCACTGATGCACGGATTTCGGGCACTGCTGAAATTAATGCAAACGAAGGTCGTAAATTTTACAATATTGTACAAATGCCCGATGGAAAATGGTGGATGGCGAAAAATGTAGATTACAGGAAAGGGTTGACATGGTACGCCGATGCCGGCTCCTATACCTCTAATTATGTAGGCATGTACTGGTGTCCTGGAGCGAATGCAACAACAATCAGCACTAAAGAAGGTTGTAATACGTATGGTGCATTGTATCCACAGGCGACAGCCGTATCGCCTGCCGGTACCGGTACTCCGGCTGCTCTAACAAGTGCAGATCCGTCGGGCGTACAGGGAATTTGTCCTGCTAACTGGCATTTGCCAAGCGATACGGAATGGGGGAAGATGCTTGATTGCGCCGAAGGTGATTGTGGCAGTGGTATTCACTATCCGGTACCTCTTGGATATGTAGGAAAATCGGGGCGGCAGCTCAAATCTAAGAATATATGTCCGGTAGATAATCTAAGTTGTACTACATTGAGCAATGAAAAGTGGTTCTATGGAAATTTGACGGCAGGAACAGATTATTGGGGATTCGGCATGGCTCCAGGTGGAGCACGCGATGTAACAACTAAACGCTATGTCTACTTGGGAACCGCAGCATCTTTCTGGTCTTCTTCAACTATTTCTGCTACTACATGGTATTATGACTCTTGGGAGGGCTATTTCTCTACAGCAAGTGCACAGAGGGGCTTTGCTGCAAGGTGTGTCAGAAATTAAGTCTGTGTATTTAAATCTGGATAACGATTTTTCTGTATAAGCATTTACTCGGTTCCTAGTAGCGGTGTTGCATTAGGCCTTTATGCCGGTTGGTGCTATATACGTCGTATCAAAGATTAACTATTAAGCAAGCCATTAAAATTGTACTGATTTTAGTGGTTTGCTTTTATGGATACCTTACCAGAAACACAAACCCGTTTTTCTCGTAGAGGACTTGTGCGCCGGGTGTTTCGGCAAGGAAATGTTGCAAGTTTTCAGTATTCTTGCGCATCACAAAATAGGCAGGCTTGGCAATAGGGTCGAAGCGCAACGAGTGTTCGTTGAGGTTGCTATTCTCAGGTGTTGTTTGTGCATAGAAGTAGTGGGCGTAGCTGTGGAATAGCGGGCGGATGTAGCAATCTTCCCCTACTTTGCTTTGGTAAAATTCGATCACCGCTTTTTGCGAATATTTTTCGACTTGTCGCGGAAAGATAAACATGGTAGCCGAAATGAACAGCACACTACCAACGCCTAAGTACAGGAAGGCTTTTGGCATTTGCCGGCGTGAGGAATACCGGTAAAATAAGATGACTGCCACGATTAACACTATGCCCACCAATGGTTCGAAGCCTATCCAGCTCGATGTGGCCTCGAGGTTGCCGCGCGTAAATTCGTCGACCACCGGCAGAAGGTATTGCTTAAACGAGTCGATGAACGGCAGTGTTGCTACTACTGATGTAAGTACAGATGCTACAACTAATAAAATAGTTTTAATATATTTCGGTAACAGCATGTGGTTGTCCAATACCTTATCAACATACCATGCAGCCAAAAATGTGAGCGGGAAGTAGCACATCGACGAGTAGTGTACAATTTTGGTGGTAACAACGGTGAACAGCAACAGCACGACCCAAAAGAGAATCATTTGCCATTGAAAAAAATGCTGCATTTCGCTGTTGCTTTCGTTTTTTAAAATCTTGCGGCGAAAAGTCGGTAACGCCAATACTGAAGCGGGGAACACGCCGAAGAACAAAATCACGAAGTGGTAGCCGAAGAACCCGCCATGGCCTGCATCAGGCGTAGAGAACAGGCGTACCTGGTAGTCGATAAATTCTTTGACAACCGCCCAGTCGCCTTGAGCAATCAACAACAAGAACCACAATCCGCCAACAAGCGCCGCCACTGTGGTAAACACCACCACCTGCTTCCAATTGCACCGCAGTTTGAACCGCCGGAAAAATAGATATACCGCAAAGCACAGCAAGAAAATCAACAAGCCTACAGGGCCTTTAGTCAATATCGCCAAGCCGATAAACAGACCGGACAATGCCACTTGTGCCAAACCATTTGTACGGTTGTTAGGCGATGTGAAACGGATGAAAAAATGAATGCCGAGAAAAATAAACAAGTTGAACCATGGGTCGATGATACCCGATTTGAAATAGAAAAACGGCAACAGCGAACATGCATAGGCAAATACCAACACCAGCACGAAGCGATCATATTTAAATTGCCGCCCAATGTTGAACAGCACGAGCAGCGTTGCAATTCCACAGATTGCGTTCGGGAAACGTGCCGCAAATTCGTTGACACCAAACATTTTCATCGACAGGGCTTGCAACCAGAAAAACAACGGCGGCTTTTCCCAAAACGTTACAAAATCGACCTGCACACGCAGGTAATCGCCTGTTACGAGCATTTCGCGCGCCGACTCGGCAAAGTTCAATTCATCCCAATCGAATAAATGTACGCTACCCAGTCCGGGAATAAACAGCAATGCACCGATTAGCACGATAGCACATTGTATCAACCAATTTTTGTTATTCATCCTATTTTTCTCTGTGTAACTCTGTGAAACCTCCGTGTAACTCTGCGTTCCATTTATTACACGTAGAAACACCGAGCAGGTACAAAGAACCACAAAGTTATTTTCGTGTTTTTCTATAAATCCAAAAGCCTCCAATCAGTACTGCCAGTACTGACAATACAATGACCTGATACTTGTTTATGGTTCTTCCCATATCAATAGACGATAATTCCTGCTTGGGCGGCTCGTTGCCGTCGACGCTGCGCACCATGGGGTTCAGGTAGTATGTCAAGCCTGTCGGCGATGTAAGCACAACACGTACATAGCGGTTTGTTCGTTGCATGGCATATGTTGCATTATCTGTATTCGTTGCCGAAGCTACTACTTTTCCGCTGTCGCTGATAAACGTAATGTCGCTCATCACCTCGTTCCAAGCTACTTTCAGCGTGTCATTCGCAAGAGTGATATATTTGGGCAATGTAACCAACGTTGCCGCTTCGCGTTTCTGCTCCAACGTCGGCGCTTCCATTTTGGGAAAATTTACACCGAATGCGTTGCCGTGCCGCAGGTTCTGTAAAATATCTTCGCGATGCGTAGTGGGCGAATGAATGAATACTACGTCACGCTGCACGTCGGCCATATTTTTGACTCCGTGCGAATCGTCATTAGCCGTGAGCCAAGCTGTGTGGCCATTGGTTAGTGCACTGTCCCAATGCGCAAACGAATGCCTTGCACCGTTGAGCACTTCAAAGATATCGTAGCCGCACAAGTATTTAAAATCTTCGGGCGTGTAGCCGTAGCGCAAGTCGGGATGGTTGAGTGCCAGCACCTCGCAACGTTTCCGCAGCAAGTTTATTACGTATTGTTTCTGATGAATATTTTGTATAAACACATAGTCGCGCCACAAAATGCGTTTGTGGTTGCCCATCGCCAACTGGTGCGATTTTCCATAGCCATAGCCGTGTTCGTAGCAGGGAATATAATCGGGGCTGTGCGAACCGGTAGTATCGACTTTCATATAGTTGGACACTGCCGTAACCTCATAGCCCAAAGCATTGCGGTATACATCTACCAACTCGTGCCATTCGCTGTCGCCGTGCGTAAGCCCCAACCAGCTTTTGGTGTGCATGTGGAAAATCGACTTGCGCCACTTGCCTTCTGCTGCATTGGTGTAAGGGTTGTAGAAATTTTCGCCTACAAACGGTTGTGGTTCGCGGAACGAATACACCGGCGTAGAAACATAGAACCATACCTGTGAAAATACCAAAAACATTACTGGCAAGCCTACTAATGCCAGCAAGGTATACAGAATTATTTTAACGGTCTTTTTCATCTACTGACAAAGATACGAAAAATAAAAATGTATTGTATAAAATAATCTAATTATGTTGGCGCAAAACAGGTATAAGGCTCACACGGCGTTTGAGATCGATGCCGTATGCCTCCCAATCGGCAATCTCCCGCCGGGCAACCCCGGAAGCCACAGCAGCTTGAGCCACAGCGGTCGAAACATGAACAACCAACCGGGGATCAAGCGGCTTGGGAATCAGGTATTCGCGGCCAAAAGAAAGAGCCCTGTTCCCGTACGCTGTCGTCACATAATCGGGAACCGGCTCTTTGGCCAATGCCGCAATAGCCTTAACCGCTGCAATTTTCATATCTTCATTGATGCAAGTAGCTCGGACATCCAAGGCGCCGCGGAAAATATAAGGGAATCCCAGTACGTTATTCACCTGGTTAGGATAGTCTGAACGTCCCGTAGCAAAAATAATATCTTCCCGCGACTGGCACGCCAGCTCATGAGAAATTTCAGGATCAGGATTGGCTAATGCAAAAACGATCGGATTGGCCGCCATTGATTGTATCATCGAAGGAGTCAATACATCGGCCACCGAGAGTCCTAGAAAAACATCTGCCCCCTTCAAAGCCTCTTCCAACGTTGAAATACTGCGCGAGGTGGCAAATTGCCGTTTAATTTTATTCAAGTCGTTACGGCGTGTAGAAATTACCCCTTTACTGTCGCACATTACCATGTTTTCGGGTTTTACACCCAAGGCGATGTACAGTTTAGAACAGGCACTGGAGGCTGCGCCCGCTCCATTGACCACGACCTGTATCTGGTCTATTTTTTTGTTTACCAACTCAAGGGCATTGAGCAAAGCCGCCGCCGAAATAATAGCCGTTCCATGCTGGTCATCATGCATGACCGGGATAGACAGTTCGTTCTTCAATCGCTCTTCTATTTCGAAACATTCGGGAGCTTTGATGTCTTCGAGGTTGATTCCCCCGAAAGTAGGAGAAATATTTTTGACTGTTGCGATAAACTCTTCCACATTGGTCGTATCTACTTCAATGTCGAATACATCAATATCGGCAAATGTTTTAAACAGCAAACCTTTCCCTTCCATTACCGGTTTACCGGCTAAAGCGCCGATATGCCCCAGGCCCAAGACCGCGGTTCCGTTAGAAATTACGGCTACGAGGTTGCCCTTAGCCGTATATTTATAGGCATCTTCGGGGTTCTTTTCGATTTCCAGACAAGGCTCAGCCACCCCCGGAGAGTAGGCCAACGCCAGATCTTTCTGGCTATTATAAGGTTTTGTTGGAACTACCTCTATCTTACCCGGCCGGCCTTGCGAATGGTACAGCAAAGCAGCCTCTCTGAGATGGTCGTGACTTGTTTTCATTTATTTTAAAATATAGGAAATATTTAGTAAAATTACAAAATAAATCATAATCGCTCCAAATCGTCGTATAGCGACTGCAGGTAGGCTTTTCCCTGCAATAAAAGGCTATCGGCATGAGCGCCGGTGTGGAGCAGTACTGAATTTGTGTTACAGTCGAACACTACTTCGCCTTCAGGCGCCACAAGGCCAAAGCCATTGGGGAAATCATAGAATGCATATATTTTTTCAGTGGATGAAAAAACGTTTTTGCTAAACGTGAATGCCGAATAGTCAATATTCAATTGAGCCAGCAGCGTAGCGGCCATGTCGGATTGCGAACATATTTTATCAATCACCAGCGGTTGGTTGACAGCCCCGCCGGCCCATAACATAAAAGCGGCATGGCGCGCCGGTTCGTACGATGCAAGGTTGGGATATGCAGTGCCGTGGTCAGGAATCAATACCAGCAACGTATTATCCCATGCGGGCATTTGCTTTAAGTCGTGTACAAATTTTCCTAAACAGCTATCGGTATAATGAACCGCATTTAGAAACGGGTCACTGAATTTTTTAGTGGGTACGTCAAACGGTTCGTGGCTGCTGAGTGTCAGGAAAATCTTGCAAAACGGTTCTTTCTTATCGGTTTTAATTTGCGATAACAATTTGTCGAATGTCACGGCATCGGGTACACCCCATTTGCTCATCCGATCGGATAGTGCAAAGTCGCTATCACTGGTAATATCCGTTACTTTTTGTGCCACCAAATAGGATTTGATAAATGCAAAGTCAACATCACCACCGTAAAGGAACGAGACGGTGTAGCCTGCTTCCCACAAACTTTTTGGAATAGATTGCAGGGCCTGTGCTTTCTTTGGGTATTTGATAACCGTTGTTGTAGGTTGTGCCGGATAGCCGCTTAACACCGATGTTAGCCCACGGTCGGTACGGAAACTATTAGCATACAAATGTGGGAAAAATATACTTTCGTTGGCCAATGCACACAGGTTGGGCGTCACATCCGGCGCACCACCCAAGCATTCGATAAACGGCGCGCCAAAACTTTCGAGGATAATAATAACCACATTCGGGCGTTCGGTTTTCAACACTTTTTGTGTAGAGTCGGCAGTTGTTTCCTGTGGCATCATCGCACGGAAGTGTTGCGCTGCCTCATCAGCGGACATAAAGCGGTATTGTGTATCAAAACTATCGTCCAACTCCTCCAACGAAAACCCAAAACTGAATACCGGATTGACGGCTGCATGATTCAAAAAATTGTTTTTGCTGAAATACACTTTGCTCATGTTCATCGTCGAAGTGGCTATGCCACCGCGGATGGCAATAAACATAATGCCGCCAAGCAGCACAATGAGTATACTTTCTATTGTCCGGTTGAGTGAGCGGCGGGTTTTCATCAGCGGGCGGGCAACTAATTTATTCAATACAAATAACTGCGCAAAGCCCCACACTCCGGCAAAAAGCAGCAGCAGTAATACTTTCCAAACAGGTATACTTGCCAATGCTTCGGAAGGTTTGGTAATATAAGTAAATATCGTAGCATCAATGCGAAAACCCCAGTAGGTATAGAGTTCCAAATCGGCAATGAAAAGCAGCGCAATGCAAAAACAAACGAAGATAAAATAGCCCTGTAAAAATTTACCGAATAACCGCCCGTCAAAATACACCGAAATCAGCAATATCAGCAGTGGCAACAAAGTAAAATAACCGGCTACCGATAAATCCATCGGCAGGCCATGCCACATAACCTTGAAGATAGCCGATACCCCGTCGGGCGCCACCTGCTTCCAATGGTAAAGGAGAAAAACCGGTTTTTGCATCACAAAGAAAATGACAAACAAACCGTATGTCCACAACAGGTATTTTACGTGCTTTAGCATAAATTGCATTTATTGGGGTGCAAAGGTACAATTTTCTCACAAAGACGCAAAGAATACAAGGGTTTTCCCGCTGATCGCGTTGATTACGCAGCTAAAATCTGAGAGATCTGTTTAATCAGCAGGAAATTTACTAACTTTGTGTGCATGAAAAAAATCGGATTGTTTTTCGGATCGTTTAACCCTATTCACATCGGGCATTTGGCCGTGGGCAACTACCTGTGCGAGTTCCATGGCCTCGATGAATTATGGCTGGTAGTAACGCCGCAAAATCCGCTGAAGGAATCGGCGATACTGGTTGCCGCCGAGCATCGCTTGGCTATGGCGCACTTGGCCACCGAAGCTTATCCGAAATTTCGCGTGTGCGACATTGAGTTCCGGTTGCCACAGCCAACCTATACTATTCATACGCTGGACGCCTTACGTGTGCAACATCCGCAACATGAATTCTATCTTGTAATCGGTGCGGATAATTGGCAACAATTGCCGCAGTGGCATGACTATCAACGGCTTTATACCGACTATAAAATACTGGTATATCCGCGCTTCGGTTATGAAATTGATATTCCGGCCACACACTATCCGAACGTGCGGCTAACCAAAGCTCCACGCATTGAATTATCTTCTACATTACTTCGTACAGCTATTAACGAAAGTAAAAATATAAGTTATTTAACATTACAATCTATTTATAAATATATTAAAATACATAATCTATATCTAAATACAGATTCAAATAGATAGTTATATTTAATTTATAAACAAATTAATAAGATAGTTTATTTAAACTAAAATGTTGGAAAATAGAAAACATATTTGGAAAAAGTGGAAGGAGCTAATTCCTAACAATCTTTCCGTTACAACTACTATTTTTTCGGCATTGCAGTCGCGAAATTACCGGCTATATTTTAGCGGGCAGTGTATCTCGCTTATCGGTTCGTGGATGCAGAACATTGCCATGAGTTGGCTCATCTACCGCATGACGGGCGATGTGGTGATGCTGGCCATGGTATCGCTGTTGTCGCAAATTCCGGGGTTCTTCATGGCGCCGTTTACAGGCGTGGCAAGCGATCGTTTTAATAAACAAAAAATATTAGTTATTACTCAAACATTATCTGGCATCGAAGCATTGGCACTGGCTGGTTTGACGTTGTTCAACGTCATTGAAGTGTGGCACATTCTCTCGCTGGCGCTATTTATTGGAGTGGTCAATGCCTTTGACACACCTGCCCGCCAATCCATTGCTGTAGAATTGGTGCAGCGCAAAGAAGACCTGAGCAATGCTATTGCGCTCAACTCGGCCAGTTTCAACGGTGCACGGCTCATTGGACCATCCATTGGCGGCTTGCTGATTGGCTGGGTGGGCGAAGGCTGGTGCTTTTTTATCAACGGCATCAGCTATATTGCTGTGATTAGTGCGCTGCTGGCCATGCACATGAAACCTCGGCAAAAAACAAAAAAGAAACAACGTATTTGGTATGACATTGGCGAGGGTTTTCGTTACGTATTGGGCTATATGCCGCTCCGCGCACTGCTTATTATGATTGGAGTATATTGTTTCTTTGGGTTGCCTTTCACGGTGCTGGTGCCTGCTTTTGTCAAAGATATACTCGGCGGCGAAAGCCACACGTTGGGCTTCCTGCTATCATCGTTCGGCGCAGGAGCGCTGACGGCCGCACTGTACTTGGCTGCCCGCAAAAGTGTTGTTGGGCTCGGAAAAGTAGTCACACTCACGTGCGGATTATTCGGCCTTATGCTCATAGCCATTGCATTTATCAAAATACCTGTTGTGGCCTACATTGTGGCATTCCCCGCAGGCTTCGGAATGATTGCCACCATTGCAGCCCTTAACACTTTGTTGCAAAGTGTAGCCGACGACGACAAGCGCGGCCGCGTGATGAGTTTCTACGCCATGGGCCTCATGGGCATGACACCGCTGGGCGCCATGTGGCAAAGCGTGCTGGTAAAGATGATCGGCATTCCGTATACGATTCTTATTTCCGGAGTCATTTGTGTAGCCGCAGCCGGTGTGTTTGAATACTTCCGCCCGGCTATCCGTAAAGCTGCTTTCCGTGGACGCAGCAGCACCGGTCATGTAGTTCCCGAAATTGCTGAAGGGCTGCAGGAAAGTAGCTACACAAAGGGTTAGAAAAATAACGTTTCGTCAATTTAAATTAGTGCTTTTATAATTATTTTTGCACTGCTTTATGGAATTTTCCGTTTTATGAAATCTATAAGGTAAATTGATTAAACCAACCTACTATGAAACGTACATTGTTTTTCTACCTGTTGCTTTGCAGTTTGCTTGTGTTAATGGGTCAACCCATTCCGCTGAAAGCACAAAGCACAGCAGCAAAAGAAAACCCCGGTAATGGCATTGCTACATTTTCAAAAGATACGGTAATGCATGCCTACTATGTTTACGATAGGTATAACTCTGTTTATGACATCCGGTTCAAAGGCGATAGTATAGAAATAAGAACCTATCCGTATAATAAATACGTACCATCTTTTGCTATTCAATTCAGTTCATTTACCGGATTTGAAACGCAAACAGGGCTGGCGGCTACACAAAACCAATATGCACAGGGGCGCTCGTCAGGTGGTAGCCTCCAATGGCGGGGTCCCGAAACAGGCGAGATTTTCACATGGGGACCGGCTATTCGTACTTTGGAGTACGACGGGTCGGTCTACGAGTATGATAAAAACGGGCGGTTGGTACTTGCAGGAACCGGCAATGGTATTCCTGCTCAAGCATATAACACAGATAATTTTTTTTGCACCGGATTTTCTACCAGCAATAATTTGCAAGTATTGCTACCGTTCATCGGAAAAACAGCTTATTCGGAAATCAATGTCGGGCAAAAGTTGCGAAACAGTGTTATTCGCAATGCCGATTTTACGAACTACTACGCTTCGCTGGCATTCAAAAATATCGCAATCAATGATCATTTCCGGATGGAGACAAAAGTGTCTTATAATTCCTCGGAAGACCGCTTGGCGAACCGCGGAGCGAATTTGAGTTCGGTTATAGGTTCCTTGCTTAGTACACCGCCAACGTTCGATAACCGGAATGGTCTGAGCGCCCATGATGCAGTGTCGGGTACCGAAGCCTGGCAACTTCCGTCGGGTGCCATACGCAGCTCGGCTCCGGGAGTAGTCGACAATCCCTATGGGTTATTAGCAACTTTACCTGATAAAGAAAAACACACTGATTTTTTGGTTACGGCCAAAATTAGCTATCTAAACAGATTCGACAATTGGGCATACAACTATTTTGAAGCTCCTTTAGAAGGGTTCTTTCAATACCTCACTGATAACACCACGAACGGCACCCTGCCGGGGTTTGCAGCCTACAATACCGGGCGCTTATCGGTAAGTACCCGGAACCGGACATCGGCAGGATTGCATTTTGCACCAAGTTATAGATTTGAAGAAACTATAAAAATATATGCTGATTATTTGTTGAGCTATGCCAACGAAGATTATGCCATTCAAAATGGATTTGGATTTTCTTCCGCCGATTATGGAAATATAGCAAAGGCACAATTTATACAACCACACGACTATAGTAATGCACGTACATCGCATGAATTGAAATATGGTTTTGAACTTCCTTACTCCAACTCGTGGCTTACCGTAAATCTAGCAGGTAAACACTATTTCAGCAACACAGCAAAGGCCGATACTTATACAAATTTTTTCCCTTTCGCTAAAATTGTTTTTTTCTTGCAAGAATTTATTGGCGATTGGTGGTACGATTTAGATCACTTGAATATTTATTTCGATGCTGGAAAAACTATCCGCGAAGCCCCCTTGGTCTATAACTCGCCGGTGCGTTCAACGCTATTGCCATCGTGGCAATACAATCAGTATTACGAAGGCAATGAAATCTATTTCCCATCTGGTCTTGCTCCCGAAACAGCTGTGGAATACAATACCGGTATTAATTTTCAAACACGGTTTGATTACGGATATTATTATTCTGGAAACTTGATGTTCTCTGTAAATTATTTTAATAATACAACTTGCAACTTTATAGCACCTGTGTTTTCGTCGAGTGAATTTGTGCTGAACAATGTAGCTCAGGTAAAAAATTACGGGTGGGATATTTCTGCCACATTGGATTTTCATACCCATGCCTTACAATATGGCACCCGGCTTACCTGGGCAACTTACACCAACAAGGTACAATCAACCGTAAACGACGAATATATTCCTGTAGCAGGATTCAGCAATATCTCTACCGGCTTGCAGGGTGGCAACCCGGTAGGCGCTATTTACGGCACCTCCTGGCTACGCGATGCACAAGGCAACCGGATTATCGGCAGCGATGGGTTTCCGTTGGTCAATTACGAGCATAGTCAAATAGGCGACCCCACGCCCGATTGGACGGCAGGCATTGCTCCTTATCTCCATTGGCGCGGCTTGCATTTTAGTTTTGCTTTCGAATTCAGCAAAGGAGGCGACAAGTGGAATGGTACAGCTGCCACACTCGACTGCTTTGGCATGTCGCAAACCACAGCCGACTTGCGCAATACAAAAGGCTACATCTTTGATGGTGTTACCACGGGTGGCACCATCAACAGCACGCCGGTCGATTTTTACAACCCCGCTTTGCCGGTCGAGCAAAACCGTTGGGTACGTTATGGGGCTGCGGGAGTGGGTGAAGAGTACATTTGCGATGCATCTTTTGTCCGCCTGTCAAACATCAGTTTAGAATACGAATTTAGGGTGCATACTCGTTTTTTGAAAGGCCTTACAGTTGGACTCTCGGCCAATAACCTGCTGCTTTTTACAAAATATAAAGGGGCCGATCCCTCTTCTACGTTGTTCAATTATCCGTTGGCTTCGGGGCTCGACTTGTTCAACATTCCAAGTGTGCGTGGCTACTTGTTTACATTAAAGTTAAACCTGCGTAATTATTAAATCACTTTTACCAATCTTTTGACTTATGAAAACTCGTTTATATAACTACCTGCTGTTGCCTTTAGGATTCATTATTACTGCATCGTTTGCGCTGGCTACCGGCGACGAACTGACAAAAATAAGAACCGCCCTGGAAAAATACTTAATCCGCAATGCCGAAGAGAAAGTTTATATTCAAACCGATAAAACGCTTTACCAACCGGGCGAATATATTTTCTTCAACACATTCCTTCCCGATGCATCAACCGGCGAACCCTCGCAAATAAGCGAAGTGGTGTATGCCGAACTCTACGACCCAAAAGGCAGTTTGGCCAAAAAACTCACGTTAACGGCAGTTGACGGTATGGCCGGTGGCGAATTTTTTCTCGACGAAAAAATGGCCGGTGGTATTTACATCATCAAAGGATACACTAGTTGGATGACCAACTTTGGCGAAGACCGCACGTTTACCAAAGAGATTCAAGTACAAAAAGTGATTACACCGCGGTTGCTGCTCAAACCCGATTTCGAGAAAAAAGCCTACGGCCCCGGCGATGAAGTAACCGCCAAACTGGAAGTAACCGACCTGAAAAACGAAAAAGCAATAGATGCACTGATAAAAGTGAAAGTGCGCATTGCCGGTAATGCATACACAGAGTTCACAAGCACTACCAATGCCGAAGGGAAAGCGTTGTTGAAATTCCTCTTGCCCGAAACATTGGACTCGCCCGACGGGTTGCTGCAAGCCATTGTTACGTATCAAGGTATCGAAGAATCAGTGTCGCGCGCCATCCCGATTGTACTCAATAAAATTGATTTGACATTTTATCCCGAAGGTGGAACGTGGATCAGCGGTGTACCACAACGTATGGCATTCGAAGCGCTCAACGAATTCGGAAAAGGCGCTGATGTGAGCGGCGAAATTGTAGACGAACAAGGCCGTAAAGTCGCCGGGTTCGAAAGCTTCCATTTTGGCATGGGCACATTCGAAATGACTCCCGAAAGCGGAAAGCGCTATGCCGCCCGCATTCTGCGCCCGAAAGGGAACGAGACGCTTCGCTATCTACCCGAATGCGCACCCCAAGGCTACGCTATGAATTTGAAGAGCCACGATTCAACAAGCATCACTTGGCGCATAGTATCGCCTACCAAAACGAATGCCTACCTGGTTAGTCAAGTACATGGTATCCCCTACCAAACTAAAACATTATCCTTGCAACAAGGAGAAAACATTATTACTTGCGAAACACAAGCGCTACCGGCAGGAATTGCTGTTGCCACACTTTTTGATGTAACCGGCCAACCCCAATGCGAACGGCTGGTGCTGGTAAATCCCGATAAGCACATTAACATAGAAATAACTACCGATAAGCAATTCTACCAACCCGACGAAACGGTAAAGGCAACCATCAGCACAAAAGACGAGAACGGGCTCCCCATTACAGCTAACCTGTCGATGGCTGTTGTTGACGAACAGCTGCTAACCATGGCCGACGACAAGCAAGATAATATTTTAACATACTTGTTATTATCTTCGGAACTGCATGGGAAAATTCACGAGCCGTCGTTTTACTTCAACAAAAAGGAAGAAAAATCGGCAGCGGCTATTGATTACCTGTTACTCACGCACGGCTGGCGCCGTTTTTCGTGGAACGATGTACTTACAAACAAAGATAAAATAAGGACACCGGCTGAAGGCCGTACAAACAACGTATATGGGTTGGTGGTCAACAAAAATGGAAAACCGGTACAAGCCGAGGTTATTTTGATAGAAGCTACTGAACAAAAACGAGCGCTAAAAGTAACAACAACAAAAGAAGGCCAATTTGCTTTTTTCAACATAGATCCCAATGCAACCACTATACTATATACAAAAAAACCGAATCGCATTATCTTGCAAAGTAAGCAACCGGCCAGCGTACAAACAGGCATAAATGTGCAAAAGAAATTACAAGAATTGGCAGCAGAGCAAGAAATTGCAGGTAGTATACCAAAAGCGAATACTCCTGTTAGCGACGCCACTGTGGAAAAACAAGAAGAATCCGGTAAAAACAATACCGAACTGAAAACAAACGTAGAAAAAACGTGGAACTATGAAGCTAAACATTCTATTATCCAAAAGTCGCCCATATTTTATGAAGACGAGAGTGACGCCTTGTCCGGACCTCTGCTTGACGAAATTGTAGTAACAAATTATGGATCTTTTAAAAAAAATAACCTAACAGATGTTGTTGCAATCATGCAATCATCGAATATTGATGTAGGAAGCCTACCATCAGCACTGGCCGGACAAGTTGCCGGAGTACTTATACAACCCCAAAGTTCGAATGTTTATCCGGATATGAACATCCGCATTCGTGGCATAGGTTCTCTCAACAATTCTTCAGAACCTTTATATGTAATAGACGGCGTTCCGGCCGACCAACGTACTTTCAGTAGTGTCAACCCCAATAATATAAAAACTATAAGTGTATGGAAAGATGCCGAAGCCACATCTATCTATGGTTCGCGAGGAGCCAACGGTGTAATCGTTGTTGCAACCGGTTATTCGGGCAGCTATGGAAATTACTACTCGCCCTATCACTCTAAAAAAGAAGATGAACAATATAATGCATTAATGCTTCCAAGCAAAAAAGACCGCGCATATTATTTTTCCAAAGATTATTACGAATTAGTACCTCGCATAAAAACAAACAGCGATAGCATTCGCCAGGATTTTCGTACCACAGTTTATTGGAAAAACAGGATAACCACCGGTAAAGATGGACTGGCAACCTTCTCGTTCTTCAACAACGATGCCACTTCCGCTTTCCGTATCACAGCCGAAGGAGTGGCCGGCAACGGATTGATTGGCCGTACGGAACATACCTATTCAACCCAACTGCCGCTTTCACTGGATGCCAAGTTGCCAAACTATTTGAGCTTTGCCGACACACTGCGCATTCCTGTAAGTATTCGGAACAATACAAAAAACACGCTACGCCCCACCGTACACCTTACCGTTCCGCAAGCGCTGAAAGCAATTAGTCTACTAAGTATGCAACGAAGTATAGCTCCCGAAACCTCCGAAGTAGTAATATTTACCATAGTAAGTAATGGGCAACAGGGATTGTTCCCTATCGATATTAGGCTGAAGCATCCGGAATTTAGCGATGTGATAAAACACAACCTCGCCGTATACCCCATCGGATTCCCGCACAGTTACAACCTTTCCGGAAGAGACATGGAAAAATCGGGACAATTTGCAATAGAAGATATGGAGCCTGGCACTCTACAAGGCACTGCGATGCTACACATCAACACACTCGATGAGTTGATAGCAGCCACGCAATCTATTTTGCGGGAGCCTTACGGTTGCTTTGAACAGGTGTCATCAGCTACATTTCCGAATATTTTTGTCATGCAACTGATGAACGCCACCGGACAAGGCGATGAAACAACGCGCAAAAAAGCCATGCAATATATCAAAAACGGATACGCTAAACTTGCAGCCTACGAAAGTAGTGGCGGTGGATTCGAATGGTACGGCGGCTCGCCCGGGCACGAGGTGCTAACAGCATACGGATTGATTGAATTTTATGAGATGAAAAAATTGGGTATCAATGTAAATACCAAAATGATTGAACGGGCTATTAATTTCCTGAAAAATCGACGGAACGACGATGGAACCTATAAGCAAAATCGCGGCAAATATGGCTTTTCGGCTGCGCCTGAAGTGGTAAATAATGCCTATATTGCTTATGCGCTAGCCGAAATAGGGCAAGCCGATGAGCAAGCATATACACATGCACTGGAGGAAGCGTTACAAAGCAAAGACATGTACCGCATGGCGCTTATGGCCAATGCGGCAGCCAAGATGAACCATACTGCCGATTACAATAAACTGGTAACTTTATTTAACCATGCTACAGCTAATGGATTCGCGAACTTGAAAGCAGAGTCATCCATTGTTTATGGTTCTTTGCTACCAACCGAAACCACTGCGCTTTGGGCTATCGCACTTATACGAGCCGATAACCCCAACTGGGCGGTAGTGGAAAAATGCATAAATTATATTACATCGAAACGCTCTTACTACGGCTATGGCTCTACCCAAGCTACCGCATTATCACTACAAGCCTTAACCGATTATGCCATAATGCAACAAAAAGCAACAGCCGGACACATGACCCTATTAGTCAACAATACAAAGTATGATTTTATATTTAACGAAAAAACAAAATCATCGATTGTAAATACCGGCTTTGTTAAAAGCATAAACACAACCGGCACGAACACTATTTCCGTGAAGTTTGATAATGCAGAAAGCACAACACCCTATTCTGTGATTATACAGTGGAACACTTATATACCCGAAAGCTCCGGAAAATGCCCACTGCGGTTGACAACTACGCTGTCTCAAACAAAAATGAAACAAAACGAAACCGTACGATTGAATATAAAACTACAAAACACCAAGGCCGTTGGACAACCCATGAGTATGGCCGTTATCGGCATTCCGGCGGGGCTTAGTGCACAGCCGTGGCAACTAAAAGAATTGCAGGAAAAAGGCGTGTTTGATTTTTACGAAATCCTCGATAACCGCTTGGCACTGTACTATCGCGAAATGGGTCCCAGCGAAACAAGAACAATCAACCTTGACCTCAAGGGCGACATTCCGGGAACATATATAGGAGCAGCCTCATCGGGCTATCTATACTATACGCAAGAAGAACGCCATTGGGTAAACGGATTGAAAATAGTTATTGAGTAAAACAGCGCCGTAATCACAACTTTTTTGTACCTTTGTAACTTGTAACAAATTTTATGGCACGGCGCGAACAACGAATAATTACTTCCCGGCTGCGTAGCTCCTACGTATCGTCGGTTATCAGTATTGCATTGGTGCTGTTTCTGCTGGGGTCGGCAGGCATCATGCTGCTCAACGCGCACCGCTTGTCTGTATTTTTTAAAGAGAATTTGAGTTTATCTATTATTCTAGCCGAAGGCACCAGCGAAGCCGATGCCGCATGGGTGCGTAAACAATTGGACGCTGCACCATTCGTTCGTCAAACAAAATACATCTCGAAAGAACAGGCTGCCGAAGAAATGGAACAATTGCTTGGACCCGACTTCATGTCGGCGTTCAACTACAATCCGCTGCCCGTATCTATCGAAGCAAAGCTCACAGCCACCTACGCCTCGGCTGACAGTGTGGCGGCAATAGAAAAACGCTTGCAGGAAATTCCGCATATCCGCGAAGTGTCGTACCAACGTTCGCTGATTGATTTGGTAAACCAGAACATCAATAAAATCGGACTGGTGCTGTTGGTATTCGTCGTGCTGCTGTTGTTCATTTCGCTGGTGCTAATTAACAACACCATCCGCCTGAGTATTCACTCCAAACGCTTTTTGATAAACACCATGCGGCTCGTAGGCGCCACCAAAGCATTTATCCGAAGGCCGTTTCTCTACCGGAGTTTATTGCAGGGCGCGGTTTCCGGACTCATCGCCATTTTGTTGATTACCGGCGTGCTGTATGTGCTGCAAACCGAATTCGGCGAACTGCTGGGTTTTGTAGACGGACGTTTGATTCTCGGACTGTTTGTTATTATCCTGCTGCTGGGCATGCTCATCAGCTGGGTATCGACCTTCTTCTCGGTCAATCGTTTTATCCGCATCGACAACGATGCACTATATTGTTAAACGTAGAAACGAAATATGAAATCAGAAATTAAGAATCAGAAATCTACTGCGAAAGCGCCTGTACAGGACAAAAAAGTGTTTGCGATCAACAAACAAAACTATAAATTTTTGGCCATCGGCTTTGGCCTCATCGTGCTGGGCTTCCTGCTCATGTTGGGCGGCGGCACCAACGATCCCAACGTGTTCAACCCCGCGCTGTTCAGCTTTACGCGCATTACCCTTGCACCGATATTAGTGATGGGCGGCTTTGCCCTTGAAATCTACGCCATTCTTTGGAAACCCAAACAACCTAAAGAGCAGGCAGAATGAGTTGGCTCGAAGCGGTGATTATGGCCATTGTTGAGGGGATTACCGAATTTCTTCCCATCTCATCGACCGGTCACATGATTATTGCCCAGCACCTGTTGGGTATGGAAAGTACGGCCTTCGTAAAAGCATTTACGGTCAACATTCAGTTCGGCGCCATTCTATCGGTACTGGTCTTATATTGGAAACGTTTTTTTCAGACATTAAATTTCTACTATAAACTTTTTGTAGCATTCATCCCTGCCGCAGTTATTGGTTTTGTATTCGGCGACTATATTGATATGCTGCTCGAAAATGTATTGGTGGTAGCCATTATGCTGCTTGCAGGTGGCATCGTTATGCTGTTTGTCGACAAATGGTTCAACCGCCCTGCCGAAGATCAAACGGTGACTTATCCGAAAGCCTTTAAAATAGGGCTGTTCCAGTGCATCGCCATGATTCCCGGTGTGTCGCGCTCCATGGCAACCATTGTGGGAGGGATGGCACAAAAACTTACACGCAAGAACGCCGCCGAGTTTTCGTTTTTCCTGGCGGTGCCTACCATGGCAGCAGCCTCGGCCTACAAGCTGCTCAAAGACTACAACGTGTTGTTCGAAAAGGAAAACCTTTCGGCGTTGCTCATCGGCAATGTGGTGTCGTTTGTGGTAGCCATGCTGGCTATTAAATTTTTTATTTCGTTCCTCACAAAATACGGTTTCAAACTGTTCGGTTACTACCGTATTGTGGTTGGCTTGATACTGTTGATTCTACTGGCTTGCGGCGTTAATTTGCAGATAGTATAGTACCGGTTTTATTCATGGGCAAACTTTAATTTGAAAATGCCTGTATAGACTCTATTTTCCGAACGATGCTTTATACAAAAGCGCTTCTATTGTTTGCGACAGATCTAATGAGCAGGAATATACAAAGATCGCTAATAGCGTACCATTGGAAAGGGCTGTTTGATAAACAAGCGAGTAATGGGTAGCATGGCTATCATCATTTTTTACCGTTACAACGGTCCATTTTTGTTTGTTTATCACAGCATAACCGTTAACCAGAGTACTCGTGGAATTCGAAAGAATATCGAAAATCTCGCTTTGCAATAGCTCAACTTCATCGCCTTTATAAAGCTTAGCTATGATACATACATTTTCGTCAGTTGAACAAGCTATATAGTAATTGCTATCTTCTTCTTCATTTTCAATGGTTACTTTCTTATCATTTTTTTTCACATCGCCCATAGAAGTTCTCTGGTACTCCAGAACCGGCATCTCTAAAGTAACTTTAGCCGCAGGAAACAAACACGAAATAGTTTTAACACCCTTTGGTAATTTGGTATTAAATTTCACTTCGTTTGCATACATCTCCTCAATTCCCTCTATACCTGTGAGCGACTCGAACGATGCGGCCGGAACTTGTGCCGCTGGCACACCTGTTTTTTGTGCCGCATCAATATAAATTTGCGACAGGAATTTTTCCACCTTATGTAGGTTTTCTTTTGTAACACCTCTAAATTTTAGTAGAGCGATATAATTCGACAACGGGATTTCGACTATAATAGTGGGGACAAACGAAACTCCTTTTACATAAACGGTAGCAGGTATTCCGGCCACGGCATAGTCAAACGTTTTAACATCTTCACCTGCAAACAACGATTTTACATACTCGCGGCTTTTCACAAATTGATAAGCCAAATCAAAGCCATCGGCTTGGAATGTCGATGCTTCGCTCTCATCATAATCTTCGTCGTCAAAGCTCAGCGCGGCTTCCAACATGGTCGACGGGTTTTTGATATCGCATTTCTGGGCATAAATCATTGCCTCGGCATCGAAATCAATAACAAACCCGAATCCAAACGACGGATAGTAAGTGCTATCTTTTGCATAGTAGGTAATGGGATGATAATTCTGGTAATAGTCGTTGCTATCATAGGGGCCTTTACAAGAGCGAATAAGCGCACGGCAGGCTTCTTTTTCTGTTTCTTCTTTGGCTAGAATCCGGAATGTCAAAATTTTTCCACCGGCTATTTGTTGGTAGGTTTCCAACATAATTTCATCGGGGTTGTCGATACGTTCCCATGCACCCGCTTTTGATTGCAATGCCGTTTCGCTTTCCAACATATTGTACCCGGTTATCCGCAGTTCCAGGCAAGGCGCATTTTTCTCGGGCAATGCAAAATAAAAAATAACGGGCTTTTTCAACGTGTCGTCGTATACATAAAACGAATACCGCACCTCTTCACTAAGCGTCAGCGACGCATTATATTCTTTCAGGAACGGCACTTGCACGCCCCAATTTTCGGATATAGGAATCCGGATAGAATAATCATACAAATTGAAATTATACTTGTATGGTAACCGGATAAAATTATTGGTGCCGGAGAGCTGGGCATAGCCGGAAACAGATGTGCCGCAAAGGGCAAGCAAAAGGGCAAAGTAAATTCTTTTCATATCAGCAAGTTGTTTTATTGTTACAAAGGTATCACTTTATTTGCGACAGATAATGAGTGGTGGTGTTATTTTTATCGACAGCGCACTATTTAGTATGATGCATTTTTGTTTCAAATAGAATGATTATGATAAAAGCAAAAACCGTTCCCTTTCGGAAACGGCTTTACTATTTCATACCTAATCCTTACGATTAAGCGTACTGCGAAAGTATTTCTTTGATTTGGTTTGTTTCCACACGGCCATACACTTTGTCGCCGACAATCATTACCGGGGCTAAGCCGCAAGCGCCTACGCAACGCAGGCAATCGAGCGAGAATTTACCATCGGGTGTCACTTCGCCTACTTTGAGGCCGAGTTCTTTCTTCAACTCGTCCACCACTTTCTCGGCGCCGCGCACATAGCAAGCGGTTCCGAGGCATACCGAAATCGGGTATTTGCCTTTCGGTTTCATCGTGAAGAACGTGTAGAATGTTACTACACCATACACTTTTGCTTCCGAAATATTCAATTCCTTTGCAATCACGCGTTGCACTTCGGGCGGCAGGTAACCAAAGGCTTCCTGCGTTTTGTGCAGCACGTTGATGAGTTCACCCGCCTCGTTGTTGAACGATTGGCAGATGTCTTTTATATTTTTTATTTGGCAATCTTGTAATGCTGTTGTGCTCATAATGGTAATTGATTATTTCGATGATTTGTCAAAATAGTGCGTATGTAATAAATGGTGCGCTTTCTCGCTCATTGGTTTACCTAAAAACTCTTCGTACAGTTTAATGATAAACGGATTTTCGTGCGATTTGCGAAGCGGTTTTTGCGCATCTTCGCGGTAAATAGCCGCGTGGCGCGCTTTGATAATTTCGGAATTGCCATGGTGCAACGGTTGTCCGCCGCCACCGATACAACCACCCGGGCAAGCCATAATTTCAATGGCGTGGAAATTGTACATGCCTGCGCGGATGCCATCGAGCAGCTTGCGTGCATTGCCCAACTGGTGCGCAATACCAATGTTTATTTTCGTACCGTTGAAATCTACCGTAGCCATGCGGATACCTTCGAGGCCGCGCAGTTCCTGGAAATCTACCCTGTCGAGTTTCTTGCCGGTAAACACTTCGTAGGCCGTACGTGTAGCCGCTTCGATTACACCACCGGTGGTACCGAAAATTACAGCTGCACCGGTCGATGCACCCATCGGATTATCGAAATCAGCATCGGGCAAAGCTTTGAAATTGATATTGGCTTCGCGGATCAAGTGCGCCAGTTCGCGTGTCGAGAGAGCATAGTCCACATCGGGATTGCCGTTTACTTTGAACTCGTCGCGTTGGCACTCATATTTTTTCGCCAGGCAAGGCATGATAGAAACCACGACTAAATCTTCACGTTTAACGCCCAATTTATCGGCCAAGTATGTTTTGGCTACTGCACCGAACATCTGTTGCGGCGAGCGGGCTGTTGAAGGAACGTCGAGCATGTCGGGATAATTCTGTTCGAAGAAATTCACCCATGCCGGACAGCACGAAGTCAGAATCGGCAGTTTCACATTCTTGTCGCCTTCGAGGAATTTGCCGATACGGCCAAGTAATTCGGTTCCTTCTTCCATAATGGTAAGGTCGGCTGCAAAGTCGGTATCGAACACATGGTCGAAGCCCATTTCTTTCAATGCCGACACCATTTTGCCGGTAACCAGCGTGCCGGGTTCCATGCCGAATTCCTCACCCAGCGCAGCGCGCACAGCCGGGGCTGTTTGCACAATCACGGTCTTGGTGGGGTCTACCAACGCGCGGATTACCTTTTGCGTTTGATCAACTTCCGTGAGCGCTCCGGTAGGACAAACAGCCACACACTGGCCACAGAACGTACACGGAGAATCGATCAAATCTTCTTCAAAGGCAGGAGCAACCACCGACATAAAGCCACGGTTCACCGCGTTCAGCGCACCTACAGTTTGCACCTTGTTGCAAATAGTTTCGCAACGGCGGCACATCACGCATTTGTCCATATCGCGGATGATTGATGGCGATTGGTCCTTACGGTAGGTCGACATTTCGGCATTTTCTACCGAATGTATTTCGCGAATGCCGAGTTGGAACGCCAAGTCCTGTAATTCGCAACGTCCCGATTTGGCACAAATTAAGCAATCTTTCGGGTGGTCAGAGAGGATGAGTTCCAACACCGTTTTGCGGGCATTGAGTACGCGCGGCGAGTTGGTTTTAATAACCATTCCTTCGGTACAGGTAGTGGCACACGAGGGTGCTAAATTGCGGCGACCCGCCACTTCGACCACACACACGCGGCAACCAGCAGGCTTGTTTTCAATGCCCACCGCTTCGAGGTTCATATAACAAAGTCGCGGAATATCAATACCTGCTTGCTTAGCAGCATCGTAAATGGTGGTACCCGCAGCCACTTCTAAGGGTTTGTTATCTATCGTAATTTTCATAATGCTTCTTCAAAAATTATTGGATGGTTATTGCATTGAATTTACATTTGTCGTAGCACGCGCCGCAACGGATACATTTCTCTTGATCGATTACATGCGGCTGGCGTTTTTCGCCGGTAATAGCACTCGTAGGGCACACCTTCGTACAGGCTGTACAACCGGTGCAATTCTCAGGTACAATAAAATATTGCTTCAATGCCTTGCACTGTCCGGCAGGGCACTTGTGGTCGCGCACGTGAGCTAAATATTCGTCGTGAAAATATTCCAATGTCGAAAGCACGGGGTTCGGCGATGTTTGTCCCAAGCCACAAAGCGCCGTGTCTTTAATCACACTACTCAGGTTGCGCATTTGCTCCAAATCCTCTTCGGTGCCTTTGCCCGCGCATATTTTTTCGAGCAATTCGTGAAGGCGCTTGTTGCCTACGCGGCACGGGGCGCATTTTCCACACGATTCTTCGACCGTAAATTCCAAGTAGAATTTTGCAATCGACGGCATGCAATCGTCCTCGTCCATCACAATCATACCGCCGGAACCCATCATGGAACCTGCGGCAATCAGGTTGTCGTAGTCAATAGGAGTATCAAGGTGTTGCTCGGTCAAGCAACCACCGCTGGGGCCGCCTGTTTGTACGGCTTTGAATTTCTTGCCGCCTTTAATGCCTCCGCCTATTTCGAAAATAACTTCACGCAATGTAATACCCATCGGCACTTCAATCAAACCAACGTTGTTGATTTTTCCGGCCAGTGCAAATACTTTCGTACCTTTCGATTTGGCAGTGCCGATGCTGCCGAACCACTCAGGGCCTTTGAGGTAAATTACCGGCACGTTGGCCAATGTTTCCACATTGTTTACGTTAGTCGGTTTGCCCAAGTAGCCCGATTCGGCGGGGAACGGCGGTTTCACAGTCGGCTCGCCGCGTTCGCCTTCCATCGAATGGATGAGCGCTGTTTCTTCGCCGCACACAAATGCACCGGCGCCATAGCGCAATTCAATATCAAAATTCAGGTTGCTACCCAAGATATTTTCTCCCAACAAGCCATACTCGCGCGCTTGTTTGATGGCAGTTTGCAGGCGTTTAATAGCCAGCGGATATTCGGCACGGATATAAACTAATCCTTTAGTTGCACCGATACAATAGCCACAAATAGCCATTGCTTCGATAATCGTGTGCGGGTCGCCTTCGAGGATCGAGCGGTCCATGAACGCGCCCGGGTCGCCTTCGTCGGCGTTGCACACCACATATTTCTGGTCGGCTTTGTTGTTGTAAGCAATTTCCCATTTAACACCTGTCGGGAATCCGCCGCCGCCACGGCCACGGAGGCCGGACTTCTTCATAATTTCAATCGCTTCGGTTTGCGACATTTCGAGCACTTTGCCTAATGCGGCATACCCATCGCGGGCAATGTATTCATCAATATTTTCGGGATCAATGAACCCGCAGTTGCGTAATGCAATCCGCACTTGCTTGCGGTAAAAACCCATGCGTTTCGAATCGTCGACCTGCGCTTTTTCTTTCGGGTCGACATACAGCAGGCGCTGTACCTTGCGGCCTTTGAGCACATGTTCGGCTATCAGCTCGGCTGCGTCTTCGGGTTTTACACCTACGTAAAAAGTGTTGTCGGGTGTTATTTTCACAATGGGGCCTTGTTCGCAGAACCCGAAGCAGCCGGTGGTTACCACCTGTGCTTCATTTTCCAACCCTTTTGCTTTTAATTCGGCGCGCAAATTTTCTACAATTTTTTCGCTTTGCGAAGCTCTACAGCCTGTACCTCCACAGACTAAAAGGTGCATTTTGTATTGTGCCATAGTTGCTATTTTTTATCTATGATAGTTTCGTAATTAATCGGGAGAATACCATCGAGCAATACATCGTTCTTGATATATTTATCAATGATTTCGGCTACTTTTGCAACATCTACATGACTGAACACTACCGGATCTTTGCCGGGTTTGCGTACTTCAACCGTAGGTTCGGCGTGGCAGTAGCCCATACAGCCGGTTTGTGTAACCACAGCCTGCAATTTTTCTTTTTCGATTTTTTCCAAAAATGCATTCATCGTTTCACGGGCGCCGGCGGCAATACCGCAAGTAGCCATCGCTACTTTGATTTGCACCTGGCTGTCGGGGTCGTTACTTTTCTCACGTAAGTTGAGATTAGCTTCGACTTGCTGTTTCATTTTCCGCAAGTCGTCCAGCGATTTAATTTTGTTCATATTGTAAAGATTTTGCAATTTTTAAGAGCATAAAGATAGTTATTTTTCAGACAATAGCAAAAAGTTGCTATTGCATTCTTAAAAAATGATAAAAAGTGAAAGAAAAAATGCCATTTTTTAATAAGAAAATATAAAATTTGCCATTTTTGGTTACAGAATGAAAAATCTTCAATCAAAAAAATATTATGATTATCCGCATTTCCACCTCTCCCTCTTATCCCTCTCCACGGGGAGAGGGAAGATATGCCTGCATTTTTTAGCTTATTCGGTGCTATTTTATTCAATAAAGTAGCACAGAGCTTTACAAGCAGGTACTTGCGTAGCTCCTCTCTCCGGTGGAGAGAGGTTGGGAGTGAGGTAGTATTGCGGATAGTCATTAAAAATATTGTTGTTTAGTATCAAACGACATTATTTACCCGCTGTTCAAAAAATTCAATATAGGCCGCAATTCGTTCTACGCAAAAGACAATTGCACCTCGTGTGCACCATGCGTGCAAAAATGCCCCCCACACACCATTTTGTTTGTAGACGGACGCCTGCGAGGCCATCTGCAAGCATGGCCCCGCATCCTACCGCCAGGTGTTGTTCCGGTTACCGGGGGAACAGTCCGCATTATCTTTGAATACTACCTTACGCACCAAGTTGGAGTACTCTGCCCTGTATCACATGCTAATTCACCACTTCCAGGAAAACACCATCCGCAACAATCCCATAGAACAACATAGTGTGTATTTGACGAGCCCATCCAACATGCACTATTGGAATAAATGCCACATACCGAAGAATTGCAACTAACCCTTGAAGCTCCATAAGTATTTCCTTTACCTATTATACATTGTGCTTGAGTATTATTAGGGATTGCCCACCCGCTTGGACAGCCACTGTCATACGCTTTTACTTCCAGCCCACACGAAATATCACTATAAGCCCCATCGGCCGCTAGATTCCGGCAATAGCCATTAACAAGTGTCAACCCTGTTGCGCATCCGCACGAATTAGGCGCTTTGTCCCTGGCCCCGCCATTATTAATCACACCGGTAAAGTTGGACGTATAGGCGCTGTAGCAGGTAATACCACTTGCCGTCTTGTACGCACGCACCTGTGCTATATAACTCCCGGCAGTTGTAGCTTTAGATGCTTTCGTTCGAGCCGTACCCGAACTTGCTGTTACGCCTGCTCCTGTCCATTGGTAGCCCGTTGCTCCACTCACAGAAGAAGAGGTAAAAGTAACAGCCGTTCCTGCACAAGTGGTCGTAGCTGTTAATGTAGGTACATTGGGTATATCCACAATTACCCCTGTTACATTGGAAGTATACGCGCTGTAGCAA
>JAVBNJ010000001.1:0-9583 GCA_031551625.1 Bacteroidales bacterium | reverse complement strand
GACAGCCACACCCCGTTTGTGTACGAAAAAGCAGGCGTTTATTTCCGCTCGTTCCTGCTCGACGAGTTTCAGGACACGTCGGACATGCAGTGGGAGAGCTTGCGCCCCTTGCTGCTCAACGGTCTTTCCGAAGGCGGCGATGTGCTGGCCGTAGGCGATGTCAAACAATCGATCTATCGTTGGCGCAACGGCGACTGGCGTATCCTGGCACACGGGCTGTACGATTATTTTAAAACGTTTCCTCAGCAACGGCTGGCGCTCGACACTAACTGGCGCAGCCGCGAAGTGATTGTCGAAACCAACAACGAAATTTTTTCCCGCTTGCCGCAACTGATGCAAGCGAAGCTGGATGCGGAAGTTAACGCGAGTACAAGTATTACCGAAGCCTACAAAGAAGCTACGCAGAAAGTGTCGCCTGCCAAGACCGGGAGTGGTGGCTATGTGCGGATAGAAACCGTACGTGCCGCCGAAACGGATGAGCAGACGCCCAAAGAAAAAGTGTTGCAACGCTTGCCGGAGCTTATTGCCGGATTGCAAGACCGCGGCTATCGCGCGTCGGACATTGCGGTGCTGGTGCGCTATGGGCGCGAAGGGCAGGAGGTGGCCGATACTTTGCTGAACCACAAACGCACGTCGGGCGACACGGCACACTGTTTCGAAGTGGTGTCGCAAGACTCGCTATACCTTGCACATGCGCCGGTGGTACAATTTGTGATAGCCGTGTTGCACTGTGCGCTTGATAGCACCGATGCCGTGAACCGCGCAGTGGCCGGACGTTACCTGCTGGATGTTGACCCGGAGCCGTCATTGCGGGGAGCGAAGCAATCCATATCAACCGGCTTTTTACATGAATTGCTGCAACAACCGTTGATAGAAGCAATAGAGCGAATAATTGCCGAATTCAATTTGAATAAAAATAGCGCTAACTGGGCGTTCCTGCAAGAACTGCACGACCGCGCCCTGGCCTTTGCCAATACCGAACGCAGCGACATCTACAGCTTCGTGCATCATTGGGACGAGCGGGGGTGCAACAAATATACCCTGTCGATGCCCGACAGCCGTGATGCCGTGCGGATACTCACCATTCACAAATCGAAAGGACTGCAATACCGCGCGGTGATTGTACCGTTCTGCAACTGGAGCATTGAACCGAAAACAAGTTCGCTTATATGGGTGAAAGCCGACCGCGAGCCTTTTTCCGGCCCTGGCTACCTGCCGCTCAACTATTCGAGTGCGTTAGCCAAAACCTATTTTGCAACCGACTATGCCGAAGAGCGTGCCCAGAGTGCTATCGACAATTTGAATTTGCTGTATGTAGCTTTCACCCGTGCCGAAGATGAATTGTATGCCTTTGTGCCGCAAAGCCGCCAGCGGTAGGGCAATACATTTGCTGCGTTGCTGCCCGAGTTATTGGACACCGATTGTTTCGAAGCAGGTATACCTGTTAGAGTAAAAGAAAACCTTGTGGCTCCTGCACTGCCAACCGCTAACTGCCAACTGAAACACTACCCCTCGGAACCTTATGTAAACAAGCTTCGCATGAAATATACAGATGAGCAGGCATCAGATATTTCCAACATAGCGGTGCGCGACTACGGTATTCTGATGCACCGCGCTTTTTCGCTCATAGCAACGCCTGCAGATGTTGATGCAGCAATAGAAAAATTAGTTTACGACGGATTCTTGGCCAACAATACGATACAGCGGGATGAACTGAAATTGTTATTGGATAATGCCCTCAAGCAGCCGGGTGTTAGTGAGTGGTTCGACGGAAGTTGGCAATTATTGACCGAAGTGGATTTATTGATGCCCTCCGGAAGTGGTGGATATTATGAACAGTTACGTCCAGATCGTGTTATGTTTCGCAACAACGAGGTGGTGATTATCGACTACAAATTCGGTATCAATAAGCAGCCGCAACATATCCGTCAAGTCGAAAATTATGTTGCATGTATCAAACAAATGGGGTATGAAAAAGTTGCCGGTTATTGCTGGTATATCACCTTGGGGCAGATAGAATTAATTGGTAAATATAAATAGTTAATTAATAGATAGTTGTACTTAAAATAAAATTTTCAAATACAAAAAAGATACACTTGTTGATAAAAATAACTATCTTTGTAAACTAAAAAAGAGTGGCAAGTACTTGATCCGGTATTAATTTTAGGACGATTTTAGAAACTAAATGAGAAAATACATAGTACTAGTTATATTGCTGGTAACATCAGGTGGGTATCTGTTCGCACAACAGGACATGCTCTATTCGCAATATATCTTTAATGGTTTAGCAATTAATCCTGCTTACGCGGGCTATAAACAGGCTTTGAATATACAAGCCTTTACGCGCTTGCAGTGGATTGGTATTGACGGTGCGCCTCGCGCTTATTCTGCTATTGTTGATGGAGTAGCCGGCGAGAAAAAAAATGTTGGGTGGGGCGGACAAATTTCCAGTGAAACCAAAGGTGCTGCCAATACTATTTCTGTATATGGAACATACGCTTACCGCCTTTCGTTGAACCGTCGAGGCGATCGCTTGACAATGGGTTTAAGCGCAGGGCTTAGCTACCAGAATATCGATAGAAATAAGCTTACCCCGCAGGAATTGAATGACCCCACATTGGAAGGAATACACGGCGAAGCCCGTCCCGATTTCCGTTTCGGTGCATACTACGATATGCCCTATTTCTATGCAGGTATATCAGTGACGGATATTTTTGCTAATTTTACGTATGCCAAGCGTGTTCCACACATGTATCTGACAGTGGGCGGGCTGATAATATTGAGTGAAGCTGTAAAATTGAAACCTGCGATGATGTTGCGCGAAGACTTTAGTGGACCAACGAATGCCGACTTCAACATTTTTGGGATCTTTGCCGACCGTGTATGGTTGGGTGTCGGTTATCGTACCGGCGTGCCGTTTAAAGGGAATTTGAGTAGCGCCGATAAACTATTAGTTACAAATGCCATGTCGTTTCTCGTACAGGTATATGCCACCGAGTCGTTATCCATAGGCTATTCCTACGACCACAACTTGAACGGGTTCCCGGCTACGCAAGAAATAACCATAGGATATACATTTAAATCACAAAATGTTCGTAATAAACGTTATTTCTAATAGTGTCTGTCTTATGAAAAAGATATTAGTATTAGCATGCATTTTTCTTAGCCTGTCGGTTGTGCTGGTTGCCCAATCCAAGAAAGACGTTAGAAAAGCGCGGGAAATGATGGATTATTACGATTACAATGGTGCAACAACATTGTTGGAAAACGCTATGAAAAGCGTGAAAACCATCAACCCCGATGCTGTTGATGCATTGGCCGAATGTTACCGCCGGACAGGTGAAATAGAAAAAGCGGAACGGACTTACAATTGGTTGCTCAAAATGAATGACTACAACCCCGAAGCACACAAACAATACGGGGAAATATTAGTGTATTTTGAACAATATGCCGATGCTAAAGACCAGTTTAAGAAATACATTATGGCAATGGGGACTAACCCGTTGGTTGAACGCCTGATTGCTTCGTGCGACACGGCAATGCGCTGGGCTATTAAACGCGACAGTAGCGTATTCCACGTAATCAACGAAAATGCATTGAACACTAAGTATGGCGAATATGGTGCTACGCTGCTAAAAGATAATAAAAACATAATTTATTTCTCCGATCGCCCGACAGGTAATAATTCGGTCAACAGTATCCGTCCCTATAAAGCTAAACGTCCGGTACATGATGGAACACTGGCAAAGGCTCCACGCATTTCATCATCGCTCCAATACACTAATTTTTATCCCGATTATAACTTGGGACCGATGTTGTATACTAGAGATGGAAAAAAAGTATATTATACAAGAAATAGCGAAATAAAAAGTAAAGTTAACGAGGTATTGCTGGAACGTAAGCAAATTATAGAAGAAGCTACTATTTCCAATGGAAATATTGATAAGGTAACTCCTTTCGGATTCAACAAACCGGCGGAATATTCCGTGTTACAACCATGCTTAAGTCCCGATGAAAAAGTAATTTACTTTGTATCGGATATGCCCGGCGGCTATGGTGGTTACGATATTTATTTTTCTATGCGCAACAAACAAGGCGAATGGTGCGAACCGGTGAACCTTGGGCCCGAAATCAATACCGTAGGCGATGAAGTATACCCTACAATGGACGAAGAAGGTATTCTTTATTTCTCGTCGAACGGGCATCCAGGCTATGGTAATATGGATATATTCCGCTCAAGAGGCGAAAAAAATAAATGGACACCCGTCGAAAATATGCGTGCTCCGGTAAATAGTGGTGGCGATGATTTTTATTTGAAATTCAACCCCGGCATGGAAGATGGGTTCCTGGCGTCGAACCGTCGTGGTGGCATCGGCAGCAACGATATTTATTCGTTTGTACTTAGTGGCCCGCTACCCGACATCGGCTATATAGAAGCGCCTAAACAGTTTATCCAGCAAGCAATTCTCGACAAGAAAAGCTATGTGCTGGAAGAAGAAACCGAGCAGCCGATCGATAGTGTATTGCTATGCTTCATTAAAAAAGGTTCTAATGTTCCGATGTATGTAACGAGCAAACTCGACGGCTCATTCGAAATTGGCCTGGAAGAAAATACCGATTATATACTTTCGGCTATTAAACGTGGCTATGTGCCAGTGGTCAATTTTGAATTCCGGACAGGTGACAATGTGGCCATGCGCAAATTCCGCATAGATTTAAGGATGACACCGGAAGAAGGCCAGAAACGCGACAAGGACGGTGATGCGGTAATTGACGAAGAACGAGGCATATACAAAGATCCGGAAGGTGATAGTACCAATGCTTACAACCAAGGTATCGTGTACACTGTGCAAATACTTGCTAGTAAAGAATATCCGAACTGGGCTTACCTGGAAAAAGCAAAGGAAACCTATTCGCAATATAAAATTTACTATGGTAGTTTTCCCGATGCATTTACACGTTTTACTATCGGCCGGTTCCGTCAACTGAAAGAAGCGAACCATCTGAAGGCAGAACTACGCTCTATTGGCTATAATGATGCTTTTGTGGTAATGTTTATTGACGGAAAACGGAAAGTCGTAGCTTACCACTAATAAAAACTCCAGGATATGAAAAAAGGACTTATTGCAGCATTTTTAATGTGCTTTGTAGGTGTCTTGTCAGCACAGGACATTGCATTACCCAAACCGGTAACTACTGGCGGAAAACCATTGATGGAAGCATTAAACGCTCGCCAAACCAACCGTAGTTTCTCGGAAAAAGAACTGACCACTCAGCAACTATCCAATTTATTGTGGGCTGCGTGCGGGGTCAACCGTCCTGAATCGGGAAAGCGCACAGCGCCCACTGCCAGTAACAATCAGGAAATTGAATTATATGTATTCCTGAAGACAGGGGTTTACTTGTATGATGCTAAACTGCATAAGTTGATACTAAAAACAAAAGGCGATTTTCGCAAAGACGTAGGCCAACAAGCATTTGTAGAAAAGGCACCTGTTGTAATAGTATACGTAGCTGATTTCGCAAAAATGGGACGCTACAACGACGAAGCTAAAACTTTTTACTCGGCTGTCGATGTGGGGTACGTAAGCCAGAATGTATACCTTTATGCCGCTTCCGAAGATCTTTCGACCGTTGTGTTGGGAATGATCAAAAAGGATGACTTAGCCAAGTTGTTAGGTATTGCTAACGGGAAAATATTATTGGGACAGCCGGTGGGTTATCCCGAAAACTAAAACAAAAAGGAACTTCACAACGAGTTCCTTTTTGTTTTAGCTGCTTATTTCTTTACACATCGCACCGGATAAGCAAAATTCTTACTACCACTGCTCAATCCGCTATTAGCTCCGGAAAAGTATAGATAAATACTATTTTCATTATTTTGTTTGGCCGACCAGTAGTAACCATAGATCTTTTGGTTGAACCAGGAACCCGACAATTCATTGCGAAGCCCTGCTGCCGGAAGGAATATACAACCTTTATTATCCAGACGGGTAGCTGTGGCAGCATTAACGCCAAAGAAACGCCCCGGAACATTGTAGCCCGTATACCAAGCACTGCCGGCATTAACGAGAGCCAGTAAATCCGCCTGGATAGGTAGGCGCCAGCCGTAGGGACATGGATCTTTAGCAGCTTGCCAATCTATGCTGACATTGGTTGAATCGATCTTCCACTCTGGCGCCAACGGATTGGAGTTGCTATAGGCAATTGTATTATTGAACTGGTAGAAACGTCCTATTGAATCGGGATGTGAAGCAAAAGAACGCCACTCACTTACATTCGCCCCGGCCCATATTATTCCGTTAATAGTTATTTCACCTGCCGGACAAAGAACAACCTCCGGTTTTGAAGCAACCACAGGAGTTATGTCTGGTGTTTTTGTAGCAGATGGAGCAACTGTTCCCGTCGACTGAGGTAACGGAGAGGTGGTAGTAGCACTACTACTCTTCTTCATATTGCTGATAACTTGCGCATGAGCTTGTTGGCTAGCTATCAAAATCATAAGAGCAAGTATAACATATTTCATAAACCGAACATTATTAAGTAAGTACTTAAACTGGAAACAGGGAACTTATTCATCATCGTCACCCGCATCAGTATCGGCCGCAAATTTTTTCGTATCATCATCGTCAGAATCAGGTAATTCATTGCCATCATCATCTACTTCGGGCATATTGCCAAACAGTTTTTTCTCTACTTCTTCATAATCAGTATCTACCTGAACATCAATTTTTATCAAATAAATAGCATCTTCTACTTCAAGCGTAATGGCATAGAAGAATGAACCATCTGACTTGTCGACCTTGATTATTTGATCCATATAATCATTATAACCACGAGGAAAGCGTTCACGCATTACCTCCTGTAATTCTGGCGACAGATTTTTGTGGCTTACTACCAAGCGTCGCTTTCCACCTGCAATTCGCTGCGGAGTGGCTTGCGGGGCTTCATGGGGTCCTTTTTCGGTTGTTTTTTTAAGATTAGTAGGTTGTACGGGAATGTTTTTTTTAACTTCTTTTTGCACTGGTTTACTTGCTTTTACTGGTTGAGATACTATTTTTTTAGGCACTATAGGTGCCGGTTTTATTACTTTTTGAGCGGGTTTGGTCGATGCCGTCTTTACAACGACTGTTTTTTTAGGCAATGCTTTAACCACTGCCTTTTTTACCTGCTTTACAGGTACTGCTTTTTTAGGCACTGAAGGCTTGGTTGTTATGCTCTTTACGATCTTTTTAGGAGCAGGTTTTACGGCTTTTTTTGTGATAACTATTTTCTTTGCCGCTTTGACCACTTTTTTCGCGGCTATCTTTTTCTCTATTTTGGCCGGTTTTGCCACTGCTTTTTTCACCACCTTTTTAGGGGTAGGGGAGTTTTTTTTTAGCAACTACCTTTTTTACAGTTTTTTTAGGCGTAGCTTTGGCAGCAGTTTTCTTAACAACAACTGTCTTCTTCGCCTTAACTGGAGCAGCTTTCTTTAGTACTTTTTTAGCTGACATTTTAACAGTCGGTTTAGTTGATTTCTTCTTTATTGTTGTGCACATTATTTCTATCTCTTTAAATTGGTTTAGAAAAATATATGCAATGATACATTAAAATTTTAATATACAAATTTTTTTCGCTAAAATTTTATTTACACCTTTGAAAAGAACAGTCAATTTTAAAGATGGTATTTAATAATTATAATAATTTGTATTACAATTAGATTAATTCGATTTATAACAACTATGTTTGTATAATAAACATAGTTGTTATAAATATATATAATTTATTTATTAATAACAATTTAAATATTTTTTAGAATAATAATAATAGAACAGGTTAGTCAATTTATTAAAAAATAATATTTAATAAAAATCATAAGCTACGGAGGTAATTTTAGTAATATCGATTTATTTAAAAATAGTATCATACAATTTATATTATGTTGAATAGAAATATGGAAAAGTAAACGATCAATATATACAATAGCTATCATGGATCTGACACATTGTCCTATTATTAAGAATGTGATTCTACAAATAATTAACTTGTTGGCCGGTACGATTCGAATGTTCTGTCGGTATAAAAAATCATTACTTTTTCTACCGACTTTTCGGGCAAGCTATTTAGCATATTACTATTACTTACATCTGATGTTGTTTGAGAAACATTTATATTGTCCGTTTCTATAATTTCCGGCTGGTTAGCCCATTCATGATCATTTGCTTGCCGCGGTACTTCAACAGCCGTCTTTTCATTTTCGGATAATTGAGGAAATAAACTGGACATATTCATTTCCTTATACATCTTGCCCTTGCCTGTAATAAACCATTCTATATTTACCGCAGGGAAACGCTTGATAAATTTCTCAAGGAAATCGAGTCCCGGCTTGTTTCGCCCCGACAAAATATGCGATACCCCCGATCGCTGTACTCCTAATAAATCGGCAAACCGAGTTGGCGATAGCTGCTCGGCGGTCAAAAACTGTGTTAAACGGTCGTTCATAAATGTAAACTTTTAAGGATACAAATGTAATAATAAATTTAATTACAATTGTAACATAACAGTGCATTACAATTGTAACTTGCCCTATATATCATAATAGATAAATATGCGGTAAATAGCTGTTATATAATAACTATTGCTTATTTTTAAATAGGATGTGTTTAATTGTACTAAATACCTAAATATTATATAGTAAATAACTGGTAAATAGATTATTATTTATTAATTATATATACTTTATCAAGCAATTGAGACGAAAAGTACTAACTATCGTTCAAATACTTGTATTATAGCTATTAATATTATAAATAAATCACTGATTATTAAAATATTATATATTATTATAAATACAATTCACAAA
This sequence comes from Bacteroidales bacterium, assembly GCA_031551625.1. Classification (GTDB taxonomy): domain Bacteria; phylum Bacteroidota; class Bacteroidia; order Bacteroidales; family UBA932; genus JAVBNJ01. The sequence continues at coordinate 738 of JAVBNJ010000001.1, read as the reverse complement.
TGTAATAAAATGTTACTTACTACATATTGTTTACAATTGTGAAATCATCCAATTTTATATAAATTTACATATTAATTTAAATTTATAAAATTACTTTTGTGAATTTTCAGGAAATAGAAAAAATGGAAAAATTAAAGATCTCCCCCACTCTGCTATATAATTTTACCCTGTACTTTTTTATTTCAAATAATCGCCTGAAAATTTAGTTTTAACATAATCCGATTAAAAATTCTTTATTTTTATTTGGTATATCAAAAAAATGCACTATATTTGCACTCCCAATTTAAAATGGATTATAAACAATTAATTAATAGCATTAATTATGACAAAAGCAGACATCGTCAATGAGATTGCCAAAAGTACTGGCATCGAAAAAGTAAACGTACAAAAAACAGTAGAAACGTTTATGGAGGTGGTTAAAAGCTCGCTAGCCAGCAACCATAATGTATATTTGCGCGGCTTCGGCAGTTTTATTGTAAAAAAACGCGCTAAAAAAACAGCCCGTAATATTTCTAAAAATACCACTCTTATTATTCCGGAACATTACATTCCCTCGTTTAAACCGGCTAAGGTATTTACTAACAAGGTGAAAAATAACGTGAAAAAATAACCTATTAAAAATTAAGCTATTATGCCAAGCTGAAAGAAAATAAAAAGACATAAAATGGCTACTCAAAAGCTTAAAAAACGCCTTCTTAAGAACCTCCATAAAAAGAAAAAATAAAAACACATTAATAA
>JAVBNJ010000015.1:0-6115 GCA_031551625.1 Bacteroidales bacterium | reverse complement strand
AAAAATTTTTTTTTTTGAAACGTGTTTGTTCAAAGTTGTGCAATGCATGTGTATTGAACAGAAAACCGAACTTATCTTTCGGTGTGAGATTGTACGACACACCAAGAAAAATCTTACCGGGCAAGGTCGAACGGAACTTTTCACCGGGTTGTTCTTCAAACTTGAATACATTCTTCAACGTATCAATAATATTGTCGATACTGTTCTGGTCGAGCTTTTCCAAGCCTCGGAACACGTATTCACCACCAACGATTTTGGATTCATAATTCTTCAAACCCGTGCTCCAGTCAATGAAACCCCAATCAATAAAACTCAAACTCACTTCGAGGCCTTTCACCGGCGTTTTGTAATACACCCCAGCATCGAAACCAAAGCCGCGGTTCTTCAACATATCCTGAATAGAAATATTATTCTGGTCGGGCATAGACGTTCGCACCAAACCGGCAGAGGTAAGCGTCATTGTATAATCAACCGGCGACGTGTTAACAGTAGCGTGTATCTTATCGCAATCGGCTCCGGCAGCGCCAATCAAGTATTTCACACGCACGCCCGCTTTCCAGTTTTTATTAATTATGCGCGAATAACCCAAGGCTGCTTCGGCATAAGCTACGCCACGCGCATCGGTTTCAATAACCAACGGGCGACCAGGGTCGTTGCCCTGTATAGCAAGCACCGCTGCATCTTTCGGCAACAGAAAGTTCCCATAAGAACGCACACCTGCCGAAAAAGTAATCATATTCTTCTGGGCAAAGCGGAAACCAAATGAAATCAACTCTACGTTTACGCCAAAGTTAATGCGGCTTTTATCCGTCAGTTCGTTCGGCAAATCGGGGTTGATGCGCAACGAATCTTTTGCGGTGCGCACAATGGCATCGCCATACGAGATAGCGCTTTTGAAATCAACATTAATATTGCTCAACACCGGAATACCAAGAAAATATTTTACGGAGTCCGATATGTTGGCCGGATTGCTGCGCAACGATTGCGGCGACTGGCGCATAAAATGCAACAATGTACTTTCTTGCGCTACAGCAGGAACTGCACAACCTGTCGCTACAATCCCTACTAGAATGATATAAATATATTTTTTCATACGTTTCGGTTTTTACAGGTTCAGACCATTTATGTTTACAGCGGCTTTCATAGCTATCTTGAAGCGGATGTTATTCTGGTCGGTAATGCACACATATTTTCCATCAGGCACATTAATTTCAAAATAAACTTTCACGCGGTCGGATTTTTTCATATTCTGAGCCATGGTTTCAGTAATAGGGATCAACTGCCCGCCATTGTCATACTCGGTAGGTTGATCGACAATTGCTTCGTCCGTAGTACCCGGCTTGGCTTTAACAGTAGCTGTAGGAATCTGCACCGGGGTAAACAATTGCCCAAGGTTGCGCCCTGTCCCTTTTTCCAGCAAATCACAATGCAACTTCACAGCCATCGGAAAGGCATTTACTACATGTAAATTTATACCCATATCGCTCAGTGAAATATCTTCCATATTGAAATCAATAGTATCGGTAAGCGTTATCGTAGTCTTCTTTATTTTGAACGGTACCACCACTTTGGCCGCCGCATACAATGGAGCATTGTCAATGGCATTTGTCATCGAACCGGCAGGGTTTGTTTTCACGCTAATAGCAACGTCCATACGCTTGGGTAGCGCGCTGATTACCGGAGACAGGTTGACTCCACCCAACGTAGCCGATGTTTCGGCAGGTGGTGCCGACAAGCTGGTGGCCGCCCTAATAGTGGCCGTACCGGCATTAGGCACTGTTACCGTACTGCCTGTTGAATAGGCCGTCACCTGATCAATGCTCACTTGCATGGGCAACACCAACGGGTTAACTACATCCAACACAATAAACGCTTCTTTCAAATTCCATGTACCGGCCAACTTGTCGAAGTCGCCGATTTCAATTGATTCATTCACATGCTCGGTGTATTGGCCAAGGTAGCCATACGCTTCGCGAATAGCTGATGTAGCCGGTGGCACAAAGCGAACACTGAAACCAAGGTTTTGCGAAGGGCTGCCTAACGATGAGTAGCCGGGCGAATAGAGCTGGTATTTAATTTTTATTTGGTTGGTTCCACCCGATGGGTGGTCAACTTTCAACGAATAGCCTGAGAGATCAATATTCCGGGGTGTTGTATTCTTGATACTGATATCGGTCGAATAAATTCCACCGCTGCTATTTCTCAAATTAGGAATAGTTACGCGGATAAAAACATCGCCTGAAACGAGAGCTACCGAGTATAGATTGGCCACTTGCAGCTGCAGACTGTTGAACACAATACTATCAGGTGATACCGACAGTCCATCTGCATTATTGAAATTGAAATTTGCCACATCGGTAACTTCCGGTGTGCTGAACGACCCGCCCGACGATGGCGGAATAGGCGAAGTAAAGGTTTCACTAACCGTTTGCGGCGGCATAACTACCATATCCAATATCGACGGCATTTGTATATCGTCAATCGCATACTCGTAATAGGCTTGCCCGTCTTCCGTGAATAACAAGTCGTCAAGCCCTGCATCCAGAATATCCAATGTATCGGACAGTAATGGTATGTAAAGTGTCGGAGAAATACTTGACTTATCGAACTTACCGAAGTCGAAATCTTTCTGGTCATAACAGGCCGTGAACAACAACGAAACGCTCACCAGTAAAGCGGTTAAGCGAAAAAATCGTTTTTTCATGATTTAGTTTAGTTTATATTCAATTGCAAAGATACAAAAATTTGAATCATAAATCCAAACAATAAAAAATTAGCCCCACCGTTTCCGGCAGGGCCAATTCTAAATTCTCGGCTCTATATATTTTCAATTAGTCAACAATCACATTCCAGCCGAATTTATCTTCGATCTCGCCCTCTTGAATGCCGCGCAGGCGTTCGTACAGTTGGGTACATACTTTTCCTGCTTTGCCATCTTTGGCATACTCGTATACCTTGCCCGTTTCGCGGTCGGTGATGCTGCCAATCGGCGAAATTACCGCAGCCGTACCGCAAGCACCCGCTTCTTCAAATGTACTCAACTCTTCTACCGGCACCGAACGTTGCTCTACTTTCAAGCCCATATCTTTAGCTATGTCGCGCAAACTCATGTTGGTAATCGAACGCAGGATGGTGTGCGAGTCGGGAGTAATATATGTATTGTTTTTAATACCGAAAAAATTGGCCGGGCCTGCTTCGTCGATATATTTTTTCTCTTTAGCATCGAGGAACATTACCGAAGCAAAGCCTTCTTTATGGCCACGGTCAATGGCTACAAGTGAAGCAGCGTAGTTGCCTCCTACTTTGAATACCCCTGTTCCCAGCGGTGCAGCACGGTCGTAGTCACGTACAATTTGTACTTTGATAGGCTTGAAACCCTCTTTGAAATAAGGGCCTACGGGAGTTACAAACACCACGAACAGATATTCCGCTGAAGCTTTTACACCCACTTGCGGGCCTACACCAATAAGCATCGGACGTAAATAGAGCGAAGCGCCTTCGCCGTAGGGCGGAACGAAACGTTCGTTGAGTTTCACTACTTTTTTGCAGGCTTCCACAAACAAATCGATGGGAACAGGAGCCATCATCACGCCATTGGCCGAAAGTTCAAGGCGCTTACCGTTTTCGTCGGGACGGAACAAGCGGATTTTACCATCCTTTCCACGGAATGCTTTCATTCCTTCGAAAGCCTCTTGCCCGTAGTGCAAGCAGGTCGACGCCATGTGAATGTTTACATTCTCGTCGGTACTTACTTCAAGGTCGCTCCACTTACCGTTCTTATAATAACTGCGAACATTGTAGTCCGTTTTCAGGTACCCGAAAGGTAACGATTTCCAATCAATTTTATCCATATTGCTTATAATTTGAAATTAAAAATGCGAAGTTAGGTATTATTTTGTAATAAAACGAATCTTTTCAACTTAGAGTTTAGAATTCAAAGTTATGAACATGTGAAATACGATCTCTGCAAGATTCTCTAATTTTTCATTTTTAATTCTCAATTTTTTTTTGTATCTTTGCCGTCCCAAAAACAAAAGCTTTTAGCTATTGGTGCGATGGGATTGCGCTGCAAGCGCGATTGAGTAACACTTTTTTAACTAAAATTTCTACACATCAATGAAAACAATTGATTTGAAAGGCACGGCTCGCACAGAGATTAAGAAAACAGCCGTAAAAGCAATCCGCCGTAACGAACAAGTACCTTGCGTACTGTATGGCAACAAAACCGAAAATGTACATTTCGTAGTAAACGACGCAGATTTGAAACATTTGGTATACACTCCAAATGCATATCTTGTGAATCTCGACATTGACGGTAAATCGCACACAGGCGTGATGCGAGAAATCCAATTCCACCCGGTAACAGACAAAATCATGCATATTGATTTTCATGCAGTAAATCCCGAAAAGCCGGTTGCCATGGATATTCCCGTTACTATCAGCGGTAATTCCGAAGGGGTACGCGCCGGTGGTAAACTGCAAATTGTAAACCGCAAAGTAAAAGTATCGGCATTGCCAAAAGACCTGCCTGATACATTGCCGATAGATATCACCAACCTCGGCTTAGGTAAAACAATTGTAGCCGGCGATTTGAATTTTCCTAACGTAAGAATCATCAGCCCGAAGACTAACATCATCTGTGCGGTGAAAATGACCCGCGCCGCTGTAGGTGCTGCTGCCGCAGCCGCTGCTGCAGCCACGCCTGCAAAAAAATAAGCTATTTTAATAAGGATTTCAAAATTAGGAATTAGGAATAACTTCTTAATTCCTAATTTTATTCAAGTATAGAACGAAATGCGTTTTTTGATTGTCGGATTAGGGAACACCGGCCCCGAATATGCACACACCCGCCACAACGTAGGTTTCGAAGTATTGGATGCATGGGCCAAAGATGCAGATGCTACTTTCAGCACCGTGCGCTACGGCGCCATTACCGAAGTGCGGCACAAAGGTAAGCACTTTATGCTCCTCAAACCGTCGACATTTATGAACCTTAGCGGAAAGGCCGTGAACTATTGGATACAAGCCGAGCGCTTCGATATAAAAGATGTGTTGATTGTAGTCGACGACCTCGCACTGCCTTTCGGCACACTGCGCATGCGCAAGCAAGGCAGCGACGGTGGGCACAATGGGCTCAAGCATATTACCGAAACACTCGGGCACAACAACTATGCCCGCCTGCGTGTGGGCATTGGCAGCGAGTTTGGCCGCGGCCAGCAAATCGACTATGTGCTTGGCGAGTGGAACGACGAAGAACGCAAAGCGCTGCCGGAAGTAACCACCCGCACCATTGATGCCATCAAGGCGTTTGGCACGGTGGGTATTGACAGAGCTATGAACCTTTATAATTGACGATTTTACAATTTACAATTGACGATTGAAAAACAATAAATTGTAAATAACAAAATTGCAAATAAACATGAGCCGTTTAGATAAGTACCTTTGGGCAATCCGCGTATACAAGACACGTAGCGATGCGGCTGAAGCCTGTAAAACTGGGCGCGTAAAAGTAAACGATGTGGAAGCTAAACCGTCGCGCGAAGTGCGCGAGGGTGATGTGCTCACCATACGCAAGTTGCCGGTAATCTATACGTACAAAGTGCTTCAATTAATCGAAAACCGGCAACCGGCCAAGAATGTGCCGCTCTATGCCGAGAACCTGACACCGGCAGAGGAGTTGGCTAAACTCGACAAGCAAAATATTACCGTATACATCCAGCGAGATCGCGGCACCGGGCGGCCGACAAAGAAAGACCGCCGTGAAATTGACAAGCTACAGGAAAACCTCTTTAACCACGAAGTTTAGCCAACATAAGTTTCGAGCAGCTTGGCTGTAGGCGATGGTATAATCGTGTAATCGGCCAGGGCAGCGGGAATCAAGAGGGTTTCACCGTTGGCAATAGTTTCTGTACCGCCATTGTAATTAATAGTAGCACTACCTTCGAGACAGAGGTAAATCACAAACGAGTCACGGCTTAGTAAATCGCGGGCAATAGGTTGAGTGAGAACTAAGAGGTTAGTTGTGAAATAGGGACACTCGACCAATTCGACAGGTGTGTTCTGTACACGGTCATACTTGGTTTTCGGGCTTTCTTTCTGCATGTAGTCAATCACG
>JAVBNJ010000018.1:0-13345 GCA_031551625.1 Bacteroidales bacterium | reverse complement strand
CGGAACCGGAGTGACCGCCAGTTCCGGTACAGGCCGGACAACGACTTCAAAAGCGACGACCGCGGGAAGTTATTTGGCGCAAGTTCGTTCATACACCACGGTCAGTGGTATCACTTGCTTCAGCGCATACACTTCCAATGTAACGGGTGTGATTGTGGCCACGCCTGCGGTGCCGACATTAACGGCGACCAATCCTTGTTATGGTACGGCTATTACGTTTACCTCTTCTTCTGTAAGCGGAGCAACGGGGTACCAATGGACAGGAGCAGGCGTAACAGCAAGTTCGGGTACGGCGCGAACGAAAGCGTCTAAGGCTACAACTGCTGGAAGTTATATAGCACAAGTGCGGTCATATATCACTACTACTGGAATTACCTGCTACAGCGCATATACATCCAATGTAACAGGAGTCATTAATGATGGAGCTGCCAGAAATGCAGCGCCTAATTCATGCGGCTGCTCGGCGGCAGCAAGTCTTACACAAGTAGGCGGCGGCATTTTTGGAACAGGCGCCTATACATATACTACAACCGCTTATTGTAGAAATATAAAAGCAGATGCAGCTGCCACTTTCACCGGATGCGGGATAGAAGTGCGGCCCTCCGATGGAAGTTGCAGTTCCGGCTGGACAGAGGCAACAACTGCGCAGTATGTGTGTTTAACAGGGCAACCAACTTCTGTCGGGCTCAATATGGCAAACGATCAGGGATATAAAGTTTCTCTTTACTATGATTTTTACTACGAAGAAAATAATCCATGGGGTATTGGTTGTGGCCCCGGCTGGCGCATGGGGGTCTATTCTATAAAAAATGGTGCTGAAGTTAGAGCAGGAAATCAATGCTCAATAGCAGTATGCAACACCTGTGAAGGAAGTTTGCCATCGTACATACGTTGTGTAAGATAATATAGAAATAGCGCATGTAAAAATTACATGCGCTATTTATTTGTATTACGACAAAAGCTACTTGTTTTGTGGATGGCAGAAACAATCCGCCATGTGGTCGTTCACGTAACCGACTGCTTGCAGATGGGCATAACAAATGGTGGTTCCGAAAAATTTGAATCCCCGTTTTTTCATGTCTTTGCTAATGGCATCGGAAACAGGTGTCGATACAGGTAATTCGCCCATCATTTTCCAACGGTTAACGATGGGTTTCCCTTCGGGAAGGAAACCTTTCAGGTAGGTACAAAAACTACCGAACTCGCGCTGCACGTCCAGAAACAGCTTGGCGTTGGAGATAGCCGCTTTAATTTTAAGCCGGTTGCGAACGATGCCCGGATCTTGCATCAACCGTTCTACGTCTTTTTCGGTAAAAGCGGCGACCTTGCGGGCATCAAATCCGGCAAAAGCTTTCCGGTAATTTTCGCGCTTCCGCAATATTGTAATCCAGCTAAGCCCGGCCTGAGCGCTTTCCAGCAACAGGAATTCGAACATTTTGTTGTCGTCGTGTACTTCGCGTCCCCATTCTTCGTCGTGGTAGGCCACATAAAGCGGGTCAGTACCACACCAGCCGCAACGTGTAGTATTTTTAGTTTTAGCCATAAAAATTATATTTCAAAAATAATAAAACCGCACATGTTTCAGTACATGCACGGTTTTTATATCTACAAAGCGCTTAGTATACGTTCACGTCGAAAGGCACACGGGCATATACGCCGGGTTCTTTCACTTCTTGCAGGAAACGTTCTACAGTGCGTATTTCTTCGGGCATCGGCGCTTTTACCGATACTTGGCCATTCATCAATGATTCGAGAATTTGCTCGAAAGGTGTTTTAACAACCGGCAACTCCACCGTGCGGTAATTGTCGAGGCCAGCCAGGTTAGCAGCTTCGGCAATGGCTTCGGTAAGACCACCCAATTTGTCGGCCAAGCCCAATTCAATAGCATTGAGTCCGCTCCACACACGCCCCTGCCCTATCTCGTCGACCTGCTCTTTGCTAAGCGGGCGGGCGGCAGCCACTTTATCTACAAATTGCGAATAAATCAAGTCAACACTTGCTTGCGTCACCTTGCGTTCATGCTCCGTCATCGGGCGCATCACACTGGGGTAATCTGCCGATGTATTGCTTTTTGCCACATCGGTTGTTATACCCAAAAGATTGTTCATACCTTTTTTCACGTTTGGAATCAATCCGAATACACCGATAGAACCGGTAAGCGAAGTGGGATTAACTAAAATTTTAGTAGCGGGTACCGAAATCCAGTAACCACCCGAAGCGGCATAGTTACCCATTGATACCACCACGGGTTTTTCGGCTTTGAGCAAACTCAATTCGCGTGCAATAATTTCGGACGCTTGTGCACTACCACCCGGTGAGTTTACGCGGAACACTACCGCTTTTACATTCTTGTCGTGGCGAATATTTCGCAACGTGTTGGCAAATTCCCAAGCTGTGATGCCTTCGCTGCCTTTACCCATTGTGATTTCGCCATCGGCATATACAATTGCAATTTTATCTTTCGAAGTTTTTACTTGTCGCGATGCAGTGGCGTAGCTTGTCACATCAATCATTTTTAACTTTTGGTCGTCGGTTTCGCCACTCAGGTCACACAGTTTTTGCAGCAATTCATCTTTGTACAGCAAGCCATCGACCAGGCCATGATCTAACGCAGCTTGGGCTGTTTCCAATTCCAGATTATCGGCCAGTTCATTCATTTTTTTCACTTCAAGGTGGCGTGCTTCGCCAATCTTTGTAAGCCAATGTCCCCAGATCGCGTTGATAAACGTCAAGTATTGTTGACGGTTTTCATCGCTCATTTTATCGGTAATGAATGGCTCTACAGCGCTTTTGAACTTACCGTGGCGCACCACTTGCATTTCAATTTGCAGTTTTTCCATCAAGCCTTTATAGAACAATACTTCGGCGTTCAATCCGTTCAACGACGCACTGCCGTATGGATTCAGATACACTTTGTCGGCTACGCTCGCCAGGTAGTAGGCTCCTTGCGAATAATTGTCCGCATAGGCAATAATCGGTTTGCTCGATGTTTCTTTGAATGTTTTCAACGCCGCACGTATTTCTTCGATATGCGCCATGCCTGCATGGAGTGTACTCAGGTCAAGATATATCAACTTGATGTTATCATCGGAAGCCGCATGGTCTATGCTTTTCAGAAGGTCGTTCAGCCCGATGGTGTTTTCTACCGAAAAACTGAACAACGCATCGGCTCCGAGGTTCATCTTGGAACGCTCGGCTACCGGTTTGTCCAGCATGATGCGATAGATGGTATTTGGTTCTACTTCGATTTTTTCAGTCGACGAGGTAAATGCAGTACTCATGGCGCCAATCATTGCAATCAGCAAAATGAAACCTATAAACCCGGCTAACAGCACGCCTACAAATGAGGCGAAAACCATTTTAAAAAAACTTTTCATATCTTTAATTTCTAATTTTTAAACTCTAATTTCGTTATTCGCGAATCGCTTTGATACCGGGTAGTTCAACGCCTTCCATGTATTCGAGCAAGGCTCCGCCGCCTGTCGACACGTAGCTTACTTTATCGGCAAAACCCATTTGATTTACGGCTGCCACGCTGTCGCCACCACCTACAAGCGAGTAAGCGCCTTTAGTTGTAGCATCGGCAATCATTTGCGCTACGGCTTTGGTTCCGTTAGCAAACTTAGGAATTTCGAACACGCCCACAGGGCCGTTCCACAGAATGGTTTTCGAAGCCATCAGCACGTCTTTCCAGTCACCCATGGCATCGGCGGCATCCAAGCCTTGCCATCCGTCGGGAATAGCATTGATATCGCACACCTGCGTATTGGCATCGGCGCTGAACGCATCGGCGGCCAGTACTTTTTTCGGTAAATAAATGTTCACACCTTGTTCCTTGGCTTGTTTCATAATATCCAACGCGAGTTGCAACTGGTCGTCTTCGCAAATCGAGTCGCCAATTTTGCCGCCTTGCGCTTTGACAAACGTAAAACTCATGCCGCCGCCAATAATCAGGTTATTCACTTTTGCCATCAGGCGTTCAATAATCGTAATTTTCGACGACACTTTCGAGCCTCCGAGAACGGCGGTCAACGGGCGTTCCGGCGATTCCATCACTTTGTCGACGGCTTTGATTTCGCCTTCCATTACGTAGCCGAACATTTTGTCGTTCGGGAAATAGGCAGCAATCAACGCCGTGGAAGCATGTGCGCGGTGGGCCGTTCCAAATGCATCATTAATATAGCAATCGGCATACGAGGCCAATTTTTTCGTAAATTCTTTTTGCTTTTCTTTTACCACCGCTTTGGCAGCTTTCTTTTGTTCGTCGGTTGCATCGTCGGCCAAGTCGCGCGGTTTGCCTTCTTCTTCTTCGTAGAAACGCAGGTTTTCGAGCATTAACACTTCACCGGGCTTCAGGTTTTTCGACAGTCCGGCAGCTTCGGCGCCCATGCAGTCGGGAGCAAACTGTACTTTCACACCCAGTTTTTTCTCCACATCGGGAACAATATGTTTCAACGAATATTTATCGCTCGGTCCTTTCGGACGTCCCAAGTGCGACATGAGGATAACCGAACCGCTGCCAGCCAGTACTTTTTTAATGGTCGGGATCGCCGCACGAATGCGGGTGTCGTCGGTAATACGAAATTGCTCGTCGAGCGGCACATTGAAGTCTACGCGAATAATAGCACGTTTACCTTGGAAGTTGTATGTGTCAATGGTTTGCATATAATAGAGGTTTTAAATTAGTACTAATAAACACTTGTAACTAACAAAGGTACAAAAATTTTAGTATTAGTGGAAAATCATTTTACCGGACACACTTGGAGTAATTCATTTGTTGTGGCCACATCTTTTGGCAAGCGCTAAAATAAATACCCACACAACCATCAAGAGTTATCGAGCATGTTCCTGCACAACTATCACCACAGCGGTTGCTGGTCATGTATGCTTTATAGCCTGTGCAGCCGGCACAACACGATGTATCGTCCCAGCCACCCCACTGAGTTTCACCCGTTGTGTATGAAGCATTCACTGCTAACTTAGTAGGGTTTTCAGCTGTTTTCCACATGCATGCCAATTCATTTTGCGTAGCGGGTCGCCAACCACTAGGGCAATTCAATTGCGTACTCCATGCAGCAGGTAGCGATTGGTTGCCTGTTTTTACTTCTAATTCATAGCCGCAGTTCACAAATTTGACAGCTTCGTCGGCGGTCAAATCCCGGCAATAGCCTTTCACCAGCGTTGACTTTGGATTACAAGTTCCGCTTGTAGTAGGTACATCGCGTTCTATCCAGCCGCTACAACCGGTTGCATCAGTTATAGTATTAATAATTCCACCCGAATAATTCTTCCCGGTTACTGTTTGCGAACTGTTTATTACAAACGGCGCGGTACCCCGAAGCGTATATACCCCGTTGTTGTAGTTTGCAGCGTTTGGCGGGTAGTCGGTAGCAAAAGCGCACCAATCGTACTGCGATGGCATGTTGCTTAACGTAAGTGTAGCACTTTGCGTGGTGTTTGCACCATATATCCATACGCCTTTACCGGAGCCAGAGTTAATCACTGTTCCGGCAGATGCCGCACTGATAGTAGCACGAGTCCATGTAGTGCTTTTAATTCCGTTGGTAATCGGGCGGTAATCGACAAATAGCCACACCGTGTTACGGTGGTTGGTGATATCACCGGTGCAACTACTGCTCCATGTAATGCTAACAACAACTTTGTTATTTTTGTAATCGGTTTTAACTTGTTTTACCGATACACAATTCTCCGCAGAAAGTGTGTACGCGTAAAGCAAAGCCGATAATAAATAATAGATTTTTTTCATCTTAATTAAGTATTTAGTTTATTTACTATATTTTTAGTTTATAATGTAGTAGTTCAGGGAATTGGTGCCAACAAACACAAACTTTTGCCAATTCCCTTTACTACTTATAACAATCCCTTGCTGCCACTTTTCAGCCGCTGTCTGTCATTGCAAGAAATGAAGCAATTTATTCCATTCTCGCTGTAGCCTCGTTATCTGTGAACTAAAACAGAAACGTGAACCTTATTTTATCACATCTTGAGGTCTTCGACTACCTGTACAAAGAAATAAACTAAAGTTCACGCTTAATAGTACTATTTTCTCTTTGTACATTGAAATTGTCGAAGTTTCAAGATGTAGAGAGGGAGCAATTTACTCCCATTTATCAAATGTAAAAGAACGTGCGGTAATAGTGCAAAAGTATAAAAATATTTTTAATTTGCAAACAAAAAAGAAACTCGCCATGGCCGACGCATTCACAAATTACTTAATTTCTAAATGCGCCAGCCCTGAAAGGTTGAAAATAAATTTGCATAATAAAAAATATTTTTCAACCTTTGCAAAGAACTCTTAGATGTTGTGATAAGATGCACCTTTAAGAATTCATAATTGTTCTTTAAAATATGTACTGTCATAAAACTTAAGTACTTCGCTGGAAATCTTCGAAAATTTCAAAACAAGAAGGAACAAGACGTAAACGTGCGTGATGCATTATTACGTTTTCTTGTTTAGGTATCGAAGAACCTCCAGCGAAAACAAAATGTATCACGTTTTCATTTTTTCAAGCGATTACATTAAAAGTTGAACCAAAAGACAACGAATTGAAAATCGTAGCAAGGGGTTGTTGTGTTTGTTTGTTGAACCACAGATGTGACAGATTAAAAACGAATGTCACAGATTGGAAAACAATCCCGAAGCTACGTAATTTTAAACTAATTAATTAGTTAAACTAATCAAAAACAAAATAATGATGAAACAAATTTTCTTTTCTCTTTTCTTTGCAACGCTTGCTTATACTGCGTTTGCACAATACAAAGTTACGGTGTCGTCTACGAGCGGCAGTTACTCTACGTCGAAGAAAGTAAGTTTTAATGTGTCGTGGACAAACCGGTTGGAAGGGAAGTACAACTCGAGAGTGTGGGTGCTTGTTGATTACAAAAACCTGACCACCGGTGTTTGGAGTCGTGCAACAGTTACAAGTGTCAGTGCCGGAAGTTCCGGTGCTACCATCACAGCCGGTGGACGCGGCTTTTGGCTGCAAGGAAACAGTGGTGCCTACAGCCAGAAAGTAACCGTAACATTAAGCGGGGTGCCTGACAAATACAACTGGTGTGCCCATGTGAGCGACTGCCCGCCGAACATAACTACCAGCGGTGGAGTATATACATTCAAAGGTACTCCACCATTTACTTTAACAGCCGCCGATGGCACCACTAAACAAGTAGTTTACGGAAAAACATTAGCGATAGTATCATTAACTATCGCCCCAACGGCATTGACCGATGCTACGGATTGCCCCGGTGTATTTTGTCCCTATACAGGTAACGATCTTTATATAGAGGACACATACCTTTGCCACCAACGTACAAGCGGAGCAAAAAATTGGGAAGCATGGATAAAAGATGAACGCGATAATAAACTATACCGTATTGTTTACATGCCGGATGACAAGTGGTGGTTAGCCCAACATCTAAATTACAGAGGGGTTACTTCTTATTGTTATGCAGGAATTTCAACTTATTGCGATACCTATGGTGCGCTTTATGCTTATGCACAAGCCGCCCTTAGTGATATATGCCCCCATGGCTGGCACGTACCTAATCGCAGTGAATGGGATTCTTTCGTCGTTTCATTAGGCACTTCTTCCGGTAAAAAACTTAAAGCAACGGCAACCAATAATCCCGCTTTTGACGGAACAGATGATTTTGGTTTTACAGCATTACCGGCTGCTTATTATCGAATTAATGAGGGTACAAGCTCGGACTTGGGGTTAGCGACAGATATGTGGATCATCCCATCCTCCACACAAAGAGATGTAGAAAGATTATTTCTAAATGATAGTAATTTATATGTCTATACATTTAATCCTGATACACCTTATGCAAGATCCATCCGTTGTGTAAGATAAAATATATACTACGATTGTATTCAAAAAATAAAATTGGTAACTATAGTAATATAAAAATCGGACAGATTTACGATTGAATCATAAATTTGTCCGATTAAAATTACCACTAAATAAATTATTATTTTGTCATCTTAATTTCATCCAACAGATACTGCATTCCTGCATACTTATCGAGTACCCACAACACTGCGCGGATATCTACGCTGACTGTTTTGTTGTACTGTGGGTGGAAGTAGGCATCGCCGGCCAGCGATTCTTTGTTGCCATCGAACGCCAAGCCAATCAACTCGCCTTTGCCGTTGAGCACCGGGCTGCCGGAGTTGCCACCGGTAATATCGTTGTTGCTCAAGAAGCATACGTTGAGTTCACCCTGTTTGTTGGCCCATTTTCCAAAGTCTTTGCGGGTCACTAAATCCAGTGTTTTCGGCAGCACATGAAATTCGTAGCTGTCGGGATTATATTTTTCCAGATAACCAACCGATGTGGTTTGCGATTTAATGTTTACCGCATCGGAGGGGCTAATGCCGCCAATGGTTCCGTATGTAATACGCATCGTCGAGTTGGCATCGGGATATTGCGGAATACCTTTCCCTGTACGCATTTCACAGAGACCTTGCGTAAACAGCGCTAAGCTTTTGTACAAATCCAAATCGCTTACTTCTTCTTTTATTTCGTCGGTAAATAGGCGGATACCCATGCTGGTATTTAAACGAAACAACGGGTCTTGTACCATTTCCTCTACACGTGGTTTGGTTTCCAAGTAGGCAAAGCATTTTTCTTTTGTGGTAAGGTGCGATGCTTCGAGTAGGTAGGCCGCCACGGCATTACAGTCGCCTTTGTGGTCGGCATAGAGTTGCGGCAGGTAATCGCCCCAATATTTTTGCGGTACGTTGGCAGTGTATTGGCACAGAATCATCGGTAGCAAGTCGCGGTTGATACGGCTGTCGTAACCGGCATAAAATTTATCGGCGGCTGCTACGAAATTTTTGTATTCTTCGTTATCCACCGATAGTACCGAATCAATAGTTCCTTTTTCGAGCGCGGTTTTGAAACCACGCAGGCGGTTCGAGAAGTTCAACAAATCCGATCCGCTCACGATGGTTTCGCGATAATAGGTTTTATATTTCTCTACATCATTCTGTGTCGTGTAAGCTTTCTTCAATACATCCAATGCCGGGCCATACAGGTGTTGGCGCGCAGGATCTTTTGCTATCCATTCGCGGAATTGCGCTTCTTCGGCAGCTTTAATTTCTTCGACGTGGTAGCGGCGGAAGCATTGCGTTTCGCCCTCGAGGTATTCCTGATAGTTGCTAAGGCCAAAATATTTATCGGCATATTTCAGGCGGACGATGCTGTCGGTGTCCATCCACCTCTTCATAATGTCCAACCGGGCGCGGCGCAGCTTGGTAATTACCGGATTCGTCACGTGCTCCTTTTGTGCAACCGACCACGATGGCTGGTAGCGGTTGGTGCGGCCGGGGTAGCCGAGCACCATGGTAAAATCGCCATCTTTTACTCCTTTCGTGGAAACATTCAATACATTGTGTGGTTTGAGCGGAACGTTGTCGGCCGCATAGCTGGCGGGTTGGCCGTTTTTACCTGTGTACACACGGTACATCGTAAAGTCGATTTTGTGTTGCGGCCATTCCCAGTTGTCGGTCTCTCCACCAAAGGCTCCAAGGCTCACTGGTGGTGCGGCTACCAAACGCACATCGGTGTATACTTCGTAGAAATACACGTAGTATTTCATGCCGCGCCACATGGCGTTACACAATACCTCCATAGTGGTATCCTTTGCATGGTAACGCTTTTCGATAATGCCGAGCACGCCACGCATGGTAAGCGCCGTTTCGGCACCACGCGCTTTAATCACCGAGTCTTTGCAAGCCAATACTTCGTTGGTTACATCCAATACTTTGTGTAGAAGCTGTACTGATTTTCCGGGAATCGGAATTTCGTCGGCTGCACTGCGTGCAAAAAAACCATTTTCCAAATAATTTTTTTCTGGTGTACTCAAGTTATGAATATCGTCGTAAGCGCAGTGATGGTTGGTGATCATCAATCCCTGGTCGGAAATAATACTGCCTGTGCAACCGAAATCCAGCGACACCACCGCGCCTGCGATTGACGCACCTTTTTCGTTGTAAATTTCTTTTGCATCCAACATCAAACCTTTAGCTTTCATCTGGCGCATGAGGTTTTGTTCGAGCAACTGCACCAACCACATACCCTCGTCGGCGGCGGCACTCAAAGGGAGCAACAATGTGGCAACAATAATGTAATATGTTAATTTTTTCATCTAATAGTCCAATTATGAATTACGAATGAGAAATCAGGAATTCGCAGTTGTTATTGAAGATTGCTTTGCGTCATTGCGAGTTACTTCGTTCCTCGCAATGACGTAAAGCGCACCAATTCCTAATTCGTAATTCTTCATTCCTAATTATTCAATTACTTTTCCTTTCTCCACATTGCTGAAATCCAGCTTCGGGTCTTGGTCTTCTTCGGTACCGTCGGATTTAAAGATGTGCCATTTCGGTGCAGTCAGGTAGCTCCAAATTTTGTCGGCATCGGCTACGCCTTTTACAAATGTAATGCGTATCACGGGTACTTGCTCGTTATTCAATGCAGTTTCAAACTTCACCAACCCGTCTTGTCCCGAAAGGTGGCTTGAGAGGAAAGGAATCACGCGGCTTACAGCAGGTTTTTCCAACCCCGGGTATTCCAGTTCGTATACAGCGGTTTCTTTACCTTCATATTTTGCTAATTGTTTTTTGTAGGTAAACGATACGCTTTTGAAGAATTGGTTCAGGAATGCTACGCGGCTAATGGTGTCTATCGTTTCACTGATATTTACCAATACATAGTCGCACGGAATTATTTTTTCGCCGCCGCCATGCACTTGCATCACCAGTTCTTTGCTCTCCACAATCTTGCGCAGGTTTTCTTCACTCACATCAGTTTTCGGGTCTACGTAGAGACGTACAATTACCGGACACGCATACTCGGTTTGGATACCGTAAAATCCTTCGTGTTGTTTGAACAGCAAGCCCAAATAATTTACGTCGAGTTTGTCGAACAATTTGTCGACACCGAGCGTTACAACATTCAACACCGGTATATCGGCAGGCGGATTGTTGAGCTTGGTGGTAGTGGGCGTAAATACGGCCTGCGTAATTTTGTCGATATTGGTTTCAGCAGGATTGTAGTAAATGGTTACCGTATGCGAACGCACGTAAGTAGCCACGCCGTAAACCCCGGGCACTTTTTTCATTTGGGCAGAGAATGCTTTGGAGCTACCATAGCATTTTACAGAGCGTAGACCGCTTAGTTCCATCGTTTCCAGTTTCAATTCGGGTACATTATCGCCCCATCGTTCATTGATAGTGGGCAGTTCCCATGTGTTGCCTAACCACAATGCCAGTGCAAACAATAGTACTACTGCGATGGCAGGTACCCAGCGCATTTTTTTGCGACTGTTCACTTGCAGCGATTTTTGCGGACAAGCGTCGATACATTCGCCGCACATCGTGCAATCAATATTACGCACATATTTTACTTTGTCCACATCAATGCGATACGGGCATTTTTTAGCGCAGATACCGCAATTGTTGCAGGTATTGGTGTCGCGTGTAATTTTCAGCAGCGGTGTGTATTTTGCCTGTCGAACAAAAATTTCGATACCGTAGAAACCCAAGCAGGCTGCGGCCAGTATGTATACCCAGGGAATATGAACACCTACAAAACTCAAGATGCCAATTACCAACACAAACACAACAAACCACAGCGTGAATTTGAAAATGTTACTGATAGCGCCTAGCGGGCAAATGTAACGGCACCAGAACATGTTGATGAAAAAGCTGCCGCAGAATAAAAGTACGATGGCGGCCAATGACATCCACAACGTAATTTCGCCTTTAAAACCGGTAGCCATAGCATAGTAGGGGTCGAAGTTTTTGCAAAACAATTCGCTGCTGCCAATGGTAAAATAAAATACGGTAAACAATAAAGCGTATTTGATAATACGCAATGCTTTGTCGGCAATGCTTCCGGCAGGTATTACAATTTCTTTTACTTTCATTTTTTTGCGCAACTTGGCCATTGCTTCGCTAAGCGTACCAAGCGGGCACAAATAGCCGCAAAAGAGCTTGCTGAACAAAATAATGCCCACCCCGAGCACGATGCCAATCATAATTTGCAACATCGACATACTGCATGCGAGCGTGCCGTTGACCAAATAGGTAGAGAAGGCTTGCAGCCCACCAAACGGGCAATACGCTTCCACATCGGCTTTGTTTCCGGTAATAATGCCGGTTACAATGAACCCCACAATAGCTGCGATAACGCCCCATTGCAATACTTTTTTCCAAATGTTTTTTTGCTTTTTCATTTTTTGTTCTTATGATAAATTAACTTTTATGTGTTTAAAAAGAAAAACCAACCGTCAACGAAACGTTTTGACGATGATTGTTTTTAAGCGTACCACTCAACGCTTGTGTGTAGTTGTAGCATAAATCGCCGTATATATCCCAGCCTTTTGTTTTATTTAAGAAATAACTGTAACGTACCTTGAGGCCTGCATTCAGGCGGTCTGCCGTCATAAACGCATACTCGGCAGCCAACTGCGCATTGAGTTGCCATGGCACATCGGGTTCCAAAATATTGCTATCGTCATATTGCGTTACTTCATTCTCGGTGCCGCTGCCCACACCGTAAGCAACAGTGGGGAAAATATCGATCATACCTGTTTTCCAACGCAAATTTTTATTGAACGATGCAAAGGCTTCCGTGTAATTCCATGTTTGGCTATACTTCAGCGGGTACATCATGTACGCATTGCCTACATTGTAACCGCGCGCGCCGGCGCTCAGTTCCCACGAGTTGTTCCAGGCTGTGCGTGCACGGTGGAAGGTATAACTAATTTCATAGTTAGTCGCATTTCGCACATACGAATTTATCCGGTTATAGGTTATCCACAAATACAAAGCAGCATCGGGGCTGAGTTCCGAGCGTTGCAGTAATTTATAGCCAAGCATTTTCGAGAATGCTACATATCCTTTCAAACGATGCGCGTTGTTATATGATAATGCACCATCATAACGGTACATCGTTTGTTCGATATCTCCGAATTGCTTGTTGTTGTAGCCGGTTTCCGATTGTGTACCCTTTTTGTACAGGCCCGTAAATTCGTTGTAGAATTTGAAATCGCCAAACAGCAATTCCACTTGTGCAGCGCCGCCGAAGGTGTTGTCGTCTTTTTGTCGGCTGTTGTCGCCTCCGGATGCGTATACTTCACTGGTATAAAACCACAGGCCGTACAATGAAAAAATAGTTTTCGACGTATTGGTTTCAATTTGCGTGTATTCTATTTTTTCGGTTTTGCGTTCGTAAGTGAAATTTGCTCCAATATTCAACTGTTCGGAATGGAACATAATGCTTGGACGCAGCAATAAATTCATGTAGGTATTTTT
>JAVBNJ010000090.1:0-8515 GCA_031551625.1 Bacteroidales bacterium | reverse complement strand
CGGAACCGGAGTGACCGCCAGTTCCGGTACAGGCCGGACAACGACTTCAAAAGCGACGACCGCGGGAAGTTATTTGGCGCAAGTTCGTTCATACACCACGGTCAGTGGTATCACTTGCTTCAGCGCATACACTTCCAATGTTACGGGTGTGATTGTGGCAACGCCTGCGGTGCCGACATTAACGGCAACCAATCCTTGCTATGGTACGGCTATTACGTTTACGTCTTCTTCTGTAAGCGGGGCCACAGGATATCAGTGGAACGGCACAGGAGTGACCGCAAGTTCGGGAACGGCTCGGACAAAAGCGTCTAAAGCTACCACTGCCGGAAGTTATATAGCACAGGTGCGTACGTACAGGACGGCAAGCGGTATTACCTGCTACAGCGCCTATACGTCCAACTTGACCGGTGTTATTAATAATGGTGGGGCCAGGGACAAGGCGCCTAATTCGTGCGGCTGTGCAGGAACTATGACCGCTATTAATGGTAAATGCAGAGATTTAGGACTAGACGGAGCAAGTGCCGTATGTACGTATGAAGTGAAAAAATTAGGTTCGACACACCTCTATTCAGATGCTCTTTCTATGTGTCAATCGTGGGGATATAATACCCCCGATATGTCAACGGCTGTTTGTTTGTTGAATACATGGGGTGTTGAAGGAACTTGGGTATGGGTAGGAGGGGGAAATAATGCTCCTTTGGTTCAACATTGTTGTTGGTGGCAGGAATGGATTGGTAGTTGGCTAGAAGATGATTGGAGTACAACACCTCAAGTTTGGTGTGTAAGATAAAACAATCAAAGGTATTAACCCCAAAGCAGAGTTTTGGAAACAAGAGGCATCGAAGCAGAGCTTCGAGGAATTAGACTTTGAGAGATTAAATGACTATCCGCAATACTACCTCACTCCCAACCTCTCTCCACAGGGAGAGGGATAAGAGGGGGAGGTGGAAATGCGGATAATCATTAAAATTATTTCGTCAAAAACTCAAATACCGGAACAACCTGTATTTTCTTGCCATTGTGCAGGTACGTGTCGCGCTGGTTGAGGGTAACGATAATGCCGTTATTGATTTTGAAATACGACATGGCAACCAAGCAACTCCCGCAGCAATTGCTGGATAGAGTTGAATAGATTCAAAATTTTTCAATCAGTTTCTTTAAATGTTCTCGGTAAAATAAGTGCTCGGCATTTTCGATCAATTCATTCAGGTTGAAATCAACTGCATAGTTTTCCAAAAACGCCCGAATAGTTTGTTTGTTGGCGCTGCTATGGTCGCTTAGGTAATCGGCTAAATGGAGCAGCACAGACTTCTGGCGTTCCAATGCACCGGTAGCTATGTGCTCGGCCTGCACCAATAATTCTTTTGCATCTTTATTTACAGATTCGGCATGGTCGAAGATTACCGAAGGTGTAGTAGCCATGTTTTCGTTACCGAAAGCGGCGCGGACATGGCCCATTCCACAAGAATAAACTACATGGGTTGCTAAATGAGTGGCATTGCTTAAATCAGCACCGGAACCTATGGTTACATTTTCCTCCCCGAAAACAAGTCGTTCGGCTACCCAACCACCTAACAATACGGCCAAGCGATTGATAATTTCCTTTTTCGATACATAATTCCATTCCGGACGGGCCAAGACAAAACCATTACTCTCACTATCGGCTGTAACCGAAAACACCGCTTCTGGCAATGTTTTCAACAATAATGCCGAAAGAATGGCATGTCCGCTTTCATGTACCGCTACAATTGCTTGTAGGTCGTCTTTTGTTTCCTTGCGCAATTTGCCTAATGTCAATGGTTGTTGTTCCAACAAGCGATGAACCCGTTGATTTTCTTTCAGGAAATCAATTTGCACGACGGTACAATCTTTTTCTGCTTTCGATGGGTCGACTGTTAAAACTACCGTATCTATCGTAAAATCGTTTACGAAAATCTCGTTCAATAGACGTCCCAGTCGGGCATTTATTAGTTGGTGAATAGTGGTAAACAATGGACGTGTACCCTGTGTGGGGTAAACACCTTCTTCGTAAATCAACCGTTTAATTTCTGTACAGAAAATCATTTCGATTTGATAGACTTCCTGCACTTTTTTTCGTACTTTCTCCAATTCCACATCAATAATAGCATAAAACGTTTTTTCATTAAAGGCAGGATAAATAATGTGGTTATTCCCTAAACGGGCAATCTGTTCGCTACGGAAACGGCTCAGCAACGCTGATTTTACTTCGGTAATAGTAATTTTCAACGATTGCCTGTGAAACTCATTGGCACTGATGTCGGGATTGAAATTACGGTTCATAGAATACACTTCGTCCAGATTACCCATTACAAAAATCAAAGCTTTTGTACAATCAACTGTGCGGGGTTTCAAGGACACTTTGTATAAATAAATCAAATAGTCGATTGTTTGATCGCCGTCCAGCTCGTTTAACTTTGTACGTAAGTCTTCTTCGGTCAGAAAAAGATGGTCGACCATATTATAAATGTTGCGCAACTCCTGGCTGCGGACAAAATACGTTTCTTTTTTATCGTTTGTTTTTTCTTTTTCATCATCGTCATTATCTTCGTTCTCGCCGGCCAAAATAATTTCATTGAAAGTTACAAGCCCTTCCGTAATGCGCCCTTCAGCTACTACCACTCCTTTGTACAAAGCCAAGTCAAGTTTTTTAATCAGCTTGTTAAACCAACTTAAATTATAATTAAAATCGATAACTTCGAATTGACCTCGATCCAACAAATCCCAGATAGCGCGGATGGACGAACGGTCAATCTCTTCCTGGTTTTCATTAATGGTACGCGCCAGTTGGAATTCGTCCAGTCCGATAACTACCGGCTTCCCATCACAATTTTCATAAATATCTTTCAATGATTCCTGCATGTCGTAGTAACGTTTGGATGATTCGCCCAGGTCGAAACGAAAATAGTAATCGGCAAAACCAATTAATTCTGTCAAACGTTTTACTAACGATGTTTTTCCGGTGCCTGTCAAGCCCCAAAGATTGATAATCAACGGGCGGTCTTGCATGTCGGGAAACAGGAACCATGGCGCTACTGTTGCCTCCATT
Organism: Bacteroidales bacterium; assembly: GCA_031551625.1. GTDB lineage: Bacteria > Bacteroidota > Bacteroidia > Bacteroidales > UBA932 > JAVBNJ01. The sequence continues at coordinate 5,448 of JAVBNJ010000090.1, read as the reverse complement.
TGGTCGATAACCGTATCAATGCCTATAAATTCTTTTTTTAACTGTATAAAAACATTATGCAATAGATCCTTCTTTTCTAAAATGGATTTTCGGTATTCTTCTATTTTGCTTTTTGTCATAATTTTATGCTTGTAAAGATTGTTTAAATGTCCGCACGGGATTGCCACGTTCCAGTTCGTTGTGGTTTTGCCAGCTCTCTTGAGTAAGTTCTAGTACACGTTTTTGTTCGTAAGTCGCCAGTTTGATTTTTAACCGCTCGATCGCTTGCTTTTTGTTTTGTAGTTGCGAGCGATTTTCAGAAGCAGTTACGCTCATGCCCGAAGGGATGTGTGTAGCCCGCACGGCGGTTTCCGTTTTGTTGACATGCTGTCCGCCCGGCCCTGAAGACCGCATAGTTTGTATGCGGAAATCGGTTTCGGTCCAATTATTTTCTTCAATAACCGGAAGCAATTGTATACCTACGAACCAGTTTTTTCGTTTGTGAAATTTCCGGTAAGGGCTTTCTGCGATCCATAACACCGAGCCTTCCCATGAACGGATGAAGGTTTGTAGATTTTCGCCTTCCAGCGAAAGAATAGCCGATAACAGCGTTCGGTTTAATTCGCCTTCTTCACGTTCCACCACTTCGCCTACAATGTTTTTCTGCCGGGCTTCTTTCAATAGTATTTCCACTACTTTGGCTACTACGCGGCAACATTCGGCAGGGCCGCGTCCTGAGGTGATTTGAATATATCTTTTTTCCATACGTTTACTCTTTGTTCATTCGTACTATTTTTGGCAAAAATTGCCCGTGAATACTTACTAATTCTTTTTGAAATTCCATAACTCGCTCAATGTTCTTGTAGGCCAACGGCGCTTCCTCCACGCTTCCACCAAGAAGACTAACACCCGCACTGGTCAACATTTTTTTTAAAGCTGACTGGGTAAAATTTTCCTTAGCAGCTTGGCGAGACATGGCTCGTCCAGCCCCATGCGATGCGGAGTTCAACGCTTCGGAGTTGCCTTTCCCACAAACCAGATAGCCGGCTGTGGTCATGCTGCCCGGAATAAAGCCCGGCTCTCCGGCATGTGCAGGAGTGGCGCCCTTACGATGAATGATGGCTTTGCGCCCATTGGGTAATAATTCTTGCCATGCAAAATTGTGGTGGTTGTCGACCGTTTTCATGATTTTCAAACCCAATGTTTTTGCTAAATTCAGGTGTATCCGTTCGTGGCATGCACGGGCATAATCACCGGCTAAATTCATGCTGATCCAATATTCCTGTCCGGCTTCCGAATCCAAATTCAGCCAGGCAAAATGCTGCGCTTCGCGGGGTAGCTTGCAAATGTCGCGTGCGATAGTGCTATACTGCTTGGCAATTTCGGCACCCAATCCACGCGAACCGGAGTGGGAAAGCAACGCCAGGTAGTCGCCGGGAGGGAGCCCTACACAATTGTCCTCAAACAAATGCAATTCACCAAATTCCACAAAGTGGTTACCACCGCCGGAGCTACCCAACTGTCGGACGGCTTTGCCGTGCAACTTTTTCAACAAACCGGTAGCTTGAAAACGCTCGTCGTCCAATACCGTATGCTCTTGCACGAAAGGTAGACCGCCTTCCATGCCGAAGTGTGTATAGTTTTTCAAAGCTTCTTTTCCCTGGTAAGCATAACGCTGCAGGTAAGTCGGCTTTTCATCGAATATCGACAATGCCATACGGCAACCGATATCGACACCTACGGCATAAGGAATGACGGCATCTTCCACTGCCAACACCCCACCTATGGGTAACCCATAACCAGCATGGGCGTCGGGCATTAGCGCGCCTTGCAATGATACGGGTAAGCGCATAGCGAGTTTCATTTGCTGTTTGGGCAGGCTTTCGATGTATTTACCACCATAGGTTTTAAAATCCGGACTGCATTCCCGCAGGTGATGAGTTGTAAATGTTTTTTCTTCTTCAATTGGACAAAAGTGTTGCGCTAATTTTGCCCATATTTCATTATCCAAAAAACGTTGCGGTGTTTGACGTAGCTCTTCTATTGTTTGTACTACATATTCTTTTGTTTCGTGTTTACAATATTTTGAAATTATATTTACAACCAAGCTGCGGGCAATAGGGTTGGTATAGCCCATACGGCTTAGTTCTTTAAGGGATATTTTTAAGCCCATGATAAAAATCTTTAAATGATGCAAGACGAATTGGGAGTGCGGACAGCATGGAGCGAATTTTTACGGATTATAATGTGAACTCCATACAAACACATCGAATACGCTACGCATTCCGGCTTACATCAAAGTGTGAAATATGTTATTGGTAAAAAGGATTACTGGCGGCTGCTAAAATATGCAACCTTTTGTCCGGCTACTTCCGGCCGCAATCCAAGGGGTGATATGTAGTATTTTCCTCTATCATGATGGTACCCTCCTTCAATTAAAAAATCGAGTACTATTTTTTAGTGGCCGCAAAGGTACGTATTTTTTTTAAATGAGCAAAAAAAAGCTGTGAAATAAATTTTCACAGCTTAGATGTTGAATTTTGGGATCTTGAATTCTTGAATCTAAGAAAACGCCCATGCCTTTCGCAGCCGTTCTAATTCCTTGTATTCCGTCATATCGAGGTGATGTGGAACGATAGCGATGTAACCGTCTTGTAACACATTTTCATCGGTATCGGTGGCGCTGTCTTCGTAATTCACATATTGTCCCGTGAGCCAGAAATAATCGACACCATGCGGGTCGGTACGTTTTTCATATTCTTCGGCCCATGCACCTTTGTTTTGACGGCACAGGCGGATTCCCTTGATATCATTGACCGGAATGGCCGGGAAGTTGACATTAAGGAATACGCCCGGCGAGAACGGCGCCTTCAATACCTGGTCGATAATTGCAGGGCCATATTTTAAACAACTTGTAAAATCAGCTTTCTCCGAATGGTCGGTCAGGGAGAACCCAATGGACGGCACACCGTATAAAGTGCCTTCCATGGCGGCTCCCAGCGTTCCGGAATAAATAACGGCAATGGATGCATTCGAGCCATGGTTGATACCCGACACAAGCAGGTCGGGCTTTTTATCGTTAAACAAACAATGCATCGCCAGTTTCACGCAGTCGGTTGGCGTACCGCTGCAAGCATAGGTAGTAAGCCCTTTTTCTTCGACCATTTTATGAAGGCGGACAGGTAGTTTCACCGTCATGGCGCTCGACATGCCCGATTGCCCTTCGGCAGGCGCTACTACCGTAACATTGCCGTACGGGCGCATTATCTCTACCAGCGCGGCTAACCCCGGTGCGCGATACCCATCATCATTAGTTATAAAAATTTCCATACTGCTTTTTCTTTTTTGTCCACGAATTACATTAATTGCACGAATTTGAAATACAAAAAGAGTTAAGAAAAATAGTACACGAATAATTATTTGCTCCGCAAATCCAATTAGCTCCGCTGAGCTTTGGTTCGTGTAATTTATATTTTAGTGTCTCAATGCGCATCTTTATTCGTGTAATTCGTGGATAAACTTGTGTTCACATTCTTTGAGTTAATTTCTGTACTACACGGAACTGGTTGAAAAATTGTTTGGCAAATACACGTAGTACAGTATACGACGGAATGGCAATCAGCATCCCGACAATGCCGCCAATGCTGCCGGCCAACAGCAGTACAATGAAAATTTCGAGCGGATGCGAACGTACGCTTTTTGAGTAAATAAATGGTTGTAATAACGCTGCATCGATACTGTAGGCTACGACGTAAGATGTAAGCATGCTTAGGAGCATCGGCCCTGCTTCGGCGCCGGCGTTAACGCCAATCAACATACCCATTGCGCTGCCTACGGTGGTCGATACGATAAGTCCGATGTAAGGAATTACATTCAGAATACCGGCAATCAAACCCAATGCGATAGCCGTTTTGAATGGTAGTCCTGCAATAAATGTAACGCCGAGCGTAACCAACGTTAACACACAAAACATATCGCAGAAAATACCGATAAAATAACGGGTGAGCAAACGGTTTACCGATTCCATTGCTTTCAGTGCATTCTGTTCGTGGCGTGCAGGGAATAGCAATAATACGCCTTGCGTAAATAAATCTTCTTCTTTCAAAAAGAAAAACGAAATGAACGATACCGCAAAAGCGCCCATCAGGAAGCCGACAACAGTACTGGTTAGCGAGCCGAATACATTAATCATATCCGAATATCCGAATAACTTCGTCAGCTCGCCGGTAATACTTTCTTCTAACGAGAAATCGCCGTTAATGCCCGGAATGTATTTGATGAGCCAAGCCTCTACATTATCCATCAAATGCCCCATGTCTGTAATCGTTTGCTGGATATTGAGGCTGCCGAGCTGGTTGGCTAAACTTACGCCGGTGGGCACAAGAAAGAAAAAGAATGTAGCGAAAATTAACCAGACAGCGAGTAATGCCACAGCAGCGCTAAGTGCGCGCGGCAGGTGGTGTTGTTTTATACGAACCTTGTCGAGCGTATGTACCAACGGTTTTCCGATGATAGATACCACCGCGGCAATCAGGATATAGGCCACTATGGAACTGAAATACCAGGCCACAAAACCGGAAATGGTAATTACAGCTATGATGATGATATAGCGGGCCAGTTGATTCATATTATTTCAAACGGGCTATGGGCGTTTGGGTAGCAACGGTTTTGTCGCCTTCTTTCACCATAATTTCAGTACCGATTGGGAGGAATATATCAACCCGCGAACCGAATTTGATAAACCCTGTTTCCTGTCCTTGTTGCACCTTCATTCCTTCTTTGGCATAGCATACAATGCGGCGGGCAAGCAATCCGGCAATCTGGCGGAACAGTACTTTTGTACCGTTGTGGTTTACCACTACGGTGGTACGCTCGTTGAGTTCCGACGATTTCTCGTGCCATGCAATCAGGTATTTTCCGGGGTGGTATTTGTAATACTCTACCGTTCCGTTTACCGGAAAGTAATTGACATGCACATTGAATACCGACATGAAGATGGACACTTGCACACAACGTCCTTTCAGGTATTCCGGTTCTTCTACTTCTTTTACGATAACAATTCTTCCGTCGGCGGGCGCTATTACCAAATTGTCGTCGACTACCGCCACCCGTGTGGGTACACGGAAAAAGCGGCATACAAAAATAAACAGCAATACCGACAGTATGATAATGCCATTTGTGATCCATCCCATGCCGCAAAATAGTGCCAGCAATACATTGAACGCTATAAGAAGTAATGCGGTAACCAGAATAATAACTCGTCCTTCTTTGTGAATTTTCATTAGCTGAATATGTTAAATAATGTTTAGTAGAATTAAATAAATACTTACTACAGGGAATGCTATCAGCGCTGCATCGAAACGGTCGAGCAGGCCGCCGTGTCCGGGCATGATACGCCCCGAATCTTTGACGCCTGCGCTTCGTTTGAGCATCGATTCAACGAGGTCGCCGAACACGCCGAATACGTGG
>JAVBNJ010000068.1:0-5971 GCA_031551625.1 Bacteroidales bacterium | reverse complement strand
CGGAACGAGCGGCAGCAAGTGAAGTGGAGACATCTCGCCCCCTAAGGTATAAAATAAAACAACAACTAAAAAATTAATTGATATGCAAAAAATCTACTGTTTATTATTCGCCGTACTGTTCGCGCAGGCAAGCTATGCCGCTTCGTGCGTATCGGTGAAACAAGTTAGCGCTAACTATGCCACAAAGCAAGTAACCTTCGATGTAGTATGGTCAACCTGTACCGGCACCCACAATTACAAAACGTGGGTTATTGTCGATTAACGTACCGTTAATGCCGATGGCAGCAAAGGCGCGTGGACACGCGCTGCTATCAGCGGCACCAGCGTCGGCACCTTGGTGAGCGCCAGCAAAGGCGTGTGGGTAACGGGCTCGGCGAGTAAAACCCAGCGGGTAACGTTCACATTAAGCGGTATGCCGGCCCAATTCGACTGGTGTGCTTCGGCGCTCGATTACCCGCCGCAGGCGGTCATGGCCAACGGGACGTATACATTGAAAGGCACGCCCCCGTTTACGATCAACGGTAGCACCACTTTAGGTGCAAATGTAAAAACCTACACCGGCGCTTGTGTCACATCCGTTACCGATGCCACCAACAATCCCGAAGGGATAGTTACAAATCCGGCCTTTACGGCAGGCGCAATTGCCAGCACCGGGCAAGCATTGTGCAGCGGCAGCGCGTATACCACTATAGGCAGCACCACTGCCGCCAGCGGCGGCGACGGACGCATTACTTACCAGTGGCTACGCAATGGTACAGCAATCGGCAGTACCAACACGGCAACGTATGTTCCCACGCAGGCGGGTACCTACACGCGGCAGGCAAAAGACGGTACGTGTAATACTGCATGGGTTACTTCCACCGGCTCGTGGATCGTAACAGTGGTTAGTATCCCGGCGGTGCCAACGCTTACACAGAATGGCCCAAAATGCGCCGGTAGCGCTGTTACTTTTACCAGTACAGCTGTGAGCGGCGCTACAGGCTACCAGTGGACAGGGGCAGGCGTAACAGCAAGTTCGGGTACAGGCCGAACAACGACTTCAAAAGCAACGACAGCCGGAAGCTATGTAGCGCAAGTGCGCTCGTATACTACAGCCAGTGGCACTACCTGCTACAGTGCGTATACATCCAATGTGACAGGAGTGATTAATGCACCTGGCACACGCGATGCCGCGCCTCATGTTACATGTGGATGCGCCAGTGGGTTAATAGCGGTAAATGGTTATTGCCGGAATTTAGCTGCAGATGGAGCCTCTACTTTTACGGGCTGTGGTGTTGAAAGTAAAGCTACTGATAGCGGAGTGTTCTGGCAATCGCAAGCAAAAACAATTTGTACGACTAGTTTTGGAACAGGGTGGCGATTACCTACGGAGGAAGAAGCGCGTTGTCTTATCGCTACTAATAGAGCACAATCGGGGTGGGTCGATGGATATCGGATATGTGATTTCTCAGCACCTTATTATTGCAATGCAATATATTTGACATCTACTATACACTCTGACTCTTGCCTGAAAGAATTTGATTCACGAATTAATGAGGTTCATAGTTTTTGTGATAATACGCCAACTTATGTGCCAAGGGCTGTCAGATGTGTACGATGATTGTGTTTATAAAGCAAAAAAGCGGGGATTGAATGATATCCCCGCTTGTTTTATTATTAAAACTAATCTTATAGTTTATTCCCTCTTACTTTGCGGAGTCGCAATTTTATTACTCCCCAGAATGCTTCGCCGAAAATGCCGCTGCTCATCTTCGAGGCGCCTTCTTTACGGTCAATAAAAATAACGGGCACTTCTGCAATTTTGAAGCCCAGTTTGTAGGCATTGTACTTCATTTCTATCTGGAACCCGTAACCTTTCATGCGTATGGCGTCCAGCCGGATGGTTTGCAACACGCGGCGGCGGTAGCATACAAAGCCTGCGGTGGTATCCTGCACTTTCATGCCGGTCATAATACGTACATATTTCGAGGCAAAGTACGACATCAGTACACGGCCGAGCGGCCAGTTCACTACGCTGATGCCGCAGCAGTAGCGCGACCCGATAGCTACGTCGGCACCGTTGGCGCACGCATCATATAAACGCGGCAGGTCGTTGGGGTTGTGCGAAAAATCGGCATCCATCTCAAAAATGTATTCATACCCATGCTCCAGCGCCCAGCGGAAACCCGCAATGTAGGCCGTTCCCAGACCCAGTTTGCCTTTGCGTTCCACAAGGTGTAAGCGGTTGGTAAATTCTTTTTGCAGTGTTTTGATAATTTGCGCCGTGCCATCTGGCGAGCCGTCGTCAATAATGAGAATGTGAAAATCGCCGGGAAGTGTAAATACTTTCCGGACGATTTTCTCTGCGTTCTCCCGCTCGTTGTAAGTGGGGATGATAACTAACTTTTCGCTCATTTGAGTAAGGGTTCAAGGGGTCAGGGGTGAAAAGGTGAAATGGTTTTGTGGCGTTAGCCCCATTGTACCTTTCACCCTTTTACCTTTTCACCTTTATAATTTAATATTCGTCGGTTTAATCATGTTTTCCGGCAACAGGATTTTGTCGAGTTGCTCTTTGGTCAACAATTTTTTCTCCAACACCAGTTTATAAACGCTTCCACCGGTTGCCAATGCTTCTTTGGCAATTTCGGTCGAGTTCTTGTAGCCGATATAGGGGTTCAGTGCGGTTACCAAACCAATGCTGTTTTCTACCAGGTGGCGGCAGTGTGCTTCGTTGGCCGTGATGCCGTCTACACATTCAATACGCATGGTGTTGAAACCGTTTTTCAGGAATTGGATCGATTCGAAGATCGTGGCAAGCATAATGGGTTCCATTACGTTTAGCTCCAGCTGGGCAGCTTCGGCGCCCCAAGCGCAAGTCAAATCGTTGCCGATAACGCGGAAGCAAATTTGGTTCATCACTTCTGGAATCACAGGATTTACCTTGCCCGGCATGATGGACGAACCCGGTTGCTTCGGCGGCAAGTTGATTTCGCCCAAGCCCGTGCGAGGACCTGATGACAGCAGGCGCAAGTCGTTGCATATTTTACTTACTTTGATCGCCAAGCGTTTTGCAGCCGACGAATAACCAACGAGCGGCGTAGTGTCCGAGGTGGCTTCCACCAGGTTGGTCGCTAATTTAATATCTAATTTTGTGATGTTGCGTAAGTATTTTACGCACGATTCTGAATAACCCGGCGACGAGCAGATACCTGTTCCGATGGCTGTAGCACCCATATTCACAGTCAAAAATTCGTTGGCCACACGATTCATGTTGGCTACTTCGGTGCGTAACGAATCGGCAAAGGCCTCAAAGGTTTGGCCGAGGGTCATAGGCACGGCGTCTTGCAATTGCGTACGCCCCATTTTGATAACATGTGCAAATTCTTTGGCTTTCTTGTCGAACGAAGCAATGAGTTGCTCCAACGCTTCTACCAATGCATGGTTCATGTAGTATACTGCAAAGTGGAAAGCGGTGGGGTAGGCGTCGTTGGTCGATTGCGACATGTTTACATGGTCGTTCGGGCTGCACGATTTGTAGTCGCCACGCTCTTTGCCCATGTATTCTAATGCGATGTTGGCAATTACTTCGTTGGCATTCATGTTCACGGTAGTGCCTGCGCCGCCTTGAATCATATCTACGGGAAAATGTTCGCGGTACTTGCCGTCAATCAAATCCTGACTGGCTTTTACAATAGCGTTTTTCAATTCGTCCGATAGCAGGTCGAGTTCGTTGTTGGCCATGGCTGCCGCCATTTTTGTGATGCCAAGCCCTTTGATAAACATCGGGAAGTGGTATAACTTTACGTGGCTAATTTTGAAATTTTCGATACCACGCAATGTTTGAATACCGAACAATGCTTCTACGGGAACCGGTTTGTCGCCAAGGAGGTCGTGTTCCATGCGGGTTTTACCCGAGAGTTCTTGTTTGAGGATAGAGGTCATAATTTTAGTTATTAATAAAGATTTAGTTTATTCAAAAAATTTGTTCACTTTGTTGAGTGACGATGGTAATGCGAACACCACCACGCGGTCGTAGGCTTTTATTTCGCTGTCGCCGTCGGCAATAGTGCTGGCATCGCCGCTCACAATGCCGCCAATGATGGCATCGCGCGGAAAGTCGAGGTCGCTTAATTTCCCTTTGGTTATGGCGCTTCCCGGCTTTACAATAAATTCCAGTAACTCGGCATCGAGGCTGCTCAGGTATTTTATTGATTGTACGTTGTGGCTCATCGTGAAGCGGAAGATGCGGCTTGCCGTAATCAATTTTTTATTGATGATGGTGTTGATGCCCATGCTTTCGGCCAGCTTGATGTAATCGATATTCTCAATCTCGGCAATGGTTTTGCGTACACCCATGCGTTTTGCAATGACGCACGAAAGAATATTTGTTTCCGAACTTCCCGACACGGCAATGAACACGTCGACGTGGCGAAGGTCTTCTTCTTCGAGCAAGTCCGTGTCGTGTACGTCGCCATGGATGACAAGGGTGTTTGATAATTGTTCGGCCAATTCTTCGGAGCGTTTGCGGTCGCTTTCAATCAGCTTGAGGTTGGCAATGCGCGTTTCCAGTTTTTTTGCAACCATTTCGGCCATGCGGCTACCGCCAAGTATCATGACGTTGCGTACATCAATGCTTTTCTTTCCCGAATGGGTGATGGCATCGGCCAGGCCTTTGCGGTCGGAGATGACATAGACCAAATCGTTGAGCCGGAACTCGAACGAGCTGCGCGGAATAAAGGTTTCGCCATCGCGCAATACAGCCAGCGGGCGGTAGTTCATTTCCTTGAAACGCCCTGTTACTTCCGAAATTTTTTTATTGATAAGCGGGGCGCCTTCTTCGAGTTTGAATACCACTAATTGCAGCTTTCCTCCCGAGAATTCCATGATTTCGTTGGTGTACGTTTGCTTCAGCAGTCCGGCTATTTCCTGTGCAGCAATTTTTTCGGGATAAAACAAATAGTCGATTCCTAAGTCGGAGAAAAGCGATTGATTTTCTTCCTGCAAGTATTCGTCGTTGTTGATGCGTGCAATTGATTTTTTTGCCCCAAGCCGTTTGGCCAGCGAAGCGCTTACAACATTCATGTCCTGTTCTTCGGCGGGGCTTACGGCAATATATAAGTCGGCTTTGCTTACCTGTGCTTTGTTCAGCGTGTCGATAGATGTAGTAACTCCTTCGATAGTAATGAGGTCGGCATTATTCGACACTGCTTGCAGGCGGGCTTCATCGTGGTCAATAACCGTAATCTGATGACGCTCGTTGCTCAGTAGCTCCGCAAGGTGGCTACCGATTTCGCCCGCTCCGCCGATAACTATTCTCATTTCTTACAAAGATACACAATTTATTTCAGTTGACAGTTTTTCAGTAAGTAGCGGGCAGTCGACAAGCACACAAGATTGCTTTATTCCTCGCAATGACGGGCGCGCAAGCACTACAAACTAAAATTACTTACTGTTTCTGCGAACTAGTATTCCTCTTCGTTAAAGAAAAAGTCTTCTTTGCTGGGATAGTCAGGCCAAATATCTTCGATGCTGTCGTATATTTCGCCATCGTCTTCCAACTCTTCTAAGTTTTCAATTACTTCTAACGGAGCTCCTGAACGGGTGGCAAAGTCTATTAACTCGTCTTTTGAGGCCGGCCATGGAGCGTCTTCCAACTTAGAGGCTAATTCAAGTGTCCAATACATAATGTAACAGTTTGTTTGTTAATCGCTTATAATAAGTATGCTTATTATTTGGGAACGCGAAAATAGCTTATTTTTCTGACATAATCAAATTGATTTTGCCAAATATATGTATTTCGCTATATTAGAGGGTGTTTATTTATTGCCGTGGTAACTTTTGGCAGTGATAATGCTGCCGGTTATGATTATTTTGACTCCGGTAACCAGCAATCGTCGGGCAGTCCGCAGTCGGCTGTGATTTTGCGTGAGAGAGTGAACAGGTAGTCCGACAAGCGATTGAGATAATTCAGTACATTGTCTTTTTTTTCTGT
>JAVBNJ010000102.1:0-13899 GCA_031551625.1 Bacteroidales bacterium | reverse complement strand
CGTGCAGGAAGCATAGTACCGGTTGGAGGCTATCACCCTGTAGGCACCGGCTCCCTGAGGGGTAAATGTCAAAGTGCCCGATACGCCTGCTTTGGTTTCTACTGCCGTAGTACTTTTGTAGAGCGTATAACTCATGCTTGTTTGGGAATTGGTGACGCTCAATGTGGCGGTAGCACAAACACTGCCGCCGCCAACTAATGCAGGAGTAATTACTGCGCTTCCGCAATTAATAGTTCCGGGAGCATTCGTTTTGTCGGTAAACGACGTGAACGCTGCCGCAGGTGTGTAGGTCTTGGCTGTAGCGGTAACCGAAACACCCGAATTCAACACAAATGGTAAAGTCCCGCCAAATTTTATATTGGTTGGATTTGTAAAGGTGGCTTGCGGAGGATAGTCGGTGGCAATGGCGCACCAGTTGAATTTACCGGAAGCATTGCCCAACTTTACGGTTACGGTCGCCGACTGGCCGTTGGTGCCCGTTACCCAAAATCCCGTAGCGTTACCGGCAGCGTAGGTACCATTAACTACCGATGGCGTTCCGCTAATCGTAGCACGCTGCCAGGCTCCTTTGTTACCTGCGGCATCCACTGTTTGGAAATCAACAAAGCACCAGGCTTTGTTCAAGTGCGTAGTACCGTTGCAACCTGTCCAGGTTAATATAAAAGTAACCTGTTGTGTTTTGTAGTTAGCGCCAACTTTTGTTGTCGTGACACAATTGGCGGAATAGCCGCTCAAACAGCAGAGCAACGCCATCAGTAAAAAGTAGATTTTTTGCATAGTTAGTATTTTTTTAGTTGTTGTTTTATTTTGCACCTGCGTTGGGGGGGCGAGATGTCTCTACGTCACTCGCTACCGCTCGTTTTGGTCGACATGACAGTTCTCTTTTCCTTCCCTCGAGTCAATCGTCATGTCGACCGGAGTGTTTGGCGGAATTTGTGCCAAACACAAAGTGGAGACATCTCCTGCTTAACGCAGGTATTTATTAATTGCATACTATTTTAACTAATCTTTTAGTTTACGTAGCTTCGGGGTTGTTTTAAAATCCGCGTAAATCCGTCTAATCAGCGTCATCCGCGTTCCATCAACAAACAAACACAACAACCCCTTGCTACGATTTTTATTCGCTGCCGTTTACCTCAATCAGTGTCAATCCATATAGCTTTGGAGACAAAAAACTAAAACGTGAACTTTATTCATTAACTCAGAGGTTCTGGAATACCCTACAAAAATATAAATAAAGTCCACGCTTTTTCACGTGTGGTCTTTCATTTATTCATTTTTGTAAGAAATTTTCCAGATTTCTGAGCTAGAATAAAAGCAACTCTTAAAGAACGTCAATAACGACAAAAGTAGGAAAATATTTTTACTCTGCAAATTTTTCTTACATTTGCGGACTAATTTGATCCTCTTAATAAAGAACTTTAAATTTTGGATAAATGAACTCCAGCCTGCTTCTACTTGTATTCTTAGCATATACCTTATTGATTTTTGCGGTAACATGGATAACTTCGCGCAAGGCAAACAACGACACATTCTTCACGGGCAACCACCGTTCGCCCTGGTTTGTAGTAGCCTACGGCATGATAGGTGCTTCGCTATCGGGCGTCACATTCATGAGTGTGCCGGGTAATGTATTCTCGCAAAATTTTTACTACATGCCCATGGTATTCGGCTTTTTGGCAGGCTACGCTATCATTGCGCTGGTGTTGATGCCGCTTTACTACCGTATGAATCTGACGTCGATATACACTTACCTGGAAAAGCGGTTTGGCTTTTTTACGTATAAATCCGGCGCGGCATTCTTCATTCTATCGCGCACGCTGGGAGCCACCCTGCGGATGTTTTTAGTGGTAAGCGTCCTGCATATTTTTATTTTGGAAAAACTAGGTGTGCCGTTTTGGGTAGCCGGTTTACTGTTTGTTACGCTCATTCTGCTATACACGATAAAGGGCGGCATCAAAACGATTGTGTGGACAGATATGTTGCAAACGACTTTCATGTTATTGGCCATGGTTATTTGTGTAGTTGCCATTTGCAGGCAGTTGAACTGGAGCTTTGGCGACATGCTTGTGCAAGTGCGCGCCAGCGGCTATGCACGGATATTCGACACAGAGTGGTTATCGAAAACACATTACTTGAAACAATTCCTTAGCGGTATGTTCATTTGCATTGCTATGACCGGGCTTGACCAGGAGATGATGCAGAAAAATTTGAGCTGCAAAAATATAAAGGATGCGCAAAAAAATATGTTTACGTTTAGCGGGATATTGGTTGTCGTGAACTTTTTGTTCCTCTTGTTGGGTGCAGTATTGCTACTGTTTGCGCAACAAAAGGGATTGACGTTTGCCGACACCGACCGTATTTTTCCGACCATCGCTATCGAACATCTTGGCACATTTGCCGGGTTGGTATTTATTATTGGGCTTATTTCGGCTGCTTATCCCAGTGCCGATGGGGCGTTGACATCGCTTACCACATCGTTCTGCATCGACATTGTGGGGATGGACAAAAAAACAAAGTGGAATGAAGATAAGAAAAAGAAAGTGCGCTACATCATTCACCTTTCGTTGGCCGTTCTATTCCTGCTGCTGATCATTTTTTACAATGTAGTAAAAAATGATGCGATCATCAATCTGGTATATGCAGTGGCGGCCTACACGTACGGTCCTTTGCTCGGCTTTTTCTTCTTCGGTATTTTAACTAAGTACCAGGTTCGCGATTGTGCAATGCCTTTTGTGGCGATACTGTCGCCCGCTTTGTGTTTTGTACTTGATCTATTATTCCAGAAGTACCTTCATTTCGGTTTCGGCTTTACCTTGCTAATCCTAAACGGTGCACTGACATTTTTGGGCATGTGGATTTTCAAATTCAAAGATTCAAAAATTTAAAGATTCAAAGGTTGAAAGAATACAAAATAATAGGACTAATGAGTGGCACGTCGCTCGACGGGCTGGATATAGTGTATGTGCATTTTTTGCAAGAACGTGAAAAATGGTTGTACAAGATTTTACAGGCCGATAGTATTCCGTACAGTAAGGAATGGCAGGAAAAGTTGCGCGGCTCGTATTACCAGACAGCCGAAGGCATTACGGCGCTTGATGCGGAATATGGCCGCTACCTTGGTGAATGTGTCAAAGATTTTGCAACAAAATATAATTTGACAAGCGTTGATTTCGTGGCATCACACGGGCATACGGTGTTTCACCGCCCCGACCTGGGATACAACCTGCAAATCGGTTGCGGGGCGCATTTGCATGCCGTTTCGGGTTTTCCGGTTATCTACGATTTTCGTACACTTGATGTAGCCTTTGGCGGACAAGGCGCTCCGCTGGTTCCTATTGGAGATAAATTGCTGTTCGGCGAATACGATTATTGCCTCAACATCGGTGGGTTTGCCAATGTGTCGTTTGATGACGAGAGCGGGCGTCGCATCGCCTACGACCTTTGCCCTGCCAACTACTGCCTCAACCGGTTGATGCGCACACGCGGCCATGAATACGATTGCAATGGCGAAACCGCGCGCGCCGGTAAAGTAAACGCTCAATTATTTGATGCGCTCAATGCATTGCAATACTACCGCTGTGCAGCGCCGAAATCGCTGGCGCAGGAATGGGTCGATGCCAATGTATTTCCATTGGTGGAAAAATGCAATGATACATTTGAGAATATAATTGCTACACTTACCGAACATGCAGCATACCAGATTGCACAACCTCTTTGCGAAGGCGCACGGGTACTGGTAACAGGCGGTGGCGCTTGTAATACATACCTCATGGAGCGTACAAAAGCCTATAAAAATTTCGAGTGGGTGAAACCCGATCCGGCTATTATCGAATTCAAGGAAGCGCTGATATTTGCATTCCTCGGCTTGCGGCGTGCCGAGCAACTACACAATTGTTTACGCAGTGTCACGGGCGCTACACACGATGTGGTATCGGGACAGGTGTACGGATTTTAGGACACTGGAATAATTTAATTGAATACGTAGTTTAGTACGTATTTTTAGGGATTCATCAATTCCACCAATTCGATAGCGCGGTGTACCGTGCTTACATTGCGCACGGTGAGCATCAGCTTGTCGTTTTGCTCTTTGACGGTGAAAATTTTCGGATGGTTCTGAATATATTGCAAAATATGGGCAAACAGCGGTGAACGATAATAATTCGACAATTGATTGCTCACGAAATAAATAATCATTAATTTATTCTTCAACACAATCTTCTCAAAGCCCAATTTCATGGCCACACGCCGCAAACGAACAATATTGCACAACTGTTCCACTTCGGGTGGCAACGGGCCGAAACGGTCGACCAGTTCGCTCATCATACGTTGCAAGTCGGCCTCATCGGTCAAGTTATCCAACTCCTTGTATAGGCGCAATTTCTCGGCAGTATTGCTTACGTAGGAATCGGGAATCAGGATTTCCATGTCGGTATCAATAGTGCTGTCGGTGAGAGGAGCCCATGTCATTGACAATTGGTTATCACCATGCTCCTTTCCATCATTTAGCCCTTGCACTTCTTCTTCGTAATGTAATTCGGCCAATGCTTCGTTCAAAATCCGTTGATACGTTTCAAAACCAATATCGGCAATAAAACCGCTTTGCTCGCCTCCCAACAGATTTCCGGCGCCCCGGATATCCAAATCCTGCATCGCAATGTTGAAGCCACTTCCCAAATCCGAAACTGTTTCGATAGCTTTCAAGCGGCGGCGTGCATCGTCGGTAAGGGCTACAGGCGGCGGCGCCAGCAGGTAGCAGAAGGCTTTACGGTTGGAGCGCCCTACACGGCCGCGTAACTGGTGCAGATCACTTAATCCGAAATTCTGCGCATGGTTCACAATAATTGTATTTGCGTTCGGAATATCCAGCCCGTTTTCAACAATCGTGGTGCAAAGCAGGATATCATAATCGCCGCTCATGAATTCGAGGATCACTTTCTCCAGTTGCTCAGGCGGCATTTGTCCATGCCCGATACAGAGCGACGCTTCGGGAACAATCCGGTGAATAATGTCGGCCATTGCCTGAATGTCCTGCACGCGGTTGTGTACGAAAAACACTTGTCCTCCGCGCTGTATTTCGTGACGAATGGCATCGCGGATAATAGTTTCGTGGAACTGGTGTACCTCCGTTACAATCGGGTGGCGATTGGGCGGCGGCGTATTGATAATAGACATATCGCGTGCGCCCATCAACGAAAATTGCAACGTACGCGGAATAGGCGTAGCGCTCATCGCCAGCGTATCGATGTGGTAGCGTAATTGCCGCAATTTTTCTTTGGCCGCCACGCCGAATTTTTGTTCTTCATCGATAATCAGCAGTCCAAGGTCTTTGAACTGTATGTCCTTGTTGAGCAGGCGATGTGTGCCTATTACAATGTCAACCTTTCCCTGTGCTACATTTTGCAACGTTTCTTTTATTTGTTTCGTACTGCGAAGGCGCGATACATATTCTACTTTTACCGGGAATGCAGAGAGGCGTGTCGAAAATGTTTTGTGGTGTTGCAACGCGAGGATAGTTGTCGGAACCAATATGGCCACCTGCTTTCCATCGGTAGCAGCTTTGAATGCCGCACGAACGGCAATCTCTGTTTTACCGAAACCCACATCGCCGCAAATAAGACGATCCATCGGGAATGCCTCTTCCATATCGGCTTTCACGGCTGCTGTGGCCTTTACCTGATCGGGCGTGTCTTCGTAGATGAACGATGCTTCCAACTCGTGTTGCAAATAAGTATCGGGCGAAAATGCAATGCCCTTTGTGTTTTTACGTTTAGCATATAATGCTATTAATTCGCGTGCAATATCCTTGACCTTCCGCTTGGCGCTTTGCTTAAGGGTTTGCCACGCACCGCTGCCAAGTTTATAAATTTTCGGTTGTTCGCTGTCCTTGCTTTTGTATTTCGAAATGCGGTGCAGCCCATGGATGTTGACAAACAACACATCGTTGTCGCGATAAATAAGTTTGATAGCTTCCTGCTTCTTGCCGTTTTCCACTAATTTCACCAAGCCGCCGAATATGCCTACACCATGGTCAATATGTACAATGTAGTCGCCCACTTGCAGATTGCTCAATTCCTGCCACGTGAGCCGCTCGCTTTTTTCCACTGCACGACGCACCGGCACACGGTGGTAGCGTTCGAACAATTGATGGTCGGTGTAACAGCAAAGGCGCAGTGTATGATCAATAAATCCCTCGTGTGGCGCCAATTGTATAAAATCAAACGGTGTTTGTTCGCGGCCAATAGAAGCGAATATAGCTTTCAGTCGCTCAATTTGTGTTTTATTTTCCGAGAAAATATACGTCGAGTACCCCTGCTCGGCATGTTCGACAATGTCGGCAGCCAACAGTTCAAAATTTTTGTTGAATGTGGGTTGCGGGGAAGTGGCGAAATTGATTATTGATAATTGACGATTGGCCATTGAAGGTGCGGATGCAAAAGTAATAAGGTGTTGATGGGCAATGGACGATTGCCTACTGCCTATGGCCAACTGTAACGCTTCCGGCGAAATGATAGCCTCCCTTAGTTCTTCCTTTTCCCATAATAATTCTATCACACCTTGCAGATAACGCCATTCTTCAATCCACCAGCGGGCGCGCGTACCAATGTACTCAAAGAGGGTAATACGTTTAGTATTGCTTGTTAGTTCCTGCAGATTTGCAATAATTTCAAGCGCTTGTATTTTCTCGTCCGATAGTTGCGTATCAAGGTTAAATGTACGCAAACTCTCAACTTCATCGCCAAAGAAGTCGATACGACATGGGCGATTGTCGGCAAATGAGAACACATCGACAATACTGCCACGTACGGCATACTGTCCGGGTTCCATTACAAAATCGACACGCTCAAAGCCATATTCAGCAAGCGTTTCCCGTAAGAAATCCATGGAGATTTTTTCGCCTGTTTTGACTCGCAGTGCATTCTTCTCCATTTCCTCATGCGGGGCTACCAGTTCGGCTAATGCTTCGGGATAGGTTACCACAATACATGGCTTGTTTTCACCCAACGCATTGAGTGCGGCGGTGCGCTGCACAATATGCGAGGCATCGGGTGTACCATATTCCACACTGCGCTTATAGGATGCAGGCAGGAAATAAACTTGCTCGGAATTGCACCACAGCGTCAAGTCGTGGCTCATATACTCGGCCATTTCGCGGTCAGTGGCCACATAAATTTGCGATGTTTGTTGCTGGCTGAAAACGGTGGCTACTGCCAAGCTGCGCGACGAACCTGTGAGGCCATGCACAGACACAACTCCCCCGTCATTCGCTACAATTTGCGAATGCAATTGCCTGCAAGGTTCCTGTGCGGCAAAACGGGTCAATAGCGTTTGTGCATCCATTCGAAACAGGATACAAAGATACGTTTTTTAATAAACAAAACGGCACAGAATGTTCTGCACCGTTTTTATATTGTCTTAATGAGTTCCTTTATTCGGTCGGGGTGGCAGAAGGTTGCGGTTGGGTAGCCGCCGGTTGTTGCGCACCTGCCGGAAGATTTGAAAAATCGGGTTTACCCGGTTGCGTCATTTCCATTTGTTCCTGCACTGCCGAGCGTTTTTGTATTTCGCCGTGCGGTACAAACATGGTAGCCGATAATGATAATACGAGGATAGCAATAGCCAATGTCCATGTTGCTTTTTCCAAAAAATCCGCTGTTTGGCGTACGCCGAATGTTTGGTTACCTGCTGCAAAGTTGGCAGCTAGTCCACCGCCTTTGGAATTCTGTACTAACACGACGAGTGTAAGCAAAATAGAAGCAATAATAAGCAATACTGTTATAACCGGATACATAATTCTATCTATTTAAGTTTTTTCAATTCTTTAATTTGGGCTGCAAAGTAAGCACTTTTTTCTGGAATTTGCAAAATTAATTTCTTATACGTGTCGATTGCTATCCCATACAATTGCTGATTTACATATATTTGAGCCAATGTTTCGGTCACAAAATCAAGCGAAATCACCCGTTTTTCGTCCACATCGTTGAAATCAATAGCGCTGAGCACTGCTGCGTTTGGATTCAACTTGGGTTGTGTTACGATAAAATGCGATAGCGGATCATTATCCGTAATTGTTACTTCTTCAAAATCGGCTGCTGCAAAATAATCACCTCCCAACACCACCACCTGCTTTTCAGATATTTTGCGTTCCGCTCGCTTTGACATTTCTGCAATTGCAGTATCTTCATCCAACGCTTTCATACGCTCTACCGTAGGCTTTTGAAGCCGCCAGTAGAAACGGCTACGACTGTTGGCATAAACTGCGAGCAAATTCGAATAACCGGTTGCCTCCGGATTACTGTCACGGCTCGCGGTTTCAAATAATAATTGATGTGCTAATGAAAACCACGGGTACTGCGCCACCAACGATTGCAAATCGGCAAAGGTTTGCCGATCTACACTGGACGGCACTACTAACAGTTTATAAAATTGTGTCGTGTTCATTTACCAATTGGCTACTGCAGCATTAAATATATTCTCTGTTAGCTTTTCAATAATTTGCGGTATCAATGTACCCTGTACCGACTCCAATGTTTGTGAACCCGGGAAATCTTCGCTGGCCGAAAATTGTTGATCAAAACTTTGTTTCTCATCTTTTTCGTTCGTAAAGCGTACTTTCACTGTAATCGTAAGTGTGCTCAAAGCCGCCGTTTCATTGGCCTGTATGGCTTTCGACATGACATCATATCCCGTTATCTCCCCTTCAAAATGCAAGTCGCCGCCGGCTTCTATAAACTGTAGGCTTGTTTGACGTTTAAATTTAGTTTTCAGTCCTTCCGTAAAATCATTACTCAACGTAGGCATCACAATCGGCGCCATGTTCTGGAAATAATCAATGCTTATTGTTTTCACATCGGGTGAAATGGATGCTCCCGTAAACGAGTACCCACCCCGACAGCCCGAACCACCACCCACTGCTACCAGTACGAAAGCGGCTAAAAAAGCAATGTATATTTTTCTATTCAATTTCACCCAATTCCTAATTTCTAATTATCCCTCTATCTCATATTCCTTAATTTTCCGGTACAATGTACGTTCCGATATACCCAACTCATGCGCTGCCAGTTTACGTTTTCCGTGATGGCGTTCGAGCGCTTTGCGGATCATTTCCTCTTCCTTTTCCTGCAATGAAAGCGCTTCGTCGTTTACTTCTTCCGTATCGGTAGCAGCAGGCGCCAAACGGCCACTGTGTTCTTTCGGCGTAGCGGTGATATACTCATGCGCCGGAATCACTGTCACATCGCCCTGATTACCCGTTGTCATACCATGCATTGCGCGCTTCAGTTCGTTGATATCGTTCCGCATATCGAATAATACCTTATACAAAATCTCGCGCTCCGATGCAAAACTCGCATCAGCCGATTTGTTGTTATACAGTACCGGTAATTGAGGGATTGCCTGTGCAGGCAAATAGTGTTGTAACACTTCAGCCGAAATCTGCCGGCTATTTTCAATCACCGATAACTGTTCTACCACATTTTTTAATTGGCGTACGTTCCCCGGCCAATAGTATTCTTTCAATACTTGCTGAGCCTCGTTGGTAAGTGCAACGGCAGGCATCCGGTAACGTTCCGAAAAATCGGCGGCAAATTTGCGGAACAACAGGTAAATATCTTCTTTACGTTCGCGCAACGGCGGCACATGGATAGGCACCGTATTCAGGCGGTAGTATAAATCTTCGCGGAACCGACCGGCCTGTACGGCTTGCAGCACATTCACGTTGGTTGCGGCTACCACACGCACATTTGTCTTCTGTATTTTCGAGGAACCTACTTTCAAAAACTCGCCCGATTCCAATACACGCAACAAACGCACTTGCGTAGCAAGCGGCAATTCGGCCACTTCGTCCAAAAATATAGTACCGTTGTCGGCCACTTCGAAATACCCTTTGCGCGTATCGTGTGCACCGGTAAACGAGCCTTTCTCGTGCCCGAACAACTCGGAGTCAATCGTACCCTCAGGAATCGCACCACAGTTCACGGCAATATAAGGCCCATGCTTGCGGGTGCTGCATTGATGAATAATTTGCGAAAAAACTTCTTTCCCCACCCCACTCTCGCCGGTGATGAGTACCGACAAATCGGTAGGCGCCACTTGTCGTGCAATATCCAATGCACGGTCCAACTCTGCCGAGTTACCGATAATACTGAATCGTTGTTTGATGGTTTGTAAATCCATAGTTTACAAAGGTACGTTTTTTTTTGAAGAAAGCAAAAGGTAAATCCGGTGAAGTTATCCTTTTCATATCCTGACAGGGCAATGTATGATTACCTCTTATCACACGGCTTTTCTTAAACAGAAAGGCAGGCTATTTACTTTTGAAGCCACTTGTGATTATAAAATCTCTTATTAAATTAGACCTCTTTGGAATTTCATTGTTTTATAAATGTATGAGTTGAGTATCTGCACCTTGGAATTTGTTGTTTTAGACGCTATATAACTAATTTTTTTCGTCTCCACATAAAGGTCTCCCGGCAATACCCTGAGGTTGTACCGGCGCAACCTTCCACTGCTCCCATTATGCAGGGAGCAGTGGCAAATGCCGGGAATGCCCAAGGGAAGTACTTAAGCGGCTTTGCCGCTTGGCTCCGCCAAGAATCCCTATTTCACGCAACGTAGTGTAAATCCGTAGTATTTATTGTTGCTGTACTGTGGGAAGACGTGGCTATACGTCGTGCCCACGCCCAGATGATAGCCGTGGTTGCTATTGCTCTCCGTTGCCGACCAGTAGTGGGTGCGCGAGCCTTGATAATCGAGTGTACCGCTATTATAGCAGGCGCCGGCATAGGCACCTGCCCAGTTGTAGGTTTCCCCACTGACAGAGATGTAATAGGCAAAGGTATTAGCAGAGTTGCGGTTGACGCCAGTGCCGCCCATAGCTTTATCCAGATTAATAAAATCGTCCACGCTTGGCACCCGCCAGGGGCTGGGACAAAGCGTGGTCTGGTAGTTATTCACCGCACACCAACTGAATAAATCGCCGGCATACGAAGGGTTGGTACGGCAGTCGATAGTATAATCTGGATCTGCCCCCCCATTATAAGTAGCTTTCTGGCAACCGGTGGCCGTTACAGGGCGGCTCCATATCTGGGTAATACCATTGCCGGAAATCGTTATTTCAGTACCGGCAGTGAAACTCACTACCCCGAAATCAAACACACTGCCACAAGGTACAGCTGTTGGTTGCACCGTCAGCGTATACGCACCGGTGCTTTCCGTATAGGTAGTAGCACAGGCATCTTTGGCTTGGCGGGTATACTCATAGGTGGCTGTTGCCGTACCGGGCGTGGGCGTATAGTTGGGAGTAGTGTTAGTAAAAGCGCTACCACCGTTTATATACCACCGGTAAGTGTAGGGCGTTTGGCCGCCGCTGGCCGCCGTACCAGGTATAGCTGCGGCTATGCTGCCGGTTGTAATTGTCTGGCTGCCGCTTATACTACCGGGGGTAAATGCCGGATAGTTGGCCACCGCCTGCACGCCGCTGGTAGCCGTGCAGCCACCGGCTATGTTGGTGGCCAGCACGCTGTAGGTGCCCGCGGCAGTAACCGCTGCAAAGCTCTGCGGACTGCCCGTGCCGGAAAGAGTTTGACCGGTGGCCACACCGTTCAGCAGCAGGGCATAGGTGCAGCCAAGAGTCGTAGTGGTGGTGAGCGTTACACTACCGCCACTGCACACGGTAGCAGCTCCGCTCAACGCGGGCGCGGTAATTGTGCATTGAATGTCGGTGCTCGGGCAACCGGTTTTGTCGGTGAGCGAAACTATTCTTTTAGTTACCGTGTTGATGGTTTTGTTGATAAACGTGCCAGTCGTAAAATCGGAGTAGGTAACTACAAAGGGAGGCGTGCCGGCAAAGCCTGCATTGTTGATATTGATTTTGGCCACCGGTGGGTGGTCGTTCGCATAGGCGCAGAATTTGAATCTATCGGGTACGCCCATCAGCGATACCGTAACGGTAGTCGTAAAAGCCCCATTGATGCCCCGCAGCCAGAATCCGCTGTTGTTACCAGGTTCGCGTTCAGCAATGCCGGGGGGAGTGGCCATAATCATACCGCCAATGGTAGCACGCTGCCATTCGCCAACGGGGTTACCGGCTGCATCGACCTCGCAATAATCAATCAGTACCCATACTCTGGAATTATAGCATTTGCCGTTGCCGTCGGTTACATCGCGGGTGGGTGAGGCGTTCCACCATACCTCGAAACTCACGCGCGGAAGGCCGCTATACATGCCGTTTATGTAACGTATGTTGGTTTGGGCTACTGTTGGGATTAAACCTAACAGGTTTACGGCAAACGCCGTCAGTAACAGACAAAGTAATTTCTTACTGTTAATTACGGTTTGCATTACACTACAAAACTTGTTAGGTCTCGCTTCTGGTAAATAAGAGATTTTGTTCATATCAATTAAATTTTTAGTTGTAACTAATTTTTTAGTTTATATTGTGCAGCTCGGAGAATCGGTAATATTATTTACCAATAAACAAACACAAACATTAACCGATTCCCTTTGCTACATATTTTTATAATAATCCCTTGCTACAAATTTTTATTTACTGCCTTTTTTGTCTCAATCTGTACCAATCCATATAGTTTTAGAGACAAAACTAAAACGTGAACATAATTTATCTGATTTGAGGTCGTCGAAAACCCACACTAAAATAAACTAAGTCCACGTGTTTACATGAATAGTAAATCTTTTAGTGTGTTGAAAGTTCGACGTTTCAAATCAAAGACGAATCAAAAAATGATTCTTTTCTTATACGTTAAAGAACATGTTGTAATTGCACAAATATAAACGTTTGTTTTTATATGTGCAAGTATTTTTTGATTTAGTTGCGTTTTGGTCGTTCCACCGTCAGCACGTTGTAAGTAATCTTTATTGATTTTGCCAACCGTTCGCCCGACTGTGTTTTAGCAAACAATCCCGATTCTCTGAAAGAGCGGATAAAGTTTTCTTCATCCACCAAAATAGTGAAATCGTTGAACGATAGTTTTCCCTTTTGATTGGATTTTCAAAGATACAAAATATTTTCGACTACACCGCAATATCGGCCTTGATGGCCGGATGCGGATCATAGCCTTCTAAACTAAAATCTTCGTAGTGAAAATCGAAAATTGATTTTATCGCCGGATTTATTTTCATCACGGGTAATGTGCGCGGTGCGCGTGACAGTTGGGTTTTCACCTGTTCCATGTGGTTGAGGTAAATATGTGCATCGCCCAATGTATGCACAAACTCGCCGGGTTGCAAACCACACACCTGTGCCATCATCATTGTAAGTATGGCATACGATGCAATGTTGAACGGTACGCCGAGGAACACATCGGCGCTACGCTGGTAGAGCTGGCACGATAATTTTCCGTTTGCGACATAAAACTGAAACAGCGCGTGGCACGGCGGCAATGCCATTTTATCCAGCTCGCCCACGTTCCATGCGCTCACAATATGACGGCGCGAGTCGGGGTTATTCTTAATTGAATTTACTACTTCCGTAATCTGGTCGATGTGCCGTCCGTCGGGCGTTGGCCACGAACGCCACTGGTAACCATAGATGTGACCGAGGTTTCCGTTGGCATCGGCCCACTCATCCCAGATAGTAACTTTGTTATCGCGAAGGTATTTGACATTCGTATCGCCTTTCAGGAACCACAGCAATTCATAGATAATGGATTTCAAATGTACTTTTTTAGTAGTCAATAAAGGGAATCCTTTTTGCAAATCGAACCGCATCTGGTAACCGAATACGCTGGTAGTACCCGTTCCCGTGCGGTCAGTCTTCACCGCGCCGTTGTCCAAAATATGTTGTAGTAAATCAAGGTAAGCTTTCATGCAAATTTTAGCGAAATTTGAGTTACAAAGATACGACAATATTTTCGTATCTTTGCATGCTTTTTTCATTGC
>JAVBNJ010000121.1:0-5237 GCA_031551625.1 Bacteroidales bacterium | reverse complement strand
ATAGAGAGTGTTCCGTTAGTTAAGTAATTGTTGCAACATTTTCGGTATCGGTATCGTATTGGTTTTAACGGCTTGCAGTTGCTTGCTTCCAGCGATGGTGAGCGAGAAGCACATTTGCCGCCGGTCGACTTTGTCGATGCTGCGTTTAATCCATTTTTTATCTTCGACCAGTGCGATTATTTTGGATGTATTCGATGTGGAAAGCCCCAGTTCCAAAGCTATGTCGCCAGAAGTTAGTCCGTCTTTTTTTTCCAGCGTACACAGTAACATACCTTCATTCAGGCTTAGCCCGTGTGCTTTCTGAAAGTCCGCTTCGTAGGCCGAAATGGTGCGATAGATGTCGCGTATCTTACACAGTTGTTCCATGCGGGAATGCGTTAAATAAACAGGTTGATATTGGCATTGTCGGCGCGTTCCATGTAGGTGGCTACGCCGCCAATTACTACGTTGTCGAGCAGTTCTTCGCGCGCCACTCCCATCACATCCATCGACATTTGGCAGGCAATGAACTCTATACCTTGTGCAATGGCTTGCTCGCGCAGGCTTTCGAGCGAATCAATGCCTTTGCGTTTCATAATGTAGCGCATCATGCGGCCGCCAATGCCTGCCATATTCATCTTCGAGAGCTTGAGTTTAAAGGAACTTGAAGGGAGCATCAGGCCGAACATTTTGCCGAAAAGATCTTTTTCTGTTTTCGGTTTCTTCACTTTTTTAATTGCGTTGAGTCCCCAAAACGTAAAGAATATCGACACTTTATCGCCGGTAGCGGCAGCGCCGTTGGCAAGCACAAAGGCGGCTAATGCTTTGTCGAGATCATCGCTGAATAATATAAGGGTCTTGGCCTTGTTGCTGCATGTGCTAACTGTTTGGCATGTTTTGCCCGCGCCTTTTTCAATGATCACGGTATATTTTCCTTTTTCTGAAACGCTCGATACCAAACGATTTCCGGTGGTATTGCACCAAGCTTGGGCATCGGACGCAAAGCCGGCATCGGTAGCTATGATTTCTACCTGCTCACCTTCTTGCATAGTGTCGATGGTTTGTTTCAGTTTCAGTACCGGCCCCGGGCATTGCAATCCACATGCATCGAGTTTTATAGTTTTAGTTTCGTTGCTCATCGTATTCGTTGTACTATTATTGCTTGTGTTGACTGTAGCGGCTTTGGTAACAGGCGCCGTAGCGTTGCTGTATGTTTTGTAGCCGCCCGAAAGATTTTTTACGTCGGAAAAACCACGCGCTGTCAGTATTTTTTGTGCAAGATAGCCACGCAGGCCAATTGCGCAATAGACGTAGATGGGCTTGTCTTGCGGGATTTCGTCGAGGCGTTCGCGCAGCTCGTCGAGCGGAATGTTGGTGGCTCCGGTAATGGTTCCGCACTTGAATTCTTCGGGAGTACGCACGTCGAGCAATATTACCGTCGACAGGTCGGCCTGCTGCACTTCGCGCCAGTGAACGATTTTCGTGGCTCCGCTAATAATGTTGTTTGCCACATAACCGGCAATGGCTACGGGATCTTTGGCCGAAGAATAGGGTGGGGCATAGGCGTGTTCTAGCTTAATCAAATCATACACGGTGCCGCCTTTTTTGATAACCAGCGCCAATTGATCAATACGCTTATCGACCCCGTCGAAGCCCACGCACTGTGCGCCGTAGAGCTTTCCGCTTTGCGGGTCGAACGTGAGTTTGATGCTTAATGGTAACGCATCGGGATAGTAGCCTGCGTGTGAGTTAGAGTGGGTGTATGAACTTTTGTAAGCTATGCCGAGTTGCCGCAGCCGTTTGGCCGCAAGCCCTGTAGAGGCTACCGTGAGGTCGAACACTTTGGCAATGGCTGTGCCGATGGCACCTTCGTATTTGGTGGTGTTGCCGAGTACCATGTTGTCGGCCACTATGCGGCCCTGGCGGTTGGCGGGGTTGGCCAGGAAGTTGAGCCACGGCTGCCCGCTGATGGGGTGGGGAAATTCGATGGCATCGCCCACGGCGTAAATATCTTTTACAGATGTTTCTAAATATTCGTCAACCCAAATGCCGCCTGTAACGCCGATTTTAAGTCCTGCCTGTTTAGCCAGTGTTGTTTCGGGGCGCACGCCGATGGATAGAATCACTATATCGGCTTCAATAGCTGAGCCGTTTTTGCAGTGAACTAAAAGATTCGTTTCGCGCGGTTCGAAGTGCACAACGCTTTCGCCCAAATATAATTGAATGCCTTTTTGCAACAAATGCTGGTGCACGTGCGCTGCCATCGAAAAGTCGAGCGGAGCCATTACCTGTTCGCCCATTTCTACGATAGCCACTTCGGCGCCCAGGCGATGCAGGTTCTCGGCCATCTCCAGCCCAATGAACCCGGCGCCTACTACTACTGCTTTCTTTACTTTGTGTTCGGTTACATATTGTTTGATACGGTCGGTGTCGGCCACATCGCGCAACGTGAAAATGCCTTCGGATTCGATTCCTTCGAGCGGTGGCCGTACCGGTGTAGCGCCCGGCGATAGTAACAGTTTGTCAAAACTTTCGATGTAAGTGCTGCCATTGGTGCGGCGAATCGTTACGGTTTTAGCTGCCGGGTCTATGGCTGTGGCTTCGCTGTCGGTGCGTACATCGACATCAAAGCGGTTGCCGAACGAGGTGGGTGTTTGCACGAACAGTTTATTGCGTTCTTCAATCACACCTCCTACATAATAAGGTAGGCCGCAGTTGGCATACGAAATATAGTGGCCTTTCTCAAGTAATATGATTTCGGCAAACTCATCGGCGCGGCGGATACGGGCAGCAGCTGTGGCGCCACCGGCTACACCTCCTATAATTACATGTTTCATACGGGTTCATTTTTTATTGTACTACAAAGATATAAAATATTTTCCAAAGGAAATAATTTATATTAGAAAACAAATTAATGAATAAATTTTGCAAATTCAAAAAAAGGTCGTACCTTTGTAGTCGCTCCGAGTGGATAACAAGATGGGATAATAGTTTGAAGGAGCGGCGCCCCCGTAAGGGGGCGTTTCTTTTGTAGCTATTCAAGTCTTCTTTGTTCTAATAGAAGAATACGCCGAACACGCCAGCGGCAATAATTGTGAGAATAGGGTTGAGTTTGAACTTCCATGTAGCGAAGAACGCCACGACGAGGATAATAACGCTGGTATAATCCACGAAATTGTCGGGTGTGAGCAACATCAGCGCGGCCGAAGCAATGAGTCCAACCACCACAAGGCGCAGTGCGCGGAAAGCAGCCTCGATATAACTGTTAGCGCGAAAGCGTTCGAACAGTTTGCAAATGGTGAGCATAATGGCAAACGATGGTAACACCAGTGCAATGGTGGCCACGGCAGAGCCAAGTATGCCGCCGGCGGTGTAGCCTACAAATGTGGCGGTGTTGATGCCGATGGGGCCGGGTGTCATTTGCGAGATGGCGACCAAATCGGTAAACTCCGCGCTGGTGAGCCAACCGTGCGATTCCACCACCTCGTGCTGGATGAGTGAGAGCATGGCGTAGCCGCCACCAAAGCCGAATAGCCCGATTTTGAAGAAGGAGAAAAAAAGCTTCCCCAGCCCCCAAAGGGGGAGTGGGACTGCAAGTCCCCAAAAGGATAAAGTCTTATCTCGCAAAGGGACTCGGCTACCCTTTCCTTGTTTTGTGATGCTCTTTTTTCCTCCTTTGGGGGCTTTGTGCCGTTGCCATAGCACACCTGCCAACGCCGCCACTATTACAATGTAGACGGGCGATACGTTGAGCAGCCAGATGAGTAGCGCCGTGACGATGGGAATCATCACAGTTTTGTAAGTAATACCGGCTGTACGCGCGGTAGTAAGCACTGGTATGGCAATGAGCGCCACTACTGCCGGGCGGATGCCTTTGAATATTTTTATCACCCATTCATTATCCTTGAAACTGAAGAAGAATAGGGCAATAAGTAGAATAATGATGAACGATGGCAGGATGGTGCCCAGTGTCGTAGCAATGCTGCCTTTGACGCCCCGCAGCTTGTAGCCTACAAATATAGCCATGTTTACGGCAAACACGCCGGGAACGGATTGTGCCACCGCAATCTGGTCAATGAATTCCTGCCGGTTGAGCCACTTTTTTTTATCTACCACCTCGCGTTCAATAAGCGGGATCATGGCATAGCCGCCACCCAGCGTAAATGCCCCGACTTTAAAAAAGGTAAGGAATGAGGAGAGGTAGAGATTCATTTTTCTTACTAAAATAGTTTTACGAAGTTACAAAAAGTTAGGAAATACAAGCATTTTGAGAAAATGTCGAAAAAAAAATTTGCCGATTTCAAAAAAATGACTACCTTTGCACTCCCTTTTGAAAAAGAGGGAGTGAAAAGGACCGATTCCGTAGCTCAGCTGGTAGAGCACAACACTTTTAATGTTGGGGTCCTGGGTTCGAATCCCAGCGGGATCACTGGAAAAAAGAGTTTTACAAAATTTGTAAATCTCTTTTTTGTTTTTGTATCTTTGTATAGTTAAATAAAAATAGATATATTATTTCCATGGAGAATTTACTAAAAACAATCGGCTTTCTGCCAAAGGGTGCAAAACCCATTGCAAAAAGTTACATTCACAGATACATAAAATTAAAAATTAACTCGCTCGGGCTGACCGATGATTTGTCGGAAGACAGTGATTCGTTTCTTGATATTGCCGAAAATCTAATAAAGGACTATCGCGAACGCGAGCGCCGCTACTCGTTGCGCCACTGCCCCGCCGATTTGCGGATCCAGCAGTTTGTGAGAAACTATTTCTCGGATATACCCAACTGTCCGTCATTGGCTATGCCTTATTCCACCTTTACGCTGGATTTTCATGGTATAGCACGCGAGCTGTCGTTGCCAATGGGTAAAGATTATTTTGAATCGGAGTACAACAAGAGCTACCGTGTAAAGCAAGGCATCCTGCATAACCCGAGAAATGATAAGCGAACCACCAAAGGTGTTTTCCACGTGGCGGAAGGCGGCCTTCCTATTCCCGACGACAAGAAAGCGGTTCCTAAAAATGTGGCGGCTTACCTTTTCCACAAAGCGTTTGCCGAACAGGGCGATATATTGGCATTGCCTTTTACGGCAAACGATAATCCCGTTAAAACATGGGTGTCTTTGCTTTTGAGGCCTATTGTTTGCCCGGGAATCGAAGGCGTGTCGCCGCAGAAAACAATGGAAATCCGTTTCTTTGCACCCGGTTCGTTAGTGAGTAACCTGGATTTTGTGGAATCTATTTTCGGAAATGCCGGAAGC
>JAVBNJ010000133.1:0-2552 GCA_031551625.1 Bacteroidales bacterium | reverse complement strand
TAACGTTCGGTTATTAAGAGGTAAAGCAAACCCGAAGTAGTTATTTAAGCTTCGGGGTTGTTTTATTGAGGTGAGTTGGTACATTTCAGTGCTTACAGGGATTTTAATTGTATTTATGGAAAGAGAGTTAATTATAGATGTCACCTCCTCGGAAATTACGATTGCTTTATTGGAAGATAAACGGCTGGTTGAGCTCAATAAAGAAAGCACTTCCAGTAATTATGCCGTAGGCGACATATACTTGGGAAAAGTAAAACGGATAATGCCTGCTTTAAACGCTGCATTTGTAGATGTGGGCGACGAAAAGGATGCGTTTTTACACTATTATGATTTAGGGTTGTATTTCAACCAGTTGAATGACTACACAAAAAAAGTGGTAGCCAAACAACCGGCAGTAGTTACAGCACCTAAAGACGATAAAGATATACTTCCGAAAGAGGGGAAAATTGCCGATGTGTTAACTGTTGGGCAACCTATTTTGGTACAAATTGTGAAAGAGGCTATTTCTACCAAAGGGCCTCGATTGACGGCCGAAATCTCGATAGCCGGGCGGAATTTGGTACTAATTCCCTTTTCGGAAAAGGTTTCAATATCAAGCAAAATAGAGCAGCGCGAAGAACGCCGCCGGATGGAACGGCTGGTTAGCAGCATTGTTCCGACGGGTTTTGGCGTAATCGTGCGTACGGTGGCCGAAGGAAAAAAGACTGCCACGTTGGCGCCGGAACTCAATTCGCTGATCAAACGTTGGGAAATGTGTGCCGAAAAATTGAAGGCAGGACACCCGCCCCAGTTGATGGTGAGCGAGATTAACCGTACGTCGGCTATTCTGCGCGACATGCTCAACGGCACTTATAATAATGTGTATGTAAACGACGGTTCGTTGTTCGAGGAAATCAAGGAATATATCGGAACCATTGCACCGGAAAAGGAAAAGATTGTACGGTTGTATAATGGCAAAGAGGCTATTTTTGAGCATTTCGGGGTATCGCGGCAAATCCGCGGTTCGTTCGGTAAGTATGTGTCGCTCAAAGCGGGTGCTTACATGATTATGGAGCAAACCGAGGCTATGCATGTGGTGGACGTGAACAGCGGGCGAACCAAGGGGGAAGCCGACCCCGAAGCACAAGCATTGGAAGTGAATATGCTGGCTGCTACAGAAGTAGCGCGGCAGTTGCGCTTGCGCGATATCGGCGGGATTATCATTGTGGACTTCATTGATATGAATAAGCCCGAGAACAGGCAGAAATTGTTTATGCACATGCGGCAGATTATGGAGAACGACCGCGCGAAACATAATATCTTGCCGTTATCGAAATTCGGGTTGATGCAGCTGACGCGGCAACGGGTGCGCCAGGCCACGCAAATAAACAATAATGAAACATGCCCGGCTTGTAATGGAACGGGAAAGATTACCCCGTCTATCCTCTTTGACGATGTGTTGCAAAACCAATTGGCTTATCTTGCACACGAGAAGAAGATAAAAAATATTACCCTGAAAGTGCATCCTTACATAGCAGTGTACCTCAAGAGCGGCCTTATCTCGCGCCGCTGCCGTTGGGCATGGAAGAACGGTTGCCGCTTGCATATAAAAGCGACCAGCAATTTTGCATTCCTTGAGCACCAGTGGTTCGACAAGAATGGCGACAAGATTGTGATTTAATATTTGAGAGTCTTGGAGTTGTTAATAATTTTCAGGGTGCGTGGTATAAAATTCTAAAACAAGGAGGTACACTTCCTTGTTTTTTTTAGGAAACTTTGCGGCGATTTTTTGTCCCACAATTTATTGTTCTCATCAAAAAAATAATTACCTTTGTTGGTTAGAATAAAAAAAACTAAAAAAAATAAACACAATGGCGATGAAAAAAAAGGACATGCTGAAAGATGTTATCAAGCATGTGGACATTACTAAAATCGACTCTACTAAAATCATTGATGCAATGCGTGAGATGTCTTTCTCATCGCGCGATACGGCCAACGCGACCGATATCTTGCAATTGATGATTAAAAATAAAAACTGTACGAACTGGCTTATCCTTGCAGGCAGCACCAGCGCCGGCGGTTGCATGCAGGTGTATGTAGATATGGTACGTTTCAATATGATTGACTGTGTGGTAGCAACCGGCGCTTCCATTATCGACATGGACTTCTTCGAAGCTTTGGGGTACAAGCATTACAAGGGTACGCCGTTTGTTGACGACAAGTTGTTGCGCGGTAATTATATCGACCGTATTTACGATACATACATTGACGAAGAAGAATTGCAAGCGTGCGATTCGACCATTAAAGAAATTGCCGACTCGCTGGAAGCGCGTCCCTACTCGTCGCGTGAGTTCATTTGGGAAATCGGCAAATGGCTGAGCAAAAATTCTAAAAAGAAAAATTCGTTGATACAAACGTGCTACGAAAACAATGTGCCTATTTTTGTACCGGCTTTCTCGGATTGCAGCGCAGGCTTCGGTTTAGTGATGCACCAAGTGGAACGTATGAAGAAAAAGAAACCATATATGACGCTCGACTCGGTGGCCGATTTCCGCGAACTGACGGATGTGAAG